>NZ_CP138214.1:310156-620312 GCF_034043515.1 Pseudomonas sp. MUP55 | reverse complement strand
GATCAGGTTGACATAGCTTTCCTGCACGCTGTCGCCGCCTTCGGGCAACCACAGCAGCGCCCAGTCGACGGCTTCCTTGTTACCGGCCAGGCTGCCGCAGAACGGCTCATTGGGCAGGCGTTCGAAGTCGCTGACGGAATCTTCCAGGTAGGAGCGCAGCCCGTCCTCGTAGTGCCACTCGACCTTCTCGCCGGTGCCTTTGTCTTCAAAGCTCACCAGCAGGCCGGGGCACAGCACGGCCTTGGCCTTGAGCACATGCTTGAGGCGGCTGATGGAGAATTTCGGTGAATCGAAGTATTTCGGGTCCGGCGCGAAGTACACGCTGGTGCCGGTATTGCGCTTGCCAACGGTGCCGATCACTTCGAGGTCGGTGGCCTTGTAGCCATCGGCGAACGTCATCTGGTATTCGTTGCCGTCGCGCTTGACCTTGACCCTGACCTGCGTGGATAGGGCGTTGACCACGGAAATACCCACGCCGTGCAAGCCACCGGAGAACTGGTAGTTCTTGTTGGAGAACTTGCCGCCGGCGTGCAGCTTGGTGAGGATCAGCTCGACGCCCGACACACCCTCTTCAGGGTGGATGTCCACCGGCATGCCGCGACCGTCGTCGGACACTTCCAGGGAGTGGTCGGCGTGCAGAATGACCTGCACCGACTTGGCGTGCCCGGCCAAGGCTTCGTCGACGCTGTTGTCGATGACTTCCTGGGCAAGGTGGTTCGGCCGACTGGTGTCGGTGTACATGCCGGGGCGTTTGCGCACCGGGTCGAGGCCCGAGAGGACTTCGATGGCGTCGGCGTTATAAGAGCTAGCGCTGGGAGTGGCCATGGGGTCTCGTCGTGAGTCGTTCGATTAAAAAATGACCTGCGATTTTTACAATGACGCAAAATCGAAGGATTGATACTGATCAGCGCCAATGCCGGCAAAGCTCAACAGGGCCGGCAATTGCTGGGCGAACCCTTGGTAACCATGGTCGCCGCCGGCCTGGATGCGCAAGGCACAGGCCCGGTAATACTGCTGGGCGAGGCGATAATCCAGGGTTTCGTCCCCGGTCTGCAACCACACCTGATACCGCGCGGCGTCTTGAGGGGCTGGCACTTCCAGCTCGGCCAGGGCCGTGACGTGGTCGTGGGTCAACTCCCAGGTTTCATCGGTGTAGAGGTTCTTCTGGGTCCCCAGGTAACCGTCGAACATCCGATGCGGGCTGACCGCCGGGTTGACCAGCAGCGCCTTGAGGCCATGGCGTTCGGCAAGATGGGTTGCATAGTAGCCGCCGAGCGAGCTGCCGACCAGCAGCGGCCTGCCGAGTTCTGCGATGGCCTCCTCCAATTGAGGAATCGCCTGACGCGGGTGGTGATGCAGCGCCGGCACACGCAACTGCCCGGACAGGCCAAGGCTGTCCATGACGGTGATCAACTGGCTGGCCTTGTTGGAGGCCGGCGCGCTGTTGAAACCGTGGATATAGAGGATCGAAGCGGACATGCCAGGCTCTCCGTGCATCAGCCAAAGAGGCGCAGTTTACAGGGATCGGGGGCCTGTGTGAGAACCCATGTGGGAGGGGGCTTGCTCCCGATAGCGGTGTGTCAGCTGCCACATGGGCTGACTGACACTCAGTCATCGGGAGCAAGCCCCCTCCCACATTTTGATCAGTGTTTACAGCTATTAATAGCCGTTGCTGCCGTAGTCGACGGTAAAAGCGAAATCCTTGACCCGCTCCACCCCGGTCTCCAACCGCCCGTCGGCATGCAAACGCAGCCAGCGATAGCCTGGCGCCTGGTCGCTGACCTGGAAGTCCTCACTGCCCGGTGCGAACTGGATACAGGTGGACGGCGACGCCAGCAGGCGCACGCCGTTGCGCTCGCTGTCGATTTCCTGGTGCACATGGCCCCACAAAACCGCTTTCACTTGGGGGAACCGGTCGAGCACGGCAAACAGCGCCTCGGGATTGCGCAGGCCGATAGGCTCCATCCAGGCACAGCCGATCGACACCGGGTGATGATGAAAGCACACCAGATGATGCCGGTTCGGCGCTTCACTCAGGGCCTGGGCGAGCAATTGCAGTTGCTGATCCTGCAGATAGCCTGGCACGGAGCCGGGTACGGCGGAGTCCAGCAGGGTGATGCGCCAGTTGCCGATATCCACCACCGGCTCCAGCAGGTCGCTGTGCACGGCGGCCTGGGCCATGATCTGTGGTTCATCGTGGTTGCCGGGGATCCAGCGCGCGGGAGCGCCCAAGGGCGCCGTCATATCGCGAAATTGCTGATACGAGGCCAACGTGCCGTCCTGGGACAGATCTCCCGTGGCCAGCAGCAGATCAATGTGCGGCTGCTGCTCGCGCACCCGTTCGATCACCCGCTGCAGGCTCTCGCGGGTATTCATGCCCAGCAGCACGCCGTCTGCCTCGGCAAACAGATGGCTGTCGGACAGCTGCACCAGCAGCGCAACGTCAGGTTTCACAGCGGATACGCTCGGCAAGGCGCTCTCCCTGGCAATCACAGGATTAGATAGTTGGGGCGATTATGCTGGGGCAGGACACAAAGAGGGAAGCCAGGAAACGGGCGCCGTTCACATCTACCGCACGACTTCGAACTCATGGCCCAAGGCCAGGCAATGGCTCAACCATTCACCGAGGAACACATTGAGCTGTGCTTTCTCATCGGGCTGGTGCATGAACACATTCGGGTAAGGATAGATGCTGCGAAAGCGTCGCGCATGTTCGGCGCTGATGACTTCGGCCATGCGCGCATCGTGGTACACCTGCACTTCCAGCTGTGGCACTGGCAGCCACGGCAGGCTGTGTTCCTGGCGCACGCGCAGGGTGGTGGTGTAGGGGCAATTGACGATGACTTCCAGCGTCAGCACGCCGAGCATCTGATCGCCGTGGGTCACGGCGATGCGCCGTGCCTCGGGTGCGTGGCGCATGTCGGGCAACAGGCGCATCAGCCGCGCATAGTTGGCCTCGCACGCAGCTTGCAGCCCGATGAGGTCGACCCGATAACGTTCCCGTGCCTTTACTGCCATAACCCCCTCACTTCCGCGCGATTAAGCGCAAGCCATTGCAGGGCGATGATGCTGGCTGCATTGGAAATCTTACCGTCGCGCACCGCCTGAAAGGCATCTTCGAACGCCCAGGTGGTAACACGGATATCTTCTGCCTCTTCTTCCAATCCATGGATGCCACCGGCCTGCGAGCTGTCGCAACGGCCCAGGTACAAGTGGACGAATTCGGTACTGCCGCCGGGCGAGGGGAAATATTTGGTGATCGGCCATAGCGCCGCGAACGTCAGCCCAGCTTCCTCCTCGGCCTCGCGGTGTGCAACCTCCTCCGGTTGCTCGTCCTTGTCAATCAGGCCGGCGACCATTTCCACCAGCCATGGGTTGTCGGTACGGCCCATGGCGCCTACGCGGAACTGCTCGATCAGCACCACTTCATCGCGCTGCGGGTCGTAAGGCAGCACACACACCGCATCGTGACGCACGAACACTTCACGATTGATCACGCGGCTCATGCCGCCGTCGAACTTCTCGTGGCGCAGTTGCACCCGATCGAGCTGGTAGAAACCTTTATAGGCATGGTCGCGCTGAACAATTTCGATCTTGTTCGGCGTCGACTTCGTCAAATCGGTCATAGTCTTCCTCGTCATAAGCCGCGCAATGGGCGCCATCCTAACGCGCCGATGCCGGTTGGCGCAGCCCCTTTCCGGTTGCCGGGATAGACGGCGGGCGTCAAACTCACTCTAATCAGTCTAGTGGCGAACTGGCGGCCCTGTTGGCAGTCCAAGCGCTACTCTTTTCGCTTTCCATCGATTTACGAAGGACACCCATGTCGCTTTTAAAAATCGCCTCCGTGGCTTGCATTGCCTTGGCCCTGGGCGCCTGCCAGAGCCTGTTCCAACCCAGCCAGCTCAAGCCGCTGGAGGTCACCACCGACAAATCGGAACAAACCAAACCTGGCTGCGGCAGCCCGGATTGCCCGCTGGTGAACATCGATACCGTGCATTTCCCCGCCGACCCGCAACTCGACAGCCTGGTGGAGCAGCGCTTGCTGCAGATGACCCGCACCACGCCCGGCGCCGCCACGCCTGCGACGCTCAATGCCTATCGGGATAAATTCCTGCGTGAGTCCGCCGACCGCCACAGCATGTACTTGCAGGCCAAAGTACGTGAGCAGCATGACGCACTGGTGATCGTTGAAGTGTCCAGCTACCTGGACACCGGCGTGGCCCACGGTGAACCTGGCCGCGGGTTCATCAACTATTCACGTGTGCTGCACAAAGAATTGGGCCTGGCCGACATGTTGCTGCCCGGCCAGGAGCAGGCCTTCTGGAATACCGCAAAAGTTGCGCACAACAGCTGGTTGATCAACACCAAAATGGACCGCGACCCGGAGTTCGTGAAGAACTGGCCGTTCCAGAAAACCCCGAACGTGGCCCTGACCAGTGGCGGCGTAGTGCTCAAGTACAACGTTGCCACCATCGCCCCCTACGCACAGGGGTTGATCGAAATCACCCTCCCCTATGCGCGCCTGACTGGCGTGATCAAGCCTGAGCTGATGCCCGCACGCCACTGACCGCCCGCCCCAGGATCCACTGCAACAGCCCTGCCAGCAGCAACGCCGGCAGGGTAGCGCCGACATCCGGATAGAGATTGGCCAGCAGATGATAGGTCGCGATGCCGCCCAGCCACGCGACCAGCGCCGGCCAGTGCAGCAGGGTCACCGCGCCCTGGGCCCGACGGCGCAGGATGAAGTGGTCCACCAGCACCACGCCGAACAGCGGCGCGAACACTGAGCCGATCAGCAACAGGAAGCTCTGGTATTGCGCCAGGGGCGCAAAGCAGGCGATCAAGGTGCAAACCACACCAATGGCCAACGCCAGGTGCTCGACCTTCAGGCGCAGCAGAATCCCACTGGACACCGCCGCCGAGTGAATATCAGCAAACGCGTTTTCCGACTCGTCCAGCAAAATCAGCAACAGCGGAATACCCAGGCCGGCACCGGCCAGGGCCAGCAGCAATGCATTCACCTCGCCGCTTGGCGCAAAGGCCAGGGTGTAGGCCACGCCCAGGCTCATCAGCCAGAAATTGCCGATAAAGAACCCCAGCGCAGTACCGCCGAACACGCTTTTGGCGCGCTTGCCAAAGCGTGAGTAGTCCGCGATCAGCGGCAGCCAGGACAGCGGCATGGCGATGGCAATGTCAAAGCCCACCGCAAACGGCATCGAGCCGTCACCGGCCTGAGCCCACAGGGTGGCGAGGTCGGCCTTGGCGAACAGGTTCCAGGTCAGCCACAGGCAGGCCGCAAGCAGCAGCCAGATACCCCACTTGCGCAGGATCTGCCGCACGAAGGTCAGCGGGCCAGTCACCGCCAGCAAAGTTGCTAGGCCGCCGAAGAACAGGGTCCACAGCAAGGGGCTCGCCAACAGGCTGCCTTCACTGAACGCACGCGTGCCCAACAGACTGGCGGCATCGCGCATCACGATGATCTCGAACGAGCCCCAGCCAATCAGCTGCAGCAGGTTCAACAGCGCCGGCAGGCTGGCGCCTTTGGTACCGAGGCTGAGCTTGAGCGCAGCCATGGCGGACAGGCCGGTGTCGCTGCCGATCACGCCGACGGCGGCCAGCAACAACACGCCCACCAGGGTGCCGAGGAAAATCGCCAGCAAGGCGCCGGACAAGCCCAGGCCCGGCGCCAACAGCGCGCCGGTTTGCAGGACCATCAGGCCGATACCCAGGGAAAACCACAGGGAGAACAGGTCGCGGGCGCCGAAGACACGTTTGTCGGCGGGCACTGCGATGTCGGGGGAGTAGGTACTTGGGTGAATGTTCAAGGGGGGTATCTCTGAGGGGCATTTGTTGTTTGGGATATGGCTATCGGGGGCAAGCCCCCTCCCACATTTGATCGGGTTCACACCGTCAAAGGTGGGAGGGGGCTTGCCCCCGATGAGGCCCTTATAGGCCCCTGAAATCCCGAATCAGACCTTTTTGTAAAGCTGGCTGCCTTCCTGCTTGAACCGCTCAGCCTGCTCGGCCAGGCCCTTGGCCACGTCCACATCCACCGCGTCAATGCGCTGGTTGGCCGCGTATTCGCGCACTTCCTGAGTGATCTTCATCGAGCAGAATTTCGGCCCGCACATCGAGCAGAAATGCGCGACCTTGGCCGAGTCCTTCGGCAGGGTTTCGTCGTGATAGGAGCGCGCGGTGTCCGGGTCCAGGCCGAGGTTGAACTGGTCTTCCCAGCGGAACTCGAAGCGCGCCTTGCTCAGCGCGTTGTCGCGTATCTGCGCACCCGGATGGCCCTTGGCAAGGTCGGCGGCATGCGCCGCGATCTTGTAGGTGATGATGCCGGTCTTCACGTCATCCTTGTTCGGCAGGCCCAAATGCTCTTTGGGGGTGACGTAGCAGAGCATGGCGCAGCCGAACCAGCCGATCATCGCCGCACCGATACCGGAGGTGATGTGGTCATAACCTGGCGCGATGTCGGTAGTCAGCGGGCCGAGGGTGTAGAACGGCGCCTCGTCGCAGCACTCCAGCTGCTTGTCCATGTTTTCCTTGATCAACTGCATCGGCACGTGGCCAGGGCCTTCGATCATGGTTTGCACGTCGTGTTTCCAGGCGATCTTGGTCAGCTCGCCGAGGGTTTCCAGTTCACCGAATTGCGCGGCGTCGTTGGCGTCGGCGATCGAGCCTGGACGCAGGCCGTCGCCGAGGGAGAAGCTGACGTCGTAGGCCTTCATGATTTCGCAGATTTCGTCGAAATGCGTGTAGGTGAAGTTCTCTTTATGGTGCGCCAGGCACCACTTGGCCATGATCGAGCCACCACGGGAAACGATGCCGGTGACGCGCTTGGCGGTCAGCGGTACATAGCGCAACAACACGCCGGCGTGGATGGTGAAGTAGTCGACGCCCTGCTCGGCCTGTTCGATCAAGGTGTCGCGAAACAGCTCCCAGGTCAGGTCTTCAGCGGCGCCGCCGACTTTTTCCAGGGCCTGGTAGATCGGCACCGTACCGATCGGCACTGGCGAATTGCGGATGATCCACTCGCGGGTTTCGTGGATGTGCTTGCCGGTGGACAGGTCCATCACCGTGTCAGAACCCCAGCGAATGCCCCAGGTCAGTTTCGCCACTTCTTCTTCAATGGACGAGCCCAGTGCGCTGTTGCCGATATTGCCGTTGATCTTCACCAGGAAGTTACGGCCGATGATCATCGGTTCCAGTTCGGTGTGGTTGATGTTGGCCGGGATGATCGCGCGGCCACGGGCGATTTCTTCACGCACAAATTCCGGCGTGATGATTTTCGGCACGCTGGCGCCGAAGCTGTGGCCGGCATGCTGCTGGTCGAGCAGGCCACTGGCACGGGCTTCTTCAAGCTTCATGTTCTCGCGGATGGCGACGTATTCCATCTCGGCGGTGATGATGCCTTTGCGCGCGTAATGCATTTGCGTGACGTTGGCCCCGGCCTTGGCGCGGCGCGGGTTTTTCACATGGGCGAAACGCAGGGCGGTCAACTCGGCATCGCTCAGGCGCTGTTGGCCGAAGTGCGAGCTCAAGCCCGACAGGCGCTCGGTGTCGCCGCGCGATTCGATCCAGGGCGAGCGCACATCGCCCAGGCCTTTGCGCACGTCGATGATCACGTTGGGGTCGGTGTAGGGGCCGGAGGTGTCGTAGACCACCACGGGCGCGTTGATTTCACCGCCGAAATCGGTGGGGGTCACGTCCAGGCTGATCTCACGCATCGGCACACGAATGTCCGGGCGGGTGCCTTGTACGTAGATTTTCTGTGAGCGGGTAAACGGCTGCACGGAGCCTGCGTCGACCTTGGCCGATTCACTCAGGTGCACGGTGTTTTTCAGTTTTGTACTTTTTATTTCTGTGCTCATCACGGGCTCTCCAACTGTCCAGGCGGTGGATGTTTGTCGGAGCGAACCTGTGACGGACGGATGCACTGGAGCCAGTGCTGTGCTTGGCGCACGAGGGCTGTTCGATTGTCGAACAACATCCCGGACGAAGCACAAGAGGACTCGCCGGGTGACGAGAAATCTTGTTCCCTACGCAGGCGCTAACCTGATCAGGTTCAACGGGATCCGGTATTTACCGATCTCAGCCTTCCAACAAGGCACCCCGACAAGAACGCATCCAGTCTAGACCATGGCGTGGGCAAATTGCCAATAGCGATGTAGCCGCCCCGATAAATCACATGATTGCGGGATTGTTGTGCCGTGATCGCGCAACTACACTCGGGCACTGCCTCGACGCTTGACGCCAGGAACGGCCCACCTTAGCCTTGAGCGCAAAATTATTACTATAATATTCTTACTAGGGATCGCCTCATGCTGCGCAAACTTTCACTGGCTCTGGCCGTGTCTTGTGCGACCAACGGAATGGCCTGGGCAGCAGAAGCGCCCCTGTCGACCAAAACTGACCTAGTCAGCGTCTACCAGGAAGCTGTGGATAACAACGCCGATCTGGCCGCCGCTCGCGCTCAATATGGCGCGCAGAAAGAAGTCGTCCCGCAGGCCCGTGCCGGGTTGCTGCCGAACCTGTCGGCGAGCGCCGATTCCAATAATGTGCGCAACAAGTTCGATCAGCCAGCGGCCACGATAGACCGTGACGCACATTCCTGGCGCGCGACCTTGAGCCAACCGTTATTTCGCGCCGACCGCTGGTTCCAACTGCAAGCAGCTGAAGCCGTCAACGAACAGGCGGCGCTGCAGCTGTCGGCCACCGAGCAAAACCTGATCCTGCAGAGCGCCGAGAGCTACTTCAGCGTGCTGCGGGCTCAAGATAACCTGGCGACCACCAAGGCCGAAGAGGCTGCCTTCAAGCGCCAGCTGGATCAGTCCAACGAGCGCTTCGATGTCGGCCTGTCGGACAAGACGGACGTACTGCAATCCCAGGCCAGCTATGACACTGCACGCGCCAACCGCATCGTGGCCCAGCGCCAGGTGGAAGACGCCTTCGAAGCGTTGATCACGCTCACCAACCGTCAGTACAACTCAATCCAGGGAATCGTCCACACGCTGCCGGTATTACCGCCAGCGCCAAACGACGCCAAGGCATGGGTCGAGACCGCCGGGCGCCAGAATCTTAATCTTCTGGCGAGCAACTATGCGGTCACCGCCGCCGAAGAGACACTCAAGCAGCGCAAAGCGGGACACGCACCGACCCTGGATGCCGTTGCGCAATACCAAAAGGGTGACAACGACGCCTTGGGCGCCAGCAACCCCAACCCCTTTGGCCCCGACTATCGTGGAGATGCGTCGCGCAGGACCATCGGCTTGCAATTGAACATCCCACTCTACAGCGGCGGCCTCACCAGTTCGCAGGTGCGTGAATCGTATTCACGTCTCGACCAGACCGAGCAACAACGCGAAGGCCTGCGCCGCCAAGTCGTGGAAAACACCCGCAACCTACACCGCGCGGTGAACACCGATGTGGAGCAGGTTCAAGCGCGCCGCCAGTCGATCATCTCCAACCAGAGCGCGGTGGAAGCCACGGAAATCGGTTATCAGGTGGGCACGCGCAATATCGTCGACGTGCTGGACGCCCAGCGCCAGCTCTACTCGTCGGTGCGCAACTACAATAACAGCCGCTACGACTACATCCTCGACAACCTGCGCTTGAAGCAGGCGGCGGGCACCTTGAACCCGGGGGATCTGCAGGAGCTGACGCGCTATCTGAAGGCTGACTACAACCCGGACAAGGACTTCCTGCCGCCGGACCTGGCCAAGGCCGCCGCCGAACAACTGAAGGCCCGCCCCGGCTCCTGAAAACAACACAAACCAATGTGGGAGGGGGCTTGCCCCCGATGGCAATCTGTCAATTCAAGCAGTGTTGACTGACACTCCGTCATCGGGGGCAAGCCCCCTCCCACATGTTGGTCACTGCTGACTCAGGGGGTTATCAGCTTGTCCAAACCATCCAACAAGCGCTTCAAAGCCCCCTGATTGGCCCGCATCACCTTCAATCCTGCCTCGGCCATCCTGCGCGCATCCTGCGGCAGCTCGAACAACTGGCGCACCGCTTCGGCCAACCCTTCTGCATCATCCACTTCGCGCAACGCCCCGGCCTCGCGCATCATCGCGCTGATTTCGAGGAAGTTGAACAGGTGCGGCCCCATGATCACCGGCTTGCCCAACGCCGCCGGTTCCAGCGGGTTGTGCCCTCCGGTCGGCACCAGGCTGCCGCCGACAAAGGCGCTGTCGGCCAAGGCGTACAGAAACAGCAACTCGCCCATGGTGTCGCCCAGCAGCACCGAGGTGTGCGCGGTGACCGTTTCGCCACTGGAGCGCCGCACCGTGGCAAAGCCTTGCTGCACGCACCGTTCGAAGGTCGGGCCGAAACGTTCCTGATGACGGGGCACCAGTATCAGCAGCGCATTGGGGTAGCTGGCCAGCAGTTGCCGATGGGCCGCGAGCACGATGTCGTCTTCGCCTTCGTGGGTGCTGGCGGCGATCCACACCGGGCGCTCGCCAGCTCCCCAATGTTCGCGCAGGGCGGCGGCGCGCTCCGGCAGCTGCGGGTCGATGGTCAGGTCGAACTTGATCGAGCCGGTCACTTCAACGGTTTCAGCCCGCGCGCCCAGGCTGCGAAAACGCTGGGCCTCGGTTTCGGTCTGCACCGCAAACAGGCTCATTTGCGCCAGCATCGGCGCTGTGAGTTTGGCAAACCGTGCGTACCCCTTGGCCGAGCGCGCCGATAACCGCGCATTGGCCAGGGCCACCGGAATACCGCGCTGGGCGCAGGCATGAATGTGGTTAGGCCACAACTCGGTCTCCATGATCACCGCCAGCCTGGGCTGTACCCGGTCGAGGAAACGCCTGGCCGCGCAGGGCAAGTCGTACGGCAGATAACAATGCTGAACGCACGGCTCATGGGCGAACAGTGCCTGGATGCGCTCGGAACCGGTGGGCGTCATGCAGGTGACGGTCATCGGCAACTGCGGATAACGCTCAAGCAAGGCGCGGATCATCGGCGCGGCGGCGATGCTTTCGCCCACCGACACCGCATGCACCCAGATCCCGCCGGGCTGCATCGCCGGCAAGCCATAGGAAAACCGCTCGCCCACGCGCTGGGCATAGGCCGGCGCCTTGCGTGCACGCAGCCACAGACGTAAAGCCACCAACGGCAGCGCCAGGTAAAACAGACAGGTGTAGAGAGTTCTATTCATGGCGGCGGAGTTTATCGGCTTTTTCAGTCAATCGCCTGCAAGCACTCGGCAAAACGTTTAGCCAAAAAGCGCGCGGCCGGCCCGAGGTGTTCATCGCGGCGCCACACCAGCTCTACCACCAGCGCCGGCGGGGTCCATTCGCTGTCCAGCTCGACCATTTGTTGCTGATAGGTTGGGTACTGCACGATATGCCGTGGCAACCAGGCCCAACCGAGGCCGCTCATCAGCCATTCGGCCAGCACGTAGAAACTGTCGGCCCGCCACACCAGCGGGCTGGCGGCTTCACTGCCGGGGTACACGCTGGTCTGGGTCGACATCAGCAACTGGCGAAACTGCGCCAGTCGCTGGCAATCGACGTACTTTTCCTTGGCCAATGGGTGATTCACACCGCACACCGTGACCATTTCCACACTGCCCACCACGCGCCGCTCAAGGGCTTCGGGAATCTGGTCGTGGTAGAACAACAGGCCCAGGTCGGCCTGACGCTCCACCAGCTTGCGCGCCACATCGCCCTGGGCGGCGCTGGACAACTGCACCTCAAGCAGCGGATAGCGCACCGCCAGCGCCTCAAGGCTGTCGAGCACCGGCTGGAACAACATCGCCTCGTCCTGGGCCAGGCGCAGGCAAGCTTCTTCGCCACGGGTCAACGACAGGGCCCGGCCCGTCAGGCGCTCGCACTGGCGCAGCACTTCACGTGCTTCCTCCAGCAGCACACTGCCGGCTTCGGTCAGGCGCGGCTGGCGGCCGCTGCTACGCTCGAACAGACTCACGCCCAGGTCTGCCTCGAGCATCGCAATAGCGTTGCTGACCGCCGATTGCGCCTTGCGCTGCCCGCGCGCCACGGCAGAGAACGAACGCTGCTCGGCGACACTGACAAACAGGCGCATCTGTTCCAGATCCCATTGCACACTCATGGCTGAACCTATCTTGAATACGGATAGGTAATGACTTTACCCCATCTGTTGAACCTCTAGAATGCCGACCTTATCAAACGAGCTTCACCTTGAGGAATGCACCATGAACGCTGCCTACTGTTACCTGGCCATCGCCATCTGTTCGGAAGTGATCGCGACCGTTTCGATGAAAGCCATCAAAGGCTGGAGCACGCCTATCCCGCTGCTGCTGGTGATCGTCGGGTACGGCGTGGCGTTCTGGATGCTGACCCTGGTGGTGCGCACGGTGCCGGTTGGCGTGGCTTATGCCGTGTGGGCGGGGATGGGCATCGTGATGGTCAGCATTGCGGCGCTGTTTATCTACGGGCAGAAGCTGGATATTCCGGCCATGCTGGGGATGGCGCTGATTGTGCTGGGCGTGGTGGTGATTCAGCTGTTCTCCAAAACGGCGGGTCACTGAAGCGATAGCCCAGCGGCAAGCTGCCAGCTACAAGCAGCAAGCGGCAAGCGGCAAGCGGCAAGCGGCAAGAAAAACGATGCGGTTTGCTTCTAACTTGCCGCTTGCAGCTTGAAACTTGCCACTGCGCGCTATACTAGCCCCCCTTTTTTCTACGCCAGAGGTCCCGCGCGCATGCCTATTTCCACCGACGTTCTGATTGTCGGCGCCGGGGTTGCCGGCCTCTGGCTCAATGCGCGCCTGCGCCGCCAGGGGTTTTCCACGGTGCTGGTGGAAAGCGCAACCTTGGGCGGCGGTCAAAGCGTGAAGTCCCAGGGGATCATCCACGGCGGCGCGAAGTACGCCCTGCATGGCGCCCTCACCGGCGCCTCCGAAGCCATTGCCGACATGCCGCGCCGCTGGCGAGAAGCCCTGGCCGGTCAAGGCGAGCTCGACCTGTCCGGTGTGCGCCTGCTCTCTGAAGCCCATTACCTGTGGTCACCTGGCACCCTCGCGGGCAATCTCACCAGCTTTTTCGCCAGTAAGGCCGTGCGCGGTCGCGTTGACCAGGTCAAGGGCGATGAACTGCCGCCAGCGCTGCAGGACCGCCGCTTCAAGGGCAAGGTCTATCGCTTGGCGGAACTGGTGGTGGACGTGCCAAGCCTGATTGAACGCCTGGCGCACCTGGCCGGTGACGGTTTGCTCGCGGGCCAACACATCGAACCGCTGCGCGAAGGCGAGACGCTGGTGGGCTTGAAGGTCGATGGTCGCGAAATCCGCGCCCAGCGCATCGTATTGAGTGCCGGCGCCGGCACGGCGGATCTGCTGGCGGCATTGGGCTTGAGCCAGCCAGCCATGCAAACCCGTCCGCTGCACATGATCCTCGCCAAGGGGCCGGGGCTGAAGCCGTTGTATGCCCACTGCCTGGGCGGCGGCACCAAGCCGCGTCTGACCGTGACCACCCACCCGGCCGCCGACGGTAACTGGGTGTGGTACATCGGCGGCGATATCGCCGAATCCGATGGCGTGGCACGCACGCCGCAAGAGCAGATCGCCACCGCCCAGAAAGAGCTGGCTCAGCTGTTGCCGTGGATCGACATGAGCCAGACCCAGTGGGCCACCCTGCGCGTCAGCCGCGCCGAGCCGCTGCAATCGGGCCTGACCCGTCCCGACAATGCTTTCCTTGCCGAACAGGGTCGCCTGTTGGTGGGTTGGCCGACCAAGCTGGCTCTGGCGCCCGATTTTGCCGACCGCGTGATCAACAGCCTGGAACGCGATGGCATCCGCCCAAGCGTCAGCGAGCCGCTGCCCGACTTGCCCAAACCGGCTATCGGCCAACCCGCCTGGGAGCAACTGTTGCCATGAGCCTGCCCACCCTGCACGACCTGCATCGCCCGCTGGGCAGCACCGGCCTGCTGGTGTCGCCACTGGGCCTGGGCACCGTCAAGCTGGGCCGCGACCAAGGGGTGAAATACCCCAGCGGCTTCAAGATTCCGGATGACGACGAGGCGCGCATGCTGCTGCGCCAGGCGCGCCAGTTGGGCATCAACCTGATCGACACCGCACCCGCCTACGGTCGCAGTGAAGAGCGCCTGGGGCCGCTGTTGCGTGGCCAGCGCAAGGACTGGGTGATCGTCAGCAAGGTCGGTGAGGAGTTCGAAGACGGCGTGTCCCGCCACGATTTCAGCGCCGCCCATACGCGCCTGTCGATCGAGCGCAGCCTGAAACGACTTGAAACGGATTTTATCGACCTGGTGCTGGTGCACTCCGATGGCAACGACCTGCATATCCTCAACGACTGCGAGGTGTACCACACCCTGGAGGCGCTGAAGAAAGAGGGCAAGGTCCGCGGTTTCGGCTTTTCCGGCAAGACCGTCGAAGGCGGGGTGAAGGCGCTGGAGCGAGGTGATTGCGCGATGGTCACCTACAATCTGAACGAACAGGCCGAAAAAGCCGTCATTGATTATGCGGCGGCCCATGGCAAGGGCATCCTGGTGAAAAAAGCCCTGGCCAGCGGCCATGTTTGCCTGGAACCTGGAATGGATCCAATTCAGGCGAGTTTCATGCTGTTGTTTGCGCAAACGGGCGTCGCCAGTGCTATTGTCGGGACCATTAATCCGCTGCACCTGGCCCATAACGTGGCAACCGCTGCCCGGGTCATTCGTCAACTCTGATGCCGCCCCACGCGGCCGACCCCGTCGCAAAAAGGAGCCGACATGCCGCGTACGCTCATAAGAAAGAACCCCAGCAACTTCAAGACACTGCCGCTGCACGTCGAAGCCACCCCCGAAGGCCTGAGCTACCAGAGCGTCGGCATGCCGCTCAACTTCGCCCAGACCCTGCAACGGCGCAAGCCGGTTGAGGTGCCGGACGCCGAGCGCTTCGCCCTGGAACTGGCGAACCTGGGGGTCTCGGTGCGACTGACGCTGCACTGGCAAAACAAGGATTACTGGGTGCTGGTGCGCCAGCGTCGCCAGGATCGCGGCGATGTGGTGCTCAAGCTGATCTCCGGCTACGTCCCGGCCCATGAACTGAACCTGCCGCTGCACACCGCCATCCAGGAAATTGCCGAAGAGTGCCTGCTGGAAACCCCCGAAGGCTGGCTCGGCGGGCGCTTCAACGACACGTGGCTGCCGGCGCCCTACTCCGCCGCGCTGCATTACCGCGAAGCATTGCCGTTTCGCCTGAGCCCGCTGTCCGGCGCCGCGCGCCCGGTGCGTTGCGCGACCACGCAGCTGATCGAGCGGCCACGGGCCTATGTGCACCTGCCCACGGCATCACTGCAGCTGATTTACGACTTGCGCCTGGAAGTGCCGAAGGAAGCCAAGTCTCTGAGCCTGTTCCATGTGGATGAACGCCTGGAAGGCGATCAACTGGTCGCACGCCTGGATCGCCAGCGTCCGGACCTGTACCTGATGCCGCTCAAGGACGGCGAACCGCTCGCCGAACTGTACACCGTCAAGAAGGACCAACTGTACCCGGCGAGCACGCGCGGCTTGTACCTGGCCGAAAGCTTCGCCCAGCAGGAGGGCTGGCTGGTGCGCGATGAGCGGATTCGCTGGAAGGACTGGCTGCGCCAGCAAGGCCTGGCAGAGCCGGAAAAAGAGTCGAAGCTCAAGCGCCTGACCGGCAGGGCGCAGCAGATGCTGCGCAAGATCGTGCCGAGGAAAACCAGCCGCTAGGCGCGAGCCCAGCGGCCACAGGGTTTACTCGTTATTGCGGATTTTTTCGACGATTGCGGTGGTCGAGCTGTTTTCCACCAGCCCCAGCACTTTGACCGTGCCGCCGTAGGCGCTGACGATGTCGGCACCCACTACCTGGTCGACGGAATAATCACCGCCCTTGACCAGCACGTCCGGCTTGACCTGGGCCAACAGGTTTTCCGGGGTCCCTTCCGAGAAGCTGATCACCCAGTCCACCGCACCCAGGCCGGCGAGTACCGCCATGCGCCGGTCGACGCTGTTGATCGGGCGACCCGGGCCTTTCAAGCGGTTGACGGAAGCATCATCGTTGACCGCAACGATCAGGCGGTCGCCCTGGGCGCTCGCTTGCTCAAGGTAAGTCACGTGGCCGGCGTGCAGGATGTCGAAGCAGCCGTTGGTGAACACGATGCTCTCGTTGTGGGCACGCGCGTCATCGATCGCCAGCAGCAATTGCTCGAGCCCCAATACGCCACGTTCCGAACCTTCGGAGCGCTGGATGGCGCGACGCAACTCGGGTGCGCTGATGGCAGCGGTACCCAGCTTGCCAACCACGATGCCCGCTGCCAGGTTGGCCAGCGCCACCGCATGGGGCAGTTCCTCGCCGGCTGCGATGGACGCGGCCAGGGTGGAAATCACCGTATCACCGGCGCCGGTGACGTCGAACACTTCCCGGGCACGGGCCGGCAGGTGCATCGCCGGGTGGTCCGGACGCAGCAGGGTCATGCCGTGCTCGCCACGGGTCACCAGCAGCGCACCGAGCTCGAGATCGGCCATCAGCGCCGCGCCCTTGCTCACCAGCTCGTGCTCGTCGGCGCAACCACCGACAACGGCTTCGAACTCGCTGAGGTTTGGCGTGATCAGGCTGGCGCCCCGATAAATCGAGAAGTCCTTGCCCTTCGGATCGGCCAGCACCGGAATGTTCCGCGCCTTGGCGGCCTGAATCAGCATCTGGTGATTCTTCAGGGCGCCCTTGCCGTAGTCGGACAACACCAGCACCTTGATGCCTTCGAGCAACTCGTCGACCTGGCCACTCAGGGCCAAGGCATCGGTGGCAAAGGGTTCTTCAAAATCGATACGCAGCAATTGCTGGTGACGGCTCATGACCCGCAGCTTGACGATGGTCGGCTGATGAGCGATGCGCTGGAACAATGCACGCACGCCAGCGCCGCGCAGGCTGTTGGCCAGGCTGTCGGCCGCCTCGTCGTCACCGGTCACACCCACCAGGGAGGCCGGGGCGCCGAGCGCGGCGATATTGAGCGCAACGTTGGCAGCGCCACCCGGACGGTCTTCGATTTGCTCGACCTTGACCACCGGCACCGGCGCCTCAGGGGAAATCCGTGAGGTACCACCATGCCAGTAACGGTCGAGCATGACATCGCCGACCACCAAGACAGGGGCTTGATTGAATCGCGGCATGGACAACTTCATGGAGCAACCCACATACAAAATGAACAGGGGCGCGATATTAGCACAGGGTTTGCGATGGCTTGCGCCCACCACAGAGCAAATGTGGGAGGGGGCTTGCCCCCGATGGCGGTGGGTCAGCTGGCATTTGTGCAGGCTGACACTTCGCTATCGGGGGCAAGCCCCCTCCCACAGTGGTGCTGTGTGTAACTCAGATCAGGTGATATCGGCCGTTACCGGTGCATCCAGGCCCATGGCATGCAGGCGGGCGTAATAGCCGTTCTGCGCCAACAGTTCGCCGTGGGTGCCACGCTCGACGATGCGCCCATCGTCCATCACCAGGATCAGGTCGGCCTTCTCGATGGTGGACAAGCGGTGCGCGATCACCAGCGTGGTACGGCCCTGCATGACCTTGTCGAGTGCGGCCTGAATATGCCGCTCGGATTCGGTGTCGAGGGCCGAGGTGGCCTCGTCGAGAATCAACAGCGGCGCATTCTTGAGCAAGGCACGGGCAATCGCCAGGCGCTGACGCTGGCCACCGGACAACAGCACGCCGTTTTCGCCCACCTGGGTATCGAAGCCCTTGGGCAACTGGTCGATGAAGTCCTTGGCGTTGGCATCCGCCGCTGCGGCCTCCACGTCTTCACGTGGCGCGCCAGCGAGGTCACCGTAGGCGATGTTGTTGGTCACGGTGTCGCTGAACAGGGTCACGTGCTGGGTGACCTGGGCAATGTGCTTGCGCAGGTTGAGCAGCTTGTAGTCTTCGATCTCGACACCATCGAGCAGAATCTCACCGCTTTCATGGTGATAGAACCGCGGGATCAGGCTGGCCAGGGTCGACTTGCCACTGCCCGAACGCCCCACCAGGGCGATCATCTGCCCAGGCTCGGCGGTAAAGCTGATGTCCTTGAGCACGTGGCGCTCGGTGCCAGGGTAGGTGAAGTTCAGGTTGCGCACGTCCAGGCGACCGCTGACCTTTTCACGCTCGAGGGTGCCGTGGTCGACCTCCACTTCTTCGTCCAGCTGTTCGAAGATGCTTTCTGCACCGGCCACACCTTTCTGGATGGTCGAGCTGACTTCGGACAGCTGGCGGATCGGCTTGGGCAACAAACCGGCCAGGGTGATGTAGGCCACCATGTCACCGGCCGACGCATCGCCGCGCAGGTAAAGAACCAGGAACATCAGCACCGCCATCGCGGAGTAGATCACCAGCTGCAGCGCCGGGGTGTAGATGGCCCCGGTGCGGGTCATGCGCAGTTGCTTGTTGGTATTGCTCTGGCTGGCCTTGAGAAAACGCTTCTCTTCATAGACCTCGCCACCAAAGCTACGCACCACGCGATAGCCCTGGATGGTTTCCGAGGCAACGTGGGTCACGTCGCCCATGGCCACCTGGATCTTCTTGCTCTGCTTGCGGAATTTCTTGCTCGCCGTGCTGACCATGACCGCGATCAACGGCAGGATGGCGATCATGACCAGCGTCAGGCGCCAGTTCATGAACAGCAGCGAGGCGAACAGGAAGATCACCGTCATGCCTTCGCGGATCACCACCTTGATGGCATCGGTCGCCGCGCCCGTGACCATGGTCACGTTGAAGGTGATGCGCGAAATCAGGTGACCGGAGTTGTGGTTGTCGAAGTACCGGTTAGGCAACGTCAGCAGATTGTTGAACAGCTGCACGCGCAAATCGTGAACCAGACCCAGGGAGACCTTGGCCAGCAGATAGTTACCCAGAAATGAGCCCAGGCCCTGCCAGGCCGCGATCAGAATGATCAGCAGCGGCACCGCTTGCAGCAATTGCAGGTCGCGCAGGAAAGGCACGGTCGGGAACAGCACGGCTTCCGGATTGGAAAGGCCGTCGACGAAGTATTTGAGGATGTAACCCAGCATGGGCTGGGTCGACGCGAAAATCAGAAATCCGAGGATACTCAGCGCGAACAAGCCCATATAAGGCTTAACGTAACTGAGCAGACGGAAGTATATTTTCAAGCTCGAAGGGCTTGCGCTCGGACTGGAGTCGGTCATATCACGCGGCGTTTTGAAAAAGGAGGCTGACTTTAGCACAGCTTCTCTGTTGTACTTGCACGCGGTGTAACCCGCAGCCCGGTTGGATCAGACGGGCGACATTACATAGCCACTACCTTAAGATGGTCGGCTTTCTCTTTTCGGAATGGCTTTATTGTATGCACTCCAAGCGCCTTACCTATGGCTCAAATCGCGTTTTCGACTTCCTGGTCCTATGGATTTTGCCTGTTGGCTTGCTGTTGCTCTTGAGTGCACTGTTCTTCGTCGGCAACCGTAATGTACTGCACCGGGTCTTTTACATTCTGTTCAGCGTGCCGACCTTGTTCCTGTTGTGCATGCGCCCCAGGGAACTCAGGGACCTGCTGCGCGAGCCTATCGTTCTCGCGTTCGTGGCCTTCTCCGCCTGGGCCTTGACCAGTCTGCTCTGGAGCCCCGAGCACAGCACCGATACCGACCTGTTCAAACGCCCACTCAATACCTTGATGCTGTTCGGCGGCTGCGGGCTGCTGCTGCATTACCGCAACGAGCTGTTCAAGCCGATCTTCTTCAGCGCCGCGGTGATCGCGCTGGCGGTGTGCGTGGGGAATCTGGTGGCGTTCGCCAAGGGATACCAACCCGGCATGCGCATGATCGGTGGCCTTGGCGCCCTCGATAATCCCCTGCTCAGTTCTCACCTGTTTGGTTTTTTCACCGTGTACTGGCTGTACGTGTGCATGACGACCCAGCGCCTGAAGGTGCTGTGGTTCAGCGTACCGGCCTTGGCGGTCATGACCATGGCGGTTCTGGCAACCGGTTCACGCACGCCGCTGGTGGCGTTGATGCTGGCGATTCTGTGGATGGCTTTCATCAACCGCAACCGTCGTTCGGTGCTGCTTATCGCCGGTGCGGTCGTGGGGGCTGCGGTGCTGGTTCTGTTCTATCCCGAATCGATCATCATGCGTGGCAGCTCGTTCCGTCTGGAGTTGTGGAGCATGTCGCTGCAACTTATCGCCGAGCATCCCTGGATCGGCCATAGCTATGACTCCGAGCTGTACCTGACACTGGCTGATGGTTATCAACTGCGCGAACCCCACAGCTTCGCCCTTGGCGTGCTCTATTACGTCGGCATCATCGGCTTCATTCCCTGGATATTCATGATCGGCTGGGCGCTGTACAAGAGTTTGCAGCAACGCGCACAGCCGCTGTTTATCCTGGCATCGTCCCTGCTGGCCTACGGCATCGGCGCCGGCCTTACCGAAGGCGGTGGCATCCTGTCGCGGCCCAAGGAGCACTGGTTCCTGCTGTGGATCCCACTGGCAATCATCACCGGCCTGACCATTGCCCAGCGCCACCGCAGCCTGCTGCGCATGCCTGTGCAATCGATCAAGCCTCAGGCGTTCGACCAGCTATGCAGCAATGCCCATGTGATTGAAGCCGATGGCCTGGGGCCAAAAGTCCTGCGCCTGCAAGACGGCAGCTTTCTCAAGCTGTTCCGCCCACGCCGTTGGTACACCTCCGGCAGCTTCAACCCGTATGCCGAGCGCTTTGCCAGCAACAGCGAGCAACTGCGTACCCTGGGCATCCCCACGCCACACATCCTGGCGCTCTACCGTTTGCCCGATACCAGCAGCGCCGTGGCCTACACGCCCCTGCCCGGCCTGACCCTGCGCCAGGCCCTGCAAAGCCTGGACAGCAGCCTGCGTGAATCGCTGGTCGAGCGTTTTGGTCGGTTCATGGCGCAACTGCATGAGCGGGGTGTGTACTTTCGATCGCTGCACCTGGGCAACGTGTTGCTGATGGACGACGGCGAGTTCGGCCTGATTGACGTCGCTGATCTGCGCATTTATCCGTCGCCCCTGCGCTACGCGTTGCGCCAGCGTAATCTGCGCCACATGCAACGTTACCCGCAGGACCGCAACTGGCTGTTCGAAACCCACTTCGAGCAGTTGGTAAAAGGCTACGCAACGGTTGCCAGCCCAACGGCCACCGCGAAGATCCGCGAGCAGGTACAAAGCCTGGCCACCGGGAAATAAGCACCTGTAGGAGCGAGCTTGCTCGCGAAGCTCGTCAACGATAACGCGGGCATTCAGACTGCCCGCGGTGTCCTTGAGTTTTTCGCGAGCAAGCTCGCTCCTACAGGGGTCGCGCCGTTTCAGCTTTTCAGCGGCAAAAGGTAAAGCCGCATCAGGCCACGCAAGGTCTTGCGGCCCCAGAACTTCAGCGGGATCTGCTTGAGAATCTCCCGCGCCAGCGGCCGGTCACGCTGGGCGGTCTTCAAGAACATCGAGTTCAGGAAGTTGTAGCGCACCGCGTCATAGGCCGGGTGGTCGCTGAACTTGGCGTAGGTCTTGAGAATGTTCTGGATCATGTAGCGGTGGTTCTTGTAGGTGTTGCTGCCGTGCTGCCGATACTGCGCCATCACCACGTCAAGGGCGTCGATGGTGTAGCCTGCCGCTGTGATCTTCAGCTGGATCAGCAGGTCTTCCAGGGGAATCTGCGGGTCGAAACCGCCGACTTCCTCCAGCACTTCACGGCGAATCAGCATGGTGGGCGCCGGTGGGAACGGCTTTCGGTCCATGAACATGTCGTCGAAATCGAGGCTGCGAAACGGCACATCACGGCGTTGCTTCTTCTCCGGATGAAGGTTGCCATCGCCATCGATCAGCTCGATGTTGCCGGCGCACATCCCCACCTTCGGCTTGCCGTCCATGTACGCCACCTGAGTGGCGATACGGTCCGGCAGCATGATGTCATCCGAGCCGAACGGCGCGATCAGGCTGCCCTTGGCGCGAGCGATCGCACCATTGAGGGTGGCGCTGAGGCCCTGGTTCTGCTGCACCTGGAAATCAAAACCGTGCTCGGCCTGCAAACGCCGGATGCGCTCGACGCTGTCATCCTTGGACCCATCGTCCACCACCAGCAGCTCGATGTTGGGGTAGGTCTGCCCCAACACACTCAGGATGCTCTGCTCGATGTACCGGGCGTGGTTATAGGAAGCGATGATCACCGAGACCAGGGGTTGTTGCTGATTCATGCTCTACCTACTTCACGCAAACCGTTTTCAATCAGGGTCAGGTACTTGTGCTTGAACTCATCAAGCGTGTGGTTGGCTTCCAGATAGCGGAACACCTCTTCACCCTTGGCGCGCAATTGCTCATCGCTCAGCGCCAGATAGGTATCCAGCGCCTCGGCCAACTGCTCGACATTGCCTGGGTCGTGGGACAAGCCGCCAGCGCCCTGCACCAACGGCAGCATCGCCGGGCCGTTGGACGCGATCACCGGCAAGTGGCCGCTCATGCCTTCCAGCAGCGCAAGGCCCAGGCCTTCGAACAGCGAAGGCATGGTCCAGATGTCAAAGCCGCGCACATACTTCATGCCGTCTTCGCGAAAGCCCAGCAGATGCGCACGGCCGGTCAGGCCCAGGCGCTCGATGTCGGCACGCAGGTCGGCTTCGGCACGCCCGGAACCAATGATGCCCACTTGTGCCTCGGGGTATTTGTCCTTGAGGGTGGCGAAGGCCTGCAGCAAATGGGTGTGGCCCTTGATCGGCACCAGACGGCCCAGGGCACCGATCATCCGTGCGTCCATCGGCAGGCCCAGGGCTTTGCGGGCGTCCTCGCGGGACAGCTGCAACGCCTCGGCTTGAGGAATATCAATCGCGTTGGTCACGTAGGTGGTGTTCTCACGGGTGAAGCCGCAGTTGAGGTCTACCAGGTAGTCCTTCACCGCCTCCGACACGCCGACAAAACGCCAGGCCGGGCTGACCCAGCGCCTTGTCTGGCGCCGGCGGTACCCACGGGCGTACTCGCCGAAACCATGGGAGATGCCGATGCACAGCGGAATCTTCAGCCAGCGATTGAGCGACAGCATCATGTTCACCGACTTGAAGCGGTTACAGATGACCACGTCGAATTTCTGCTCGCGGCAATACTTGTAGATCTGCCACATGGCGCCAAAGCGGATGCCCTTGAGGGACTTTTCCGGCAACTCGAAATAGTGCGAGTGCTCGGCCACGCTCAACGGCTGGCCAGGCTGCGGACGCCCACTGAGAAAACCGGAAGTCACCTCGAAACGCTCAACCGGCAGGGATTTGACGATCTGCTCACCCAGGTCGGCGAAGTCATGGGTCTTGACGTTGTAGTCCGGCTGTAACTGCAAAACCTTGAAACGCGGCTTCATAACTCTCCATGCAGCGATCTGGCTACGGGCGCGCGGCCCGGCAAAAAAGGAGCGACAGGCCCATGCCGGCCCGCCTTCGATAGGGTCTCAGTCCTGCTTAAGGACCCACAACAGCTCGTGACGACGCACGGCCTTGCGAAAGAATTCGTTCTCGCCATAAGGCGATGGGCGACGGCCCGCCAGCACCTGTTGCAACCACCTGCGCACGCGACGCTTGAACGGCGCTCGCGGCTGCAGGTCGTGCATCATGCCCAGAGCCATGGCCTTGTCCTGTTGCTGGCGCAGGGTGAGGCTAAAACTGCACGGAACCAGCGCTACGGCCGAATCGAAACGCGGCGGCAGCGCCACCCCGGCCCCGGAATCGCCCATCGGCCAGCGGTCGTTATCATGCAGGTGATTGGCATAGCCGAGCAATGTGTCGGGCTGCCACGCCAGGCCCTGCAGCGCTTCAAGCACCGCTGCATGGGCGCAGATGTGGTCGGCGTGGGGGTCGAGCAGCGGCGTGGGCAACACGATCACCTGCGGCTGCGCCTTGAGCAGCAAGGCGCGCAGGTCGGCAATCAGGTTGTGCCAGGTCGGCGCGCCGTCCACATCCCCCGGCAACGCGAAGCCGTTGAATTGACGGAACAGTCGCGTATCGGCCAAGTCCGCTTCACGCGAGGCCTGAGGCTGATCCGGCGCGGCCTGCATGGCCTGCAACTGCATGCAGAAATAACCCAACTGCACACACTGGGATTCGGGCACACCGGCCCAACGCGGCACGGCAACGCTGTCCCAGGCACGCAGGCGGCCTTTGAGCTGCGCCGCCTCAGCCTTGGGCAAGCCCATGCGTTGATAATGCTCGGCTTCGATTTCGCCAGCGGTCAGGGTCACAATCCAGCTTTGCGTCGCCTGGCTGTAAAGGCTGAACGCGGCCAGCTCGGCATCGTCGGCGTGAGGGGCGATCACCATGACGCGCTGCTGGCGATAGTCCGGATGGCGCCAACGCCACAGCGTCGGCTGCCCCTTGATCCGGCAGAACCGCCCACGCAACCTGATTTGGCCCGCAGCCAAGGCTTCAGCGGCGCCGGTCAGGTTGAGGTAGCGCCGCCCGGCGACACCCCGCTCGAAGGCCTGTCGGTCTGGTGCGTCCAGGCCCAGCACCTCCAGCGCCGGGTCGAGGAAGCGCCCCAGCCAGGTGCTTTTCAACTCGACGCCGACGATCAGCGTTTCATCGGCCGCCAGCGGCGCATCCAGCAGCAGCCGTCCGGCCTCCAAGCGCAAGCCAGGCCGTTCGCTGCCTTCGGGAAACGCATAGGCGTAGCTGTCTTTGGCCGAGTAGAACAGGTGATCGGCAAACCAGGCCTCATGGGCCGCCCACAGCAGCACCGCCAGGACCAACGCCAGCCACCAGGCCACCAGCACGCCGCTGGCGACCAGCACCAGCAGACCAATCAGCAAGGCGATGCGCTTGTTGCGCCGATGGCGCTTGAGCAACTGCTGTTTGCGGCTCATACGCTGAACACCGGCACCGGGTTGCACCAGCGCTCCTTGTATTCGCGGTCGGCACGGCCGAAGGAAAAGCGCAGCGACTTGTCGGCCGCGCGCGCCTGCTCCCAGGCACTCTGGGTATTGAGAAAACTCAACACGCTGCCGGGGCTGAACGCGCGGGTTTCAGGGTCGACACCGCCGTTGACATACTCGGCGCTGAACCAGTCGCGGGACTGCACCTGGTACACCAACTGCACGGCAATCGGGGCGTCATTGAGAAACAGCACCGAGCCGAACAGGAACTCCTTGAGCAGCTCCAGCACCTCGGCCAGGCGCGCCGCCCCAGCGGCCGGAAATCCCCAGCGGCGCTGGAACAGGTCGCAATAGATCGCCGCCAGTTCCACGCTGGAAAATTCGCTGACCGCCCGCACCACGCCCCCCGCTTCTTCCAGCAAACGCAATTCACGCCGCTGGTTGTAGCGAAACTTCTTCGACAGTTCTTCAGGGGTGCGCGCCATGGCCAGTTGCTCGGCCTGGGGCTTGAGGGTGCTGACGCGCCCTTCGTTCAGCGCCGACAGGTAACGCCCACGGTGGCGCAGCGGCACCTGCGCATCGGCGGCGATCGGCAGGATGATCTCGGCATTGCCCAGGTCAAACAGGCCCTTCTTGCCGGTGCGCTTGAGCACGTCCTTGGACAGGGCCAGGTCGCGCCCCCAGGTGGCAATCGCCCCCTTGAGTTCGCCATCCTGTTCCCACCCCAGGTAGCGCACCGGAAGCTGCGCCAGGCCGGCCAACCGCTCGATGACCTGCGGATGGGTCGCCACACTGCCGCCATAACGCTGCCAGGCCTGGGCGTAAACCTCGGCCTCGACAGGCGTCCAGCCGCGTTCACGCCAGCCCCGCAAGCGGTTCAGCATTTAAACCACGGCGTCATAGGGGTCCACGCCATCCTTGACCACCAGGATGTCTTCCATGATCAGGTACTGCAGGTCGGAGCCGAAGAACATGTTCAGCGCGTCGGTCGGCGAACAGATCATCGCCTCGCCACGACGGTTGAGCGAAGTGTTCAGGGACACGCCATTACCGGTCAGGACTTCCAGCTCTTTCATCATGTCGTAGTAGCGCGGGTTGTATTCGCGCTTGAGCACCTGGGCACGGGAGGTACCGTCTTCATGCACCACCTCCGGCACGCGGGTCTTCCACTCCTCCGACACTTCAAAGGTGAAGGTCATGAACGGCGCCGGGTGATCGACCTTGATCATCTGCGGGGCCACAGTGTCGAGCATCGACGGGCAGAAAGGCCTCCAGCGCTCGCGGAACTTGATCTGGTGGTTGATACGGTCGGCCACGCCGGTGGCGCTGGGGCAACCGATGATCGAACGGCCGCCCAGGGCACGCGGGCCAAACTCCATGCGGCCCTGGAACCAGGCCACGGGGTTGCCGTCGACCATGATCCTGGCGATGCGCTTGGGCATGTTTTCGATCTTGCGCCAGTTCGGCTTGCTCTCGTGTTTGGCGCACGCTGCGATGACGTCTTCGTTGCTGTAGGACGGGCCGAGATAGACGTGCTCCATCTTCTCCACCGGCACACCACGGGCGTGGGAAACATAGGCGGCCGCACCCACGGCAGTGCCGGCATCGCCGGACGCAGGCTGCACGAACAGCTCTTTCACGTCATCGCGAGCAATGATCTTCTGGTTCAGCTTGACGTTCAGCGCACAGCCGCCGGCGAAGGCCAGCTTGCCGGTGTCCTTGAGGATGTCGCCCAGGTAATGGTCGATCATCTGCAAGGCCAGTTTCTCGAACAGGGCCTGCATGCTGGCCGCGTAGTGGATGTACGGCTCGTCGGCAATGTCGCCTTCGCGCTTGGGGCCCAGCCACTCGATCAGTTTTGGCGAGAAGTAGAAACCCTTGCCCTTTTCCTTGTAGCGACGCAGGCCGATGACGTTGGCGTAATCGGTGTTGATCACCAACTCGCCGTTTTCAAAGGAGGCCAGGCGCGAAAAATCGTACTTGCTGGCATCGCCATAAGGCGCCATGCCCATGACCTTGAACTCACCGTCGAGCATCTCGAAACCGAGGAACTCGGTGATCGCGCCGTACAGGCCGCCCAGGGAGTCCGGATCGTAGAATTCCTTGATCTTGTGGATCTTGCCGTTTTCGCCGTAACCGAAGAACGTGGTGGCGTACTCACCTTTGCCGTCGATGCCCAGGATCGCGGTTTTTTCCTGGAAGCCTGAGCAGTGGTAGGCACTGGAGGCGTGGGCCAGGTGGTGTTCAACCGGTTCGATCTTGATTTTCTTCGGATCGAAGCCCAGTTGCTCCAGGCACCAGACGATCTTGTTGCGATAGCGCTTGTAGCGGCGGTTGCCCATCAGGATCGCGTCGAGGGCGCGGTCCGGGGCGTACCAGTAACGCTTTGCATAGTGCCAGCGCGCTTCGCCGAACAGGCTGATCGGAGCGAACGGAATCGCCACCACGTCAACGTCGGACGGCTTGATGCCGGCTTGCTCCAGGCAGAACTTCGCCGACTCGTAAGGCATGCGGTTCTTTGCATGTTTGTCGCGTACGAAGCGCTCTTCTTCGGCGGCCGCAATCAGCTTGCCGTCGATGTACAGGGCCGCGGAAGGATCATGGCTAAGGGCGCCGGACAGGCCAAGAATCGTCAATGCCACTGGGGTCTAGCCTCTTTTAGTCTGCATGCAGGCGGGTCGCGCCTGAAAAAAGTGTGCTTCCCGCCCGGGCGGGAAACAGCTAAAGGGCGGGATTATAGCTTAAAAGCAGTGGGAAGCTGTTAGCGACAAGGGCTAGCGAAGCTCAAGACTACCGTCGGCGCTTTGCCGGTAGAGGGTGTAGGGCAGGACGAGCGTATCCAGGACACCGGAGACGGGTATGTCGAGAATGGCCCACGGGATGCCGTTCAGCGAAAGACCGCCTGCGGAATTGGGCGGCCCATGCAGCACACACAAGTCATACGCCACGCCGCTGTAGATCCGTGAAACAGACTGGCAATAGGTTTTCTTGCCCCTGAGTTCTCGAACCGTGACTTCATCACCCCGCAGCACGGTGGTCGTGGTACCGCAGCCGCCCATCAACAAAGCTATTCCCAGCAACACCGATAACCGCACGATAAGGGTCCGCATATTTGCTTCTTCTTTCTGATTGAGAGGATCGAAAGCTAGCACCACAGCGCACGCCGACTCAGGTTTCCACAGCCGCTGCCTAGCGTAGGAAACCTCCCATTCAGCCCAACGGCAAGGAACTCGGCAATTGCGCGGGTGAATCGTTAAACTTGCGCGTATTTGCACCCGCGCAACTGACTTGCGTGGCGCCACGGACCTGACCTTTTCATGAACGCCTCTACCCCCGCTTGCCTCGCCCTGCTCCTGGGCTTGGCCCATACCGCCCTGGCCGACGACAAACCGCTGATCCTCGACCCCAGCGTGGTCACCGGCTCGCGCAGCGCCAGCCCCAGCTTTGACCTGCCCTACTCGGTGGACGGCATCAGCCGTGAACAGATCAGCGACGGCCAGCTCGGCATCAATGCCTCCGAAGCCCTGTCCCGCGTGCCCGGCCTGGTGGTGCAGAACCGTCAGAACTACGCGCAGGACCTGCAGATTTCCTCCCGTGGCTTCGGCGCCCGCTCAGCCTTCGGCGTGCGTGGCATCAAGCTGATTGCCGACGGCATTCCCGCCAGCACCCCGGACGGTCAGGGCCAGGCGGCGACGTTCAACCTGGACACCGCCGAACGCATCGAAGTACTGCGCGGCCCGGCGGCGACGCTCTACGGCAGCAACGCCGGCGGGGTGATCCAGATGTTCTCCCGCGACGGCGAAGGCGCGCCACGCATCGGTGCCGAAACCCTGGTCGGCAGCGACGGCCTGAACAAAAACCACCTCAGCGCCGAAGGCGCGGCCAACGGTGCCGGCTTCGTGCTCGACGCCTCGCGCATGGACACCGACGGCTACCGCGACCACAGCAGCGCACGCCGCGACCAGACCTTCGCCAAACTCAACCTCGAACCGGATGACGACAGCAAACTGGCGCTGATCTACAGCAGCCTGGAGCAGAATGGCACGCAGGATCCGCTCGGCCAGACCTGGGCGGCGTACAAGGCTGACCCACGTTCGGTGAGCACCAACGCGCTGACCTACAACACGCGTAAAAGCATCGATCATCAGCAACTGGGCATGAATTACGAACGCTATTTTGGCGGGGCGACCTTGCAGGTCAACGCCTACACCGGGCGCCGCAGCGTGATTCAGTACTTGTCGATCCCCAAAGGCACCCCCGCGAATGAACGTGGCGGTGGCGTGGTGCAATTCGACCGCAAGTTCTACGGCGGCAGCGTGCGCTGGATGCAGCCGATCGACAGCGCACCGGGCGAGTTGATGATCATCACCGGCCTGGATTTCGACCAAAGCGAAGACAGCCGCCACGGCTATCAGAACTACAGCGGCAACACCCTGGGGGTAAAGGGCGAGTTACGCCGCGACGAAATCGACACCGCTCGCAGCCTTGACCCGTACATTCAGGCCAACTGGGCATTGGATCGCTGGACCCTGCAAGCCGGCATCCGACACAGCACCATGCAGATGGACGTCGACGATCAATTCCTGAGCAATGGCGACGCCAGCGGCAACAAGACCTACCAGAAAAACACCCCGTCAATGAGCGTGATGTATGCGTTCACGCCCGACCTGCACGGTTACATCAGTGCAGGCAAAGGCTTCGAAACGCCCACCCAGGCCGAGCTGGCCTATGCACCGGGTAACGTCGAGGGCTTCAACTTCGGCTTGAAGCCGTCTGAAAGCACCCAATACGAAATCGGCTTGAAGGCTCAGTTGGACAATACCCGCGTCAACGCCGCCGTGTTCCAGATCACCACCGATGACGAACTGGTGGTGCAGCAATCCATCGGCGGCCGCACCAGCTACCAGAACGCCGGCCGCACCTTGCGTCGCGGCTTCGAACTGGGCCTGGAAAGCCAGCTCAGCGAGCACTGGAGTACCAGCCTCGCCTACACCCGCCTGCAAGCCACCTACGACAGCGATTTTGCCAGTGGCGCGAACACCATCGACAAGGGCAACTACCTGCCCGGCGTCCCGCAAACCACGCTGTTTACCGAGCTGAACTGGAAACCGCGCGACTGGGTCAGTACCGCCATCGAAGGTATGTACCGCAGCAAAGTCTACGTCGAAGACACCAACCGCCAACAGGCTGCGCCGGGCTACAGCGTATTCAACTGGCGTGCGCGGTTCGAGCAGAAGGTAGAGCACTGGACCTTCCACCAGACCTTGCGCCTGGACAACCTGCTGGACCGCCAGTACGTCGGTTCGGTGATCGTGGGGGACGGCAATGGTCGCTACTACGAAGCGGCGCCGGGGCGGTCGTGGTATGCGGGGGCCGGAGCGCAGTATCAGTTCTAATGTGGGAGGGCTTGCCCCCGATGAGGGTGTGTCAGCCATGCATCTGTCATTGACCCACCGCCATCGGGGGCAAGCCCCCTCCCACACTGGAGGTGTTCACACCTTCAGATGTGTAAATACAGTCAAATGTGGGAGGGGGCTTGTTCTGGTCAAGTTTTTCCGGACACCGGTTACGGTGATCAAGCCGCCTCCTGCTCCATGGCTATTGGCGACAGGTAATTGTTGTAGCTGTGGAGCCTGATTCGGTTGTATCGCATGAAAAAGCGGGTCATATCCTGCTTGGCTTCTTCAACTGTCGTATAGCCTTTGGTGGGCACCCACTCTGATTTGAGCGTCCCGAAGAAACGCTCTGTTGGCGCGTTGTCCCAGCACTGCCCCCTGCGGCTCATGCTTTGCGTTATTCCATGCTCCAGCAGCTCGGACTGAAAGAGCTGGCTGGTGTATTGGCAGCCTTGATCTGAATGAAACATCAAGCCTGCATGTTTGCCTCGAACCTCCACCGCCATTCTCAGCGCCCTGCTAACCAGGTTGGCGTCATTGATCAGAGAAAACGCCCAGCCAACGATTCGGCGGGCGAACAGATCAATCACCGCTGCCAAGTGATACCAGCGTTTCCCAACCATCAGGCTGGTAACGTCGCCGCACCAGACCTGATTAATTGCGGTTGGCTCGAAGTTACGCTCGAGCAGGTTCTTGGCCACAAATGCTTCGACGCCTCTAGAGCGATACTGATGGCGGCGACGCTGTTTGCTGGCCAGATTTGCCTCCGCCATGAGCTTTGCAACTAAATACCTTCCCGCCTTGATCTGTTGGGCCTTCAGGCGCTGAGAGATCATCCGTGCGCCTGCACTTTCCCGGCTTTCGACATGCAATTGCACGACTTTTGCTCTAAGCGCGTCACGCTCGGCATTCGGTGCTGAGCGACGCTTAATCCAGTCATAAAACGCGCTGCGAGAAACGCCTAGCGCACTGCAAAGCAGGCTGGTCGGATATGAACTCGACTCCCTCAGTTCCTCGATCAGGAAAAACGATCGGGATCCGACATCAAGAGAGCCGTAGCCTTTTTTAAGATTTCAGCCTCAGTCTCCAGGCGCTTGATCTTGGCTCGTAGCTGTTGAAGCTCTCGCTGTTCGTCGCTGATAGCCTTGGTACCTGCCACTGGCTGCCCTTTGTGACGTTCTTTACGAACCTGATCAACCCAGCGGCGCAGAGCCGTAGGGCCAACGTCCATCGATGCGCAGACGTCGGGAACTGAGCAGTTATCATCAAGAACCATGCTTGCAGCACGTTGCTTGAACTCGTGGGTATAGGTCTTTCGCTGTTGCATTCGGAACCTCCTGATTGGGCGAATCATATCGCCCTTAAGAGGTGTCCGGGATCATTAGGCCAGTTCAGCTTGCCCCCGATAGGGCCGAAGGCCCGCTTCAACCGGCGGCGCTGACCTCTTTGGGCAAGCGCTGATCAATCCGTTGATACAGCGCACTGTCTTGCGGCCAATTACGCATGAACCGCGCACGGTCCTTGGCATACGCCGCAGCGAAACTGGCGACAGAGGTGTGTTGGCACATGGCGTCCAGGTCGATCATCGCCCAGCGGCCTTCGCTCCAGAACAGGTTGTGGCCCTTGAAGTCGCCATGGCTGATGCGCTCGCGAATCAACTCGGCAAACAACTGGTCCAGCGCCAGCAGCTCAGCCTCGGGCGCATCGCCACGCTCAACATAGGGCGCAAAGCGCTCGATAATGTCCGGCCCCGACAGGTATTCAGTGATCAAATACGCACGGCTGCGCAACCACAAAAAACGCTTCTCCAACACCGCCAGCGGCTTGGGCGTGGCGATGCCGAGGAACGCCAGGCGGTTGCCCTCGCGCCAGGAATGCCAGGCACGGCTCGGGCGCCAGAAGCGCTTGAGCCAATGGGCGAAGCCCTTGATGTTGTAGCGCTTGATCACCAACGGCCGGCCGCCTACCTCGACCTTCGCCACGCTCGCCGCGCCACCGGTCTTGTACAGATGGCCCTGCTCGAGCAGTGCATCGGCCTGCTCCAGCACCGGCAGCATGGCCACCTCTTCTTCACGACGAATCGCGCGCAGGCCGAAGGCGCCACGCACTACGCTGAACAGCGTGCACTCGCGGCCGACCTTGTTCAGGTAGTCCTTCAAACGCCAGGCGCTGACTTTGCGCACCTGTTTTTCCAGAGCCTCCAGGGGCAAGGCGTGTTCGCCGTTGGCCAGCAGGTAGTGCACCAGCAATTCTTCGGTAAACGGCTCGAGGTTTTTCGGCAACTGGGCAAAGAACACCCCGAGGTTTTCCAGCACGCGAGTGCGCGACAGCGGCTTGCCCGCGACTTCGACCCGAATCCCGGCGCCATCGATCAAATACAGTTTGCCGTCCTGGCGCAGCAGGTTGTCCAAGTGCAGGTCTTCCTGCCACAACCCTTTGGCATGCATCTGCGCAATCGCGCCGAGCGCTTCGGCGAGCACGGCAGTTTGTTCGTCGGCCAACGGCGGCAAGCCTTCGACGGCGAGCCAGGCGTCGGCCAGGCTCTGGGCGCCCTCTAGAAACTCGAACAGCAGCCAGCCGCCCTCGCCTTCCTGCAAGCCGTCGGCCAGCAGCAGCGGCGTGGTCAGGCCCTGCGCAGCCAGCAGGCGCACACCGCTGAGCTCACGCTGAAAATGCCGCGCCGCCTTGCTGCCCACCAGCAACTTGGCCAGCACCGGGCGCCCGCGCCACACTGCCGCACCGACGTAGCGCTGCCCCGGCAACACCCGTAGCAGGCTGAGCAGTTGCAACTGCCCCGGGCCTGCCGCATCCGCCAGGTCGAGAGTCAACGGCAGGTTGGGTGTACGACCGGCCTGTTTCAGCTCGGACAAACGCATCAGCGGTTCTCCTTGTGGCTGCGGCGCGCCGTAAGGCGCTGGTGCCAGGTGGACACCAGCGCACTGTCTTCGGGCTGCTCAAGGTAAGCCGCCAACAGCTGTCGCACCTGAGCGTCCGGCCACTGTGGTGCGCGGCGCAGCAGGGGTTCAAGGTCCTTGACCCGGTCACGCCAGCCGAACAGCAACGGCCGGGTCTTTTCCAGGTCGATCAATTGCGCGGCATAACCGTCTCCGCGAGCCTGCAGGAAAATATGCTTGGGGTAGAAGCAGCCATGCACCTGGCCGACGCTGTGCAAATGGCGCGCAAGCTGGCCGCAGGCGATCAGGATCGCGTGTTGCTGGGCGTCGCTCAACTGTGCCCATTGTTCCAGCAGTGAATCCAGGTCGTTCCAGCCGTCCAGGGCACGGGTGAGCAGCATGGCGCGGCGTTCGCCCGCGACCTTGCGCTCACCGAAAAACGCCGCCTGCAAGGCCGGGATGCCCAGCTTTCGGTACAGGCTGATGTTGCGAAACTCGCGGGCGAAACTCGGTTCGCCAAACGGCCGGTGCAAGGTGCGCGTCAGGTAGTTGCTCTGGCGCTTGAGGTAGTAGCCCTGACCTTCAAGTTCCAGGCGATACACGCTGCTCCAACCGTCGCCACTGGTGTTGGGCTCATCCACTGCATCCAGTTGCCTGGCCCACAGTGAATCGAAGGTAGCCAGGCCGTTGCGCTCAAGCAAAGCGCGGTCTTCGGCCGCCAGGAAGTCACTCATTCGCGTCCCTCGAAAAACTTCACCACATGGCGAATTCGTTGTTTGTCCGACGCCGTCAGGTGCGTGCGCTGGCGGTACTGCAGGTAGAAACGCAGGCGCTGGGTGGCCGACAGATGATATTTGGCGACCTTGTCCAGGCAGGCCAGGTCTTTGGTGATGCGGTACTTGAGCCAGAAACCGCGCCAGAAATCGCCGTTGGGACAGTCGATCAGATACAGGGTGCGCTGGTCATCGACCAGCAGGTTGCGCCACTTCAAGTCGTTATGGGTGAAGCGGTGATCGTGCATGGTGCGCGTGTATTCAGCCAGCTGGCGGCTGATCGCATCGACCCACTTGGGGTCCTTGAGACGCGGATCGTTGCGTTCTGCCAAGGCCGACAGGTCTTCGGTCTTGGGCAGTTCGCGGGTGATCATCGCGCCACGGTCGTACGCCAGTCCGCTGCGTTGCAGGCCCCAGGCCACGACCTCGGCGGTGGGAATGCCCCACTTGGCAAAGCGCTTGAGGTTCTGCCACTCGGACTTGACCCGCGGCTTACCCAGGTAGCGGCGCAGGCCTTTGCCGGCCCCGACATAACGCTTGACGTAATAATTGACCCCGCCGCGCTCCACACGAATCACCTCTGACAGCGGGTCGCGGGTCAGGCGCTCGCCTTGCAGGGCAAACACCGCTTCCAGGCTTCCAAAGTCATCCGCGAGGGCGGCGTAGGCAGGTTCCAGAATCCAACCCGCCATCAGAGCGCATCCCCGTAGCGTTGCTTGCGCGCATAGAGCTTGGCGGCCATGCGTTCCAGTTCGCGCAGCAGCGCGGTTTGCTCCGCCAGGATCTGGCGCAGCGGCTGCTTGAAGTAATGCTTGAGAAAACGCAGCTTGTCGCGCTGGGTCAGGCCGATTTCCAGGGCGGAGTAATACAGCCCGGCCAGGTCTTTGTTGCGCCAGCGCACCGGGATCGTCGCACGCACCTGCGCACGGTGCAGGTCGATCACCGACAGCTTGAGGGTATCGACCGTGATCGGCCGGTCGGTGTGCAGCAGGAAGTGGCACAGGTAGCAATCGCGATGATTGACGCCGCCACGGTGCATCGTACCGACGGTATTGGCCAACTCGACGGTCAAGGCATGCTTGATCGCCGGCACCGGCGGTTGCTTGACCCAATCGAGGGTCAAGTCTTCCAGGCTGATGATCGGGGTCAGCTCTTGGGTGATGATGAACGAGTGCTGGTCGGCCGGGTTGCTGCCTTTTTCGCCAAAGGCCACGGCGGTCATGGTCGGCACGCCCAGTTCCTGCAAGCGTTGGATCGCCCGCCACTCCTGGCCCGCACCCAGCACCGGCAATTTGGCGGTGACCAGGTTCTTGAGGATTTCGCCCCAGCCGATGCCACGGTGGATCTTCACAAAATAGGGTTCGCCCTGCACCACCGTACGCAACGTACGACGAGCGGCCAGCTCGCGGAACACCTGGCCTTGCAGCTTCTCGACCTCGGCGAACGCATCGCGTCCGGCCCAGAGGGTCTTGAAGGGTTCGGCAAGAATCAACTTCATCGGTTTGGCTCCGCCAGAATCAGGTCCGCAGCGTACTGCGGCATGCTAAACAGGTCGGCCGTCTCAGCGAAGGCCAGACCATTGCGACTCCAGGTCGCGCGCGCGTGTGGATCCTCAAGCATATCCACCAGGTACTGGTTGAGCTGGGCCTGCTCGAACGGTTCGTCCAACACCCGGCCGCTCTGGGCCTTGTCGATGTAAAACGCGTAGCCGCAGACCTGGCTCACCAGTACCGGGAGGCCGGCGACCACCGCTTCGACCAGCACCATGCCGGCCGCCTCGTTGTAGGCAGGGTGAATCAGCAGGTCCGCACCCAGCAGGAAACGCGGGATATCGTTGCGGCCCTTGAAGAACTGCACCTGGTCGCCCAGGCCCAGCGCGGCACTCTGCAATTGGAATACTTTGGGGTCGTCCTGGCCAATTACAAACAGGCGGGTGCGCTTCTTCAGTCTCGACGGCAGCGCGGCCACGGCCTTGAGGCTGCGGTCGACGCCCTTGGTCTTGAAGCCCGAACCGATCTGCACCAGCAGCAAGTCATCTTCGGCCAGACTGAATTCACGACGAAACTGCGCGCGGATGTCGGCGGCGTTCGGCGGTGCGCGCCGGTCACGGGCGATGCCCGGCGGCAGCAGGTGAAAACGCTCGGGTTGGGTGCCGTAATACTGACTGAACAGCTGCTGCTGGCGCTCGGACAGCACCATGATCCGGGTCTTGGCGTTCTTGTCGAACACCGCGCGCTCGTATTCGGCAAAGTGCTTGTAGCGCCCGAACCAGCGGTACATCGGGTTGCGCAGGGTCTGGGCCTTGTCCTCGAACACGCCGTCGGCGGCGAAGTACAGGTCCAGCCCCGGCATCTTGTTGAAACCCACCACGCGGTCCACCGGGCGCTTGGCCAGGTCGGCCTGGATCCAGGCATAGAGCTTTTCGTTGCGGCGATGGTTGACCAGCGCCTTGACCGGCGCCACCAGCACTTCGAAGCCGGGCGGAATATCGCCCTCCCAGATCAGGGTGTACACACGGATCGCATGACCGCGCTGCTGGCACTCCAGGGCAATGCGCATGAAGTCGCGCTGCAGCCCGCCAAAGGGAAAGTATTTGTAGAGGACGAAGGCCAGTTGCATCAGTGCTGCTCCTCAGCCAGTAACAGCGCGCTCAGTCGGCTGGCGACGCGCTCGGGATTCAGGCGCGTGAAGCACAGCGGCGACTCGCGCTTGACGTCGAAGCGCTGCAGGTCATCGGCAGTGGGTTGGTAGGTGCAGTGTTTCTGCAGGCACGGCGCGCACGGCCAGTCGCTGGCCAAGTGGACCTGGCCTTTGCCATAGGCGCCGGTGAGGCCCGGATTGGTCGGCCCGAACAGCGAAATGGTCGGCACATCCAGCGCAGCCGCCAGGTGGCCGAGGCCGGTGTCCACCGCCACACAGGCGCGGGCACCGGCCAATACACGGGCCACGCCGGCCAGGTTCAGCTTTGGCAGCACTTCGGCGTTGGACAAGCCTTGCACCAGGCGCTCGGCGCGGGCTTTTTCGTCGGCGTTGCCCCACGGCAGCTTCACGTCCACGCCCAGGCGGCCCATGCGTTCGGCCAGTTCGCGCCAATAGACTTCAGGCCAGTGCTTGGTGTCCCAGGTCGTGCCGTGCAGCAGCAGCACAAAAGGCTTCTTCGGCGGCAGGCCCAGCAGTTTCTCGACGCTCAGGCCGTAGTCGCCCAGCCCTTTGGGCAGGTCGTAACCCAGTGCCACGGCAAACAGTTGGCGCAACCGTTCCACCGCATGTTGCCCACGGGCCACGGCCAGACGTCGCGAATAGAAGCGCGCTGCCAGGGGCTCGCGCGCCGAGGTCTTGTCGAACCCGGCGACCGGCGCCCGCACGTAACGGGTCAGCCAGGCACTTTTGAGCAGGCCCTGGGCGTCGATCACCAGGTCGTACCTGGTCGACTGCACAGCCTGTTTGAAACGCCGCCACTCGCCGCTCTTGATGGTTTGCCAGAGGTTCTTGCGCCAGCGACGAATCGCCACCGGGATCACCTTGTCCACCGCCGGGTGCCAGGTCGGGATTTCGGCGAAGCCTTCTTCCACCACCCAATCGAAACGGATGCCGGGGATCGCCCGCGCCGCGTCGGTGAGTGCCGGCAAGGCGTGAATCACGTCACCTAGGGATGAGGTCTTGATTACCAGTACCCGCAACTCAGTGAACCTCGACCACGTCGCCCTGCAACCGCTGCAAGGCATCGGTTACCGGCTGCGGCAGCAATTGACGCAAGCAGTTGTAATGGCCGAAACGGCAGGTGCGGTCAAAACAGGGGCTGCACTCAATGCCCAGGCGCACCACTTCCACCTGGTCGGCCAGGGGCGGGGTGAAGCCTGGGGACGTCGAGCCGTACACCGCCACCAATGGACGGTTCAGCGCGGCGGCGACGTGCATCAGACCTGAGTCGTTGGACACCACCGCGTCGGCGCATGACAGCAAGTCGATAGCCTCGGCCAGGGACGTCTCGCCACTGAGGTTCACCGCCTCTTCGCGCAGGCCAGGAATCAGGCGCTGGCGAATATCTTCACCCACCGAGTGATCGTTTTTCGAGCCAAACAGCCACACCTGCCAGCCTTCGCGGATCTTGGTCTCGGCGACTTTGGCGTAGTGCTCCGACGGCCAGCGCTTGGACTCGCCAAACTCGGCGCCCGGGCACAAGGCCAATACCGGGCGGTCCAGGGTCAGGCCGAACTTGGCCAGCGCCGCCTCGCGGGTCAGCGGGTCGATCTGCAAACTGGGGCGCGGGTATGGCGTCGGCAGTTCGGCGCCGGGCTCATAGGCCAGGGCCATGAAGCGCTCGATCATCAGCGGGTAGCGCGCCTTGTCCAGGGTGCGTACATCGTTGAGCAGCACATAGCGAAACTCGCCGCGCCAGCCGGTACGCTTGGGAATACCGGCAAAAAACGGCACCAGCGCCGACTTCAGCGAGTTGGGCAACAGGATCGCCTGGTCGTACTGGCCGGCCATGGCTTTGCCGATGCGACGGCGGGTCGCCAATTCCAGCGCGCCGTGGCCGAGCGGAAAGCTCAAGGCCTTGCGCACTTGTGGCATGCGCTCAAGGATCGGCCGGCTCCACTCAGGGGCAAGCACGTCGATCTGGCAGTCTGGATAGCGCAGCCGCAGGCACTGGAACAGTGTCTGGGCCATCACCATGTCACCGACCCAACTGGGCCCAACGATCAGAATATTCATGTAGTTTCCACAAACGATGCGGGGAGGCTTATGCCTCCCCGCCCTAATAGTGTTTCAGCTCAAACCCAGCGCCTGCCAGATTCGCATCACCTGACGCCGTTCGTCGGCGAACTGGTCCCCGGCCACCGTGCCCGCCTCGTTCTGCAAGGCTTGGCGGTGCGCGGCGGAGCGGTAAGCCTTATACACCTCACGCAGCAAATGGGCATCGGCGGCGGGCATCAGCCCGACCTGCTCCAGCCCTTCCAGAATGCGGATATTGTCGGTATAGCGCAGCAACGTTGGATGTTGCGCAGACCACGCCAAAGCCGCGTATTGCACCATAAATTCAATATCGACGATACCTCCGGCGTCCTGCTTGAGGTCGAACAGCGCCGTGGCGTCGAAGGCATTGGCGCCCATACCGGCCGCTGTGCTCTTGGTCCCCAGGTTGTCACGCATCTTGGCGCGCATCTCGCTGACCTCCTGACGCAGCTTGGCCAGATCCCGTTCACGCCCCAATACGTTAGCGCGCACCTGCTCGAACGCCTGGCCAACGTCCTGGCTGCCCACCAACACACGTGCTCGAATCAGCGCCTGATGCTCCCAGGTCCAGGCTTCATTGTGCTGATAGCGGTCAAACGCCCCCAGCGAACTCACCAGCAAGCCGGACGCACCTGAAGGTCGCAGGCGCATGTCCACTTCATACAACTGGCCCGAGTTGGTCTGGGTGGTCAGCAAGTGAATGATGCGCTGGCCCAGACGCGTGAAGAACTGCGCACCGTCGATCGGCTTGGCGCCGTCGGTCTCGGCATGCGGATCGCCATCGTGGATAAACACCAGGTCCAGGTCCGAACCATGCCCCAGTTCGATCCCGCCGACTTTCCCATAACCGACAATGATGAACCCAGGATCGCACAGGCTGCCATCCGGCCGTTGCGGCGAACCGTAACGGGCAACGGTCTGACGCCAGGCCAGGGCCAGCACCTGTTCGAGAATCGCTTCGGCCAGCCAGGTGAGGTAGTCGCTGACCTTCATCAACGGCAGGCTGCCGGCGATTTCCGACGCGGCCACACGCAGGCGGTGGGCCAACTTGAAATGGCGCAGGGCTTCCATTTGCTGTTCAAGGTCGTCTTCAGGGATACGCGTGAGGCGCTCGCGCAACTCGGCGGCCAGCTCCGGCGCCAACGGTGGCTTGAACAGGCGTCCTTCGTTGAGCAGTTCATCGAGCAACAGCGGAAAGCGTGTGATCTGCTCGGCGATCCAGGGGCTTGCGGCGCACAGGGTCAGCAGACGGCGCAGGGCGTCAGGGTTTTCGGTGAGCAGCACCAGGTACGCCGAACGGCGGGCGACGGCCTCGACCAGCGGCAATACGCGCTCCAGCACCAGGTCCGGGTTGGCGTGTTCGACCGCCTGGGCCAGCAAGCGCGGAATAAACGCATCCAGCCGCTCGCGACCCAGACGCTGCATGGCGCGCAGTTGCGGGCTGCCACGCAAGCCAGCCAGGGCTTTGAGGGCCTTGGGCGCATCGGTAAACCCGCCTTCGCTCAACTGGCGGCACGCGGCGTCGTCATCCTGGGATTCTTCCCACAGCGGCAACCATTCCCCGCCGACGACCAATTCGCTTTCTTCGCCCTCTTCCTCATCAGGGTCGGCAATCACCTGACGGAAGTGCCAGTCCACCCGACCCCGCCAATACATCAGGCGCTCATGGAACGCCGCCCAATCGGCAAACCCGAGCATGAAAGCAATACGCGCCTGATCTTCCGGGGTGTCCGGGAGCATTTGGGTCTGGCGGTCGGCGATCGCCTGGATCGCGTGTTCGGTGTAGCGCAAAAACTCGTAGCCATTGCGCAACTCGCTGATCACGGCGGCCGGCAAATAGCCCTGGCCTTCCAGCGTGCCGAGCACGTTCAATAGAGGACGTTGCTGCAGGCTCAGATCACGCCCGCCGTGGATCAGTTGAAACGCCTGGGCGATGAATTCCACCTCGCGAATGCCGCCCGAGCCCAGCTTGATATTGTCGGCCATGCCCTTGCGTCGCACTTCCTGCTGAATCAGCTGCTTCATGGTGCGCAGCGCTTCGATGGCGGAGAAGTCCAGGTAACGGCGGTAGACGAACGGGCGCAGCATGTCGAGCAATTGCGCGCCCGCCACCTGGTCACCGGCGACGACGCGAGCCTTGATCATGGCGTAACGTTCCCAGTCGCGACCCTGGTCCTGGTAGTACTGCTCCAGCGCATTGAAGCTCAGCACCAGCGCACCGGCCGATCCGTAGGGGCGCAGGCGCATGTCGACACGGAAAACGAAACCGTCGACCGTCATCGGGTCGAGAGCCTTGATCAATTTTTGACCAAGACGAATGAAAAATTCCTGATTATCCAGGGAGCGCTTGACCCCCACTGTCTCGCCGCCTTCGGGGTAGGCGAAGATCAGGTCGATGTCCGACGACAGGTTCAGCTCCACCGCACCGAGCTTGCCCATGCCGAGGATCACCATGTGCTGCGCCTCGCCGCTGCGCCGCCCGGTCGGCGTGCCGAACTGCACGCAATGGCGCTGGTACAGCCACTGGTAGGCCTGGTCGATGCAGGCGTCGGCCATGTCGGACAGGTCGCGGCAAGTTTGCACCAGATCGGCCTGCCGGGTCAGGTCGCGCCAGATGATGCGCACCTGCTGGCGCGTACGCTGGCGGCGCAGCATGCGGCCCATGTCGTCTTCTGTTTCGGCTTGCTGCACGGCACCGGCGATCTGCCCGCACAGCTCCCCCGGCGCAAAGCCTCGGTCCAGCTCGCCCCAGGCCACCAGTTCAAGCAACATCAAAGGGTCACGAACGCTCTGTTCAATCACGAAATCACTGGCGGCGCACACCCGCGCGAAGTCGGCCCACCGTTGCGGCGTCCACTCAGAAAGGCCATGATCGTCATCCAGCGCGGCCACGGCGTCACGAAATGACTGCTCGGCCCGGCTGGCGTAAGGCAGGAGAATGGCCGGCACTTCGGCCAGCAATGGAAGGCTCATGGTCTATCCTTGATCGGCAGGTAAATGGCGTGTAGTTGTGAACGCAGGAGCCATGCTCGATGAAGGACTGTCGAACAAAAGTTAGAAATAGCTGAAATTAAATTAATCTTGGCAGGCAACATCAAACTTTCACCTTTTCTTGTTCGCAATAGACCAACAATAACGATTATGCTCACCAGCCAGACCGAGCCATACGCTCAGTCTTGTGTAGTTTTACTACTCGTATATACATTCGAAAGGCTGAAATGGCCGACGATTTGTAGTAAAACTACAGGACGCCGAAGCAACCTTCGGCCATCCAAGAATTTATGTCGTCTGCCCACAAGGCCAGTCGCAAACTTCAGGCAACCGATTCTGGTAGCCTTTCCGCCCTGGAGCAAGCCATGCAAGACCTCGATCCCGTCGAAACCCAGGAATGGCTGGACGCCCTGGAATCGGTTCTCGACAAAGAAGGCGAAGACCGTGCTCACTACCTGATGACCCGTATGGGCGAACTCGCGACCCGCAGCGGCTCGCAGTTGCCTTACGCCATCACCACGCCATACCGCAACACCATCCCCGTTACCCACGAAGCACGCATGCCTGGCGACCTGTTCATGGAACGCCGCATTCGCTCGCTGGTACGCTGGAACGCCATGGCGATGGTAATGCGCACGAACTTGAAAGATTCGGACCTGGGCGGTCACATCTCCAGCTTCGCTTCCAGCGCAACCCTGTACGACATCGGCTTCAACTACTTCTTCCAGGCCCCGACCGACGAACACGGCGGCGACCTGATTTACTTCCAGGGTCACACCTCGCCAGGCGTCTATGCCCGCGCGTTCATGGAAGGTCGCATCACCGAAGACCAGATGAACAACTTCCGTCAGGAAGTGGACGGTGGCGGCTTGTCGTCCTATCCGCACCCTTGGCTGATGCCTGACTTCTGGCAGTTCCCGACCGTTTCCATGGGTCTGGGCCCGATCCAGGCGATCTACCAGGCACGCTTCATGAAGTACCTGGAAGCCCGTGGCTTCATCCCTGAAGGCAAGCAGAAAGTCTGGTGTTTCCTGGGCGACGGCGAGTGCGACGAGCCGGAATCCCTGGGCGCCATCTCCCTGGCCGGCCGCGAGAAGCTGGACAACCTGATCTTCGTCATCAACTGCAACCTGCAGCGCCTCGACGGCCCGGTTCGCGGCAACGGCAAGATCATCCAGGAACTCGAAGGCGTGTTCCGCGGCGCCCACTGGAATGTGACCAAAGTCATCTGGGGCCGTTTCTGGGACCCACTGCTGGCCAAGGACGTCGACGGTATCCTGCAACGTCGCATGGACGAAGTCATCGACGGCGAGTACCAGAACTACAAGGCCAAAGACGGCGCGTTCGTGCGTGAACATTTCTTCAACACGCCTGAACTCAAGGCGATGGTTGCCGACCTGTCCGACGACGAAATCTGGAAGCTCAACCGTGGCGGCCACGACCCGTACAAGGTCTACGCGGCGTACCACGAAGCGGTCAACCACAAGGAACAGCCTACCGTCATCCTGGCCAAGACCATCAAGGGTTATGGCACCGGTGCCGGCGAAGCGAAGAACACCGCGCACAACACCAAGAAAGTCGATGTGGACAGCCTGAAGTTGTTCCGCGACCGCTTCGACATCCCGGTCAAGGACGAAGAGCTGGAGAACCTGCCGTTCTTCAAGCCGGAGCCAAACAGCGCCGAAGCCCGTTACCTGGCCGAACGCCGTTCCGCACTGGGCGGTTTCGTACCCCAGCGCCGCGCCAACAGCTTCAGCGTCCCGACGCCGGACCTGAGCACCCTCAAGGCTATCCTTGACGGCTCGGGCGACCGTGAAATCTCCACCACCATGGCCTTCGTGCGGATCCTCGCGCAGCTGGTCAAGGACAAGGACATCGGCCCGCGCATCGTCCCGATCATCCCGGACGAAGCCCGTACCTTCGGTATGGAAGGCATGTTCCGTCAGTTGGGCATCTACTCCTCCGTCGGCCAGCTCTACGAGCCAGTCGATAAAGACCAGGTGATGTTCTACAAGGAAGACAAGAAGGGCCAGATCCTCGAAGAAGGCATCAACGAAGCAGGCGCCATGAGCTCCTTCATCGCTGCCGGTACTTCGTACTCCAGCCACAACCAGCCGATGCTGCCGTTCTACATCTTCTATTCGATGTTCGGCTTCCAGCGCATTGGCGACCTGGCTTGGGCAGCAGGCGACAGCCGTACCCGTGGTTTCCTGATCGGCGGTACCGCCGGCCGTACCACGCTCAACGGCGAAGGCCTGCAACACGAAGACGGTCACAGCCACATCCTGGCTGCCACCATCCCTAACTGCCGCACCTTCGATCCAACCTACGGCTATGAGCTGGCGGTGATCATCCAGGACGGCATGAAGAAGATGACCGAAGAGCAGCAGGACGTCTTCTACTACATCACCGTGATGAACGAGTCCTACCAGCAGCCAGCCATGCCGGCCGGCGTGGAAGAAGGCATCATCAAGGGCATGTACCTGCTCGAAGAAGACACCAGGGAAGCAGCGCACCACGTACAGCTGATGGGCTCCGGCACCATCCTGCGCGAAGTGCGTGAAGCGGCGAAGATCCTGCGTGACGAATTCAACGTGGGCGCCGACGTGTGGAGCGTTACCAGCTTCAACGAACTGCGTCGCGACGGCCTGGCCGTGGAGCGCAGCAACCGTCTGCACCCTGGCCAGAAGCCAGCCAAGAGCTACGTCGAAGAGTGCCTGGCCGGCCGTAAAGGTCCAGTCATCGCCTCTACCGACTACATGAAACTGTTTGCTGAACAAATTCGCCAGTGGGTCCCGTCCAAGGAATTCAAAGTCCTGGGCACCGACGGTTTCGGCCGCAGTGACAGCCGCAAGAAGCTGCGTCACTTCTTCGAAGTCGACCGTCACTTCGTGGTGTTGGCAGCCCTGGAAGCCTTGGCTGACCGTGGTGAGATCGAACCGAAGGTGGTGGCTGATGCCATCGTCAAGTTCGGGATCAACCCGGAAAAACGCAACCCACTGGACTGCTGAGGAGACTTTTTGTGAGCGAACTCATTCGCGTACCTGACATCGGCAGCGGTGAAGGTGAAGTAATCGAGCTGTTTGTGAAGGTCGGCGACACCGTCGAAGCCGACCAGAGCATCCTGACCCTGGAGTCGGACAAGGCGAGCATGGAAATCCCTGCTCCCAAGGCCGGCGTGGTCAAGAGCCTGAAAGTGAAGCTGGGCGACCGCCTGAAAGAAGGCGACGAACTGCTGGAGCTGGAAATCGAAGGTGCTGCCGATGCAGCCCCTGCGGCTGCCGCTCCGGCCGCCGCTGCGCCTGCGCCTGCTGCTGAAAAGCCTGCCGCCGCTGCCGAGGCTGCTCCAGCCCCGGCCGCTGCACCTGCCGCCGCCACCGTCCAGGACATTCACGTTCCGGACATCGGCTCGTCGGGCAAGGCCAAGATCATCGAGTTGCTGGTCAAGGTGGGCGACACCGTCGAAGCCGACCAGTCGCTGATCACCCTGGAGTCCGACAAGGCCTCCATGGAGATCCCATCGCCGGCTGCCGGCGTGGTGGAAAGCATCGCGGTCAAGCTGGAAGATGAAGTCGGCACTGGCGACTTTATCCTCAAGCTCAAAGTACAAGGTGCCGCACCTGCTGCTCCAGCGCCTGCCGCCGCTCCGGCTGCGACCAAGGCTGAAGCTGCCCCGGCCGCTGCTGCTGCACCGGCTCCTGCTGCAAAAGCCGAGGCTGCACCGGCTCCAGCCGCTGCCGCGCCTGCGCCAAGCGGTGCCAAGGTGCATGCCGGCCCTGCCGTGCGTCAGCTGGCCCGTGAATTCGGCGTCGAACTGAGCGCCGTCTCGGCCAGCGGCCCTCACGGCCGCGTGCTGAAAGAAGACGTGCAGGCTTACGTCAAAGCCATGATGCAGAAGGCCAAGGAAGCGCCAGCTGCTGGCGGCGCTACCGGCGGCTCGGGCATTCCGCCAATCCGTACCGTGGATTTCAGCCGCTTCGGCGAAATCGAAGAAGTGCCGATGACCCGCCTGATGCAAATCGGCGCGGCAGGTCTGCACGCAAGCTGGCTGAACATCCCGCACGTGACTCAGTTCGACCAGGCCGATATCACCGACCTGGAAGCGTTCCGCGTTGCACAGAAAGCCGTGGCCGAGAAAGCCGGTGTAAAACTGACCGTGTTGCCCCTGCTGCTCAAGGCCTGTGCACACCTGCTCAAGGAACTGCCGGACTTCAACAGCTCGCTGGCGCCAAGCGGCAAAGCGATCATTCGCAAGAAATACGTGCACATCGGCTTTGCCGTCGACACGCCTGACGGCCTGCTGGTACCGGTCATCAAGAACGTCGACCAGAAGAGCCTGCTGCAACTGGCCGCCGAGGCTGCTGCGCTGGCCGCCAAGGCCCGCGACAAGAAGCTCACCCCGGACGACATGCAGGGCGCGTGCTTCACCATCTCCAGCCTCGGGCACATTGGCGGTACTGGCTTCACGCCAATCGTCAACGCGCCGGAAGTGGCGATCCTGGGTGTGTCCAAGGCGACTATCCAGCCGGTCTGGGACGGTAAGGCGTTCCAGCCGAAGCTGATGCTGCCACTGTCGCTGTCCTACGATCACCGTGTGATCAACGGCGCCGCGGCGGCACGCTTCACCCAGCGCCTGAGCCAGTTGCTGAACGACATCCGCACCATCCTGCTGTAAGCCGCAGCGGCCTCCCCTTATCGGGAGGCCCTTGCCGCATCGATTTCCGAGCGCCACGCTCGTACCTCAACCCCGCCACTTGGCGGGGCTTTTTTTGCGCTGACCTTGCAGGAGCGAGCTTGCTCGCGGAAAACTCCGGGGCACCGCGTTTCTCCAGAAGACCTGCGTTATCGTTGAGGATCTTCGCGAGCAAGCTCGCTCCTACAGAAATCCCCCGTGCGGCCGATAACAGCGTTATAGCACTTAGCCTTCATCCTCTCTTGTCAGTGCGTGCCGCATGATGCAACCTTGCCGCAGGTAACCATAAAGAGGGCGTGAGCCCGGCGCCGTGCGCATTTTCCCAAGCGAGTCTCCCCCATGAAAAGCCAACCCGATGTCGCCCGAATGGGGACCGAGGTAGTGACGCAGTTACCGGTGCCTTCGCGCCTCGGTATGCTGCGTTTCGAGCGGCTTAATGAGGCAAGCTGGGCGCTGCTGTACCTGGACCCCAATTGCGAGCGCCAATTCGGCCTGCCGGCAGTCGAACTCTGCGCCCTGCTCGGCACGCCGTACGCCAGCCTGATGGAGCCCCAGGCGCGCTATCAGCTGCACGACGCGATCCAGCAGCAATTGACCCACAGCCCCCACTACCTGGTGCGCTACACCCTGCACACCAACGACGGCCCGCTGAGCCTGCTGGAAATGGGCGAGGCCTACAAGCAACACAACCGTCATCTGCTGCGCGGCTACCTGATGGTAGTCGATGGCCTGTTCAGCGAGATTCCCGCCACGGTGCCCACCGCCGATCTGGAAAACCAGAACAGCCGCCTGCAAATCGCCCTGGAGCTCAACCAGCGCGCACAGCAGGAACAGCTGCAGCACCTGGAACGGGTACGCGCCCAGCAGGAGCTGATCCTGCTGCTGGCCCGCCAACGCTACACCACGCCCAACTCGCTGCAGGAAGCGGCTGAACTGATCACCCGCAGCGCCTGCGACATCTATCAGATCGACTGCGCCAGTATCTGGAACCTGGAAGGTCAGCGCCTGGTGCCGATTTCGGCCTATCACCGCGCCGACCAGCAGCACCATTTGCCTGAAGCGATCGACGCCGGTTGCTTCCCCGATTACCTTGAGGCCCTGCACAGCAGCCGCGCGATCGATGCCACCAATGCCATGCGCGACCCGCGCACCCGGGAGATGGCCGACAGCCTGCTGGCCAAGGACGTTCACGCCATGCTCGACGCGAGCATCCGGGTGGATGGCCAGGTGGTCGGCGTGCTGTGCCTTGAGCAAAGCGGCAGTTCGCGCGCCTGGCAGTCCGATGAAATCGCCTTTGCCGGCGAGCTGGCGGACCAGTTCGCCCAAGTCATCAACAACCACAACCGACGCACCGCCACCAGCGCCCTGCACCTGTTCCAGCGTGCGGTGGAACAAAGCGCCAACGCGTTTTTGCTGGTCAATTGCGATGGCGTGGTGGAGTACGTCAACCCCAGCTTCACCGCGATCACCCAATACAGCGCCGAAGAGGTGCACGGCCATCGCCTGGCGCAGTTGCCGGCCCTGGAGAATCTCAGCGAGTTGCTGTTCGATGCGCCGTCGAGCCTGGCCAAGAGCAACAGCTGGCAAGGTGAGTTCAAAAGCCGGCGCAAAAACCTGGAACCTTACTGGGGCCAGTTGTCGATTTCCAAGGTGTATGGCGACAACCGTGAGTTGACCCACTACATCGGCATCTACGAAGACATCACCCAGACCAAGCTGGCGCAACAGCGCATCGAACGTCTGGCCTACACCGACAACCTGACCAACCTGGGCAACCGCCCGGCCTTCATCCGCAACCTCGACGAGCGCTTTGCCCGCGACAGCAACAGCCCGATCAGCCTGCTGCTGGTGGACATCGACAACTTCAAGCGGATCAACGACAGCCTCGGCCACCAGACCGGTGACAAGTTGCTGATCAGCCTGGCCCGTCGCCTGCGCAACAGCTTGAGCAGCGGCGGCAGCCTGGCGCGCTTTGCCAGTAACGAGTTCGCGGTGCTGCTGGACGATACCGACCTGGAGACCGGGCAGCAGGTCGCCAGCCAGTTGCTGGCCACCCTCGACAAGCCGATGTTCGTCGACAACCAATTGATCAGCGTGACCGGTTCCGTGGGCCTGGCCTGCGCGCCACTGCACGGGCGCGATCCGCAGACCCTGATGCGCAACGCCGGGCTGGCCCTGCACAAGGCCAAGGCCAACGGCAAGCACCAGGTGCAAGTGTTTACCGAAGCCCTGAACGCCGAGGCGAGTTACAAGCTGTTCGTGGAAAACAACCTGCGCCGCGCCCTCACCCAGAACGAGCTGGACGTGTTCTACCAGCCCAAGCTGTGCCTGCGCAGTGGCCGTCTGCTGGGCATGGAAGCGCTGCTGCGCTGGAACCACCCGGAAAAGGGCATGATCCGCCCCGATCAGTTCATCAGCGTGGCCGAAGAAACCGGCTTGATCATCCCCATCGGCAAATGGATCGCACGCCAGGCCTGCCGCATGAGCCGGCAGTTGACGGCGGCGGGCCTGGGCAACTTGCAGGTGGCGATCAACCTGTCGCCCAAGCAGTTTTCCGATCCGGATCTGGTGGCTTCGATTGCCACCATCCTCAAGGAAGAACAGCTGCCAGCCAACCTGCTGGAGCTGGAGCTGACCGAAGGCCTGCTGCTGGAGGCCACCGAAGACACGCGCCTGCAACTGGACCAGTTGAAGAGCTTTGGCCTGACCCTGGCCATGGACGACTTCGGCACCGGTTATTCGTCGCTGAGCTACTTGAAAAAATTCCCCATCGACATCATTAAGATTGATCGCAGCTTTATCCACGAAATCCCGGACAACCAGGACGACATGGAAATCACCTCGGCGGTTATCGCCATGGCCCACAACCTCAAGCTCAAGGTGGTGGCCGAGGGCATCGAGACGGCCGAGCAACTGGCGTTCCTGCGCCGGCATCGTTGCGATGTGGGCCAGGGCTACCTGTTCGACCGGCCAATCCCCGGTGCAGAGCTGCTGGACAAGCTTAAACGCTACCCGCGCGGGCCAATCGCCTGACAGCGCTGTAACACTCGGGCACACTGGCTGTCTGACAATTTACCGCTACTCAACCTGACGAGAGGACTGATCATGGTCTTGCGCTCGGAAATTCTGGTGAACAAAAACGTGCTGCCTACTCAAGAACAAGCTCTGCCTGGCCGTGAAACCCCGATGGCCCTGCCGGAGACGCATTTCGTCAACGGCAACCCGCTGCTGGGCCCGTTTACCGACGACGTCGGCTTCGCGATCTTCGGCCTCGGTTGCTTCTGGGGGGCCGAACGCAAGTTCTGGCAGCGCGACGGAGTGGTCAGCACCGTGGTCGGCTACGCCGGCGGCTTCACGCCGAACCCGACCTACGAAGAAGTCTGCTCAGGCCTGACCGGCCACAGCGAAGTGGTGCTGGTGGTGTATGACCAGGCCAAAGTGAAATACGAAGACCTGCTGAAGATGTTCTGGGAACTGCACAACCCCACCCAGGGCATGCGCCAGGGTAACGATATTGGCAGCCAATACCGCTCGGTTATCTACGCCACCACGCCGGAGCAACTGGCGGCGGCCAAAGCCAGCGCCCAGGCGTATCAGCAAGAGCTGACCAAGGCTGGCCTGGGCGAAATCACCACCGAAATCGACGAGGCGCCAACGGTGTACTTCGCCGAGGCGTATCACCAACAGTACCTGGCGAAGAACCCGCAGGGCTACTGCGGCATCGGCGGCACTGGCGTGACCTGCCCGATCTGACGGGCGACACCGCTCAAAAAAATGTGGGAGGGGGCTTGCCCCCGATGGCGGTGTATCAGTGAAAGATGTACTGACTGACACTCCGCTATCGGGGGGCAAGCCCCCTCCCACATTGGTTTCGTGTTTACCTCGAACGCTGACCAGAGCCGGCAGCGGTGGCGCCCACGCAACCTGCCCGATCCAAGGTCACCACCGCTCAAAAATGTGGGAGGGGGCTTGCTCCCGATAGCGGTGTATCAGTGACAGACGCACTGACTGACACTCCGCTATCGGGGGCAAGCCACCTCCCACATTGGTTTCGTGTTTACCTCGAACGCTGACCAGAGCCGGCAGCGGTGGCGCCCACGCAACCTGCACGAGCCAAGGTCAGCACCGCTCAAAAATGTGGGAGGGGGCTTGCCCCCGATAGCGGTGTATCAGTGACAGATGGACTGGCTGACACTCCGGCATCGGGGGCGAGCCCCCTCCCACATTGGTTTCGTGTTTACCTCGAACGCTGACCAGAGCCGGCAGCGGTGGCGCCCACGCAACCTGCACGAGCCAAGGTCAGCACCGCTCAAAAATGTGGGAGGGGGCTTGCCCCCGATAGCGGTGTATCAGTGACAGATGGACTGGCTGACACTCCGGCATCGGGGGCGAGCCCTCTCCCACATTGGTTTCGTGTTTACCTCGAACACTGAGCGGGGCCGGCAGCGGTGGCGCCCACGCGACCTGCACGAGCCAAGGTCAGCACCGCTCAAAAATGTGGGAGGGGGCTTGCCCCCGATAGCGGTGTATCAGTGACAGATGGACTGGCTGACACTCCGCTATCGGGAGCAAGCCCCCTCCCGCACTGGTTTTGTGTTTGGCTGGAAAGGCGCTTACTCAGCGATCAACCAGTCCATCTGCCACCCACCCTGGGTCTGGCCTAGCTGTTTGGACAGCCACGGCAGCAATTCACGCAACTCTTCTTCCAGGCCCCACGGTGGGTTGGCAATCGCCAGGCCCGAACCGGTCAGGGTGTTGGGCGTGTCCAGTGGGTGCACCAGCAATTCCACGCGCAACAGTTTCGGCGCGCCGGTGCCGGCCAGGTCCTGGTAGAAGCGGCGCAGCATGCGCTGGTCTTTCACCGGGTACCAGATCGCCGCGACCGTCTGGCGCATGCGGCTGACGGCTTCCTTGAGGGACGCCGCGCAACGCTGCATTTCGTCGAGCTTTTCAAACGGTGGGTCGATCAGCATCAGCGCGCGTTTTTCCGGCACCGGCAACAGGGCGCGCGGCACATGCCAGCCTTCGCCAAGGTGCACCTTGACCCGGCGATCGCCCTTCATGTTGTCCTTGAGCAACACGCCGTCTTCCGGGTGCTTTTCGTTGAGCAGCACACGGTCCTGGGGGCGCGTGAGGCGCCGCGCCAGTTCCGGCGAACCTGGGTAGTAACGCAACTGGCCATCCGGGTTCATCTCGTGCAGCACGCGCATGTAATCGGCGGTAAGCGGCGGCAAGTCGTTCGCGCCCCACAGGCGGGCGATGCCTTCCAGGTATTCACCGGTGCGGTTGGCCTGGTCACCTTGCAAATCGTACAGGCCGATACCGGCATGGGTATCAAGGTAGGCGAACGGCTGCTCCTTGCGCGACATCAGGGCGATGAGGCGGGTCAAGGTCAGGTGTTTGAAGACATCGGCGTGGTTGCCGGCGTGAAAGGCGTGACGATAGTTCATGGTTGCTCCTGCGCAGGGGGCGAAGTTTACCTTCTACCGGCGCAAAGGTGCAGGGCCGCATGGCGGGTGATGAGGGTGTTCAGCTCAACTGCGCGGAGAGGTAATCGACCAGCGCCCCATGGCTGACCCCGGGCCTGCGCGCCAGCCAGGTAAGTTTGTGTCTCAAGGTGGTCGGTGTGAAGGCCGCATACAGGTCGGGGCGCTGCTCTTGCAGCCATTGCAGCAGGTTGTCGATCAGTACCTGCGGCGACCGCTCAGCCAGGTGCCTGAGCAACGGTTCAGGCACTCGCCACCAGGGCCAGGCTTTCGCGGGTGTCACCGGGCCAGGCGCCACTGTGAGCGGCTGGCCGTTGATCAGATAACGTCCAAACACCGGCAACACCGCCCCTGCCTCAGCGCCCAAGTGCTGCCACATCGGCTGAAACTGTGCGCCATCCCAGAAGCGTAAAAACACTGCCTGTTCATCGGGCATGAAAACCTGAGTCAGGCTTTGCAGGTGGGCAACCACGGTTTCCAAAGGGCTGGAGGATACTGCCAGCCACCCCCAATCCCTGGCCTGCACAGTGGCTACCCAATCGAGAAAGGCGCTGCCGGGCTCGACGACACCTACGTAAGGCATCACCTCATCCCAAGCCGCGTAGGCCGTACCGGCCCAGATCGCCTGCGGTGCCGGCCTCGCCGTCATGGTTTGCCAGGCGGCGAGTGGCTTGGCCTCGCTGGCAGTGCCCAGCACAGCAAAGAGTCGTTCACCGGCAAGCAACGGAAACTGCGCCAGCCAAGTGCCGGGGTCCATGGGCGTCTGCATCAGTTAACACTCCCTGCATGCTCGGCAATATCGCACTGCCCATTTCGGCAGCGTTCGCACTCTTCGCAAAAAGGCGCGCTGCGTTTCAGGCTCGCTACCTGCACAGCGCTCAGAGGCAGCGGGATGGCCGCCAGCGCCGTCTCCTTCAAACCCGGCGTCAACGGCGCCGCCCCAGGGGCTGGCGCTCCGCCAAGCTGGATCGGCACGCTGCTGAAAATGCCGCCCGCCGACAGCGTGATCGACTGCCCTCCCGCCTGAATCGTGACGCTGGCTTCCGCGTCGATGACGATGCTTTGCCCGGCCGCCAGTTGAAGGGTACGACCAGCACGCAGGTGCTGCGAACCGCCGATCACCAGATGGTCATCCTGCTTGAGTTCAGTCAGGCGGTTGCCATGGGTGATGCGCTGCTCTTCGCCCAGCAACTCATGGTGCGACTCGCCGCGCACCTTTACCCGGCGCTGGTTATCGACCTGCACCTGCTGGTCATGCAACACGTGCTGGGTCCAGTCGCGCTGGGCACGCAGGTAGATTTCCTCGGCCCCCTTGCGGTCCTCGATGCGCAACTCGTTGTAGCCCTCACCACCAGGGCTGCTCCGGCTGCGAAAAAGACTGCGGGTCTTGTCCGCCGGCAGGTCGAGCGGCGAACGATTTGCCGCATTGGGCAGACAGCCCATGACCAGCGGCATGTCCATGTCGCCATCGACGAAGCCCACCAGCACTTCCATGCCGACCCGCGGAATCAGTACCGCACCATAACGGTCATGGGCCCAGCCGCTCGCTACGCGCAGCCAGCAACTGGAGTGATCGTCGTGCTCACCATCGCGATCCCAGGCCATCTGCACTTTGACACGACCGTATTCGTCGCAATGGATTTCACTGTCCACAGGCCCAGTGACCACGGCGTTCTGGTAGCCGGCGAAGTGCGGCCGGGGCATGACCAGAGGCGTTCGAAACGGCACATCCCAGGGCGTCACCACAAAATCGTTGCTATAGCCCGCCGACAAGCCATCCCCATAGGTGTCAGGCGCAGACTCCTCGAGCACTTGCGGCTGCTGCCCCGAATGGTGCAGCTGGGTCACCAGCCACAGGTCATTCCATTCCTGACGCGGGTGGCCGGCCATCCTCAGAAACCGCCCGGTGACCAGCGCCGGTTGATCGCTGATGCCCCTGGCCTGGCGAAAGTCGCTGCGATGACGCTCCAGCTCGCGCTGCGCCAGGTACTTCCCGTGCGTTCGATCGGTAAAATTTCCAGGGTAGCGCTGCTCATCCAGGGGCAGGGGCAGGCGCTGCCCGCTGGAGGCCATGCTCTCCAAAACCAGGCTGGGCTTTTTGAAGTCGTAGGCCCGCAGGTTCACACCCGTGGTACGGGTTTTCAGGCGCAGGATGAAGCGCTTGATCGCAGGCGCCTCGGCCCCCATCCCGGAACCGACCAGATAGGGGGTGACCTGCTCCGGCTGGCCAAACACACTCTGGTCATCGCCAAACACCAACAGGTGACGCTCGGGACTGTGCTGGAAGTGATAGTGAATGCCCGATTCAACGCACAAGCGCTGGATGAACTGCAGATCGGTTTCGTCGAACTGAACACAGTACTCGCGCTCGGGATAGTCGCCGCTGAGGCGAAACACGAAGGTATCCGCCTGAATATCCTGAGCCTCCAACACTCGCGCAATGATCTGCGGCACCGTCTTGTTCTGGAAGATCCGTTGGTGCGTGCTGTGCTCCAGATAGGCCAACTGGGGCACAAGGGTGATTTGGTAACGGGTCAACCGCTTGCCCGAATCGCCTTGCGCGACCCGGTACACCCGGCCATGAATGCCGTGCCCTTGAGCGTCAAACCCAAGGAACGCCTGCCGGTGCAGCAGGCCGTCCAGGTCCAGGTCGGCTTGCTCGCTGACCAACTCAAGGTCAAAGCGATAGGGCAAGCTGATAAATTCATCGCCCGTGAACCCTTGCACCTTCAGATCACAAGGTTCCCCATCCAGGGTCAGGTTAAAGGCACTTTGATTGGCAGGAGCGAACATCCGGTGTTTCTCTGCGAAGGGTGGATGAGCGATTCTGCATCAGGCGTTTGCCGAGTCGAGCGCTGCGCCGGCAAATCAGTAAGGTCCTACGTCGGCAGTGCCGAAATCCTCAGAGCCTCAGAGGGCTGATCTTCTCCATAAAAAAAGGCCCAGCATCCGTAGGACGTGGGCCTTCTTTTCAGGTACCGGGCGATCAACGCCCAGCGCTGTTACTTATTGAGGTTGTAGTCTTTTTCCGCAGCATCAAAGCGCTGAACCATACCGGCAGTCGGTGCGCCCATCTTGCTGACGAAGTAGATCGCCAGGCTGGCGAAGATAAAGCCTGGAATGATTTCGTACAGGCCCAGCAACTCGAAGTGCTTCCAGACGATCACGGTGATCGCACCAACCAGGATGCCGGCCAGTGCGCCGTTGCGGGTCATGTTTTTCCAGATCACCGAGATCAGCACCACAGGGCCGAAGGCGGCGCCGAAACCGGCCCAGGCGTAGCTGACCAGGCCCAAGACGCGGTTTTCCGGATTGGCGGCCATGGCGATGGCGATCAACGCCACCACGAGCACCATCAGGCGACCGACCCACACCAGCTCAAGCTGGGAAGCGCCCTTGCGCAGGAAAGCCTTGTAGAAGTCTTCGGTCAGGGCGCTGGAGCACACCAGCAACTGGCAGCTCAGGGTACTCATCACAGCCGCCAGAATGGCCGACAGCAATACGCCGGCAACCCATGGATTGAACAGGATCTTGGCCAGTTCGATAAACACACGCTCAGGGTTTTCAGTCACTGGGCCTGCCACTTCCGGGTGGGCCGAGAAGTAAGCGATGCCGAAGAAACCCACCGCCACGGTGCCGCCCAGGCACAGGATCATCCAGGTCATGGAGATGCGACGCGCATTGGCAATCGACTTCACCGAATCCGCCGCCATGAAACGCGCGAGGATGTGCGGCTGGCCGAAGTAACCCAGGCCCCAGCCCATCAGCGAGATAACGCCGATGAAGGTGGTGTTCTTGAGCATGTCGAAGCTGGTCGGGTCCTTGGCTTCGATGGCCAGGAAGGTGGTGTCAACGCCACCGGTGGCCAGCAATACGATGATCGGCGTCAGGATCAACGCGAAGATCATCAGGGTGGCTTGTACGGTGTCGGTCCAGCTGACCGCCAGGAAACCGCCGATAAAGGTGTAGGCGATGGTCGCTGCGGCACCGGCCCACAGCGCTGTCTCATAGGACATGCCGAAGGTGCTTTCGAACAAGCGGGCACCGGCCACGATGCCGGAGGCGCAGTAAATGGTGAAGAACACCAGGATCACCACCGCAGAGATGATCCGCAGCAGGCCGCTTTTATCTTCGAAGCGGCTGGAGAAGTAATCCGGCAGGGTCAGGGCGTCGCCGTTGTGTTCGGTCTGCACGCGCAGGCGGCCAGCCACGAACAACCAGTTGAGGTAGGCACCGACGATCAGGCCGATGGCAATCCAGCTTTCCGACAAGCCAGACATGTAGATGGCGCCCGGCAGGCCCATCAGCAACCAGCCGCTCATATCGGAAGCACCGGCGGACAAAGCCGTCACCACGCTACCGAGGCTGCGACCGCCCAGGATGTAATCGGAAAGGTTGTTGGTGGAGCGATAGGCCATCAGGCCGATCAGCACCATTGCTGCGATGTAGATCACGAACGTGATCAGGGTGGGATTACTAACGCTCATAGAAGTGACGCCCTGGCTTTGTTTTTATGTGGCGACGGTCTGTCAGCCCGCTACCCGTTGATAATCGGATAAACGAGGCTGCGTGCCGCGCATTTATGACTGGCGTTTCCCCAGGAAAGCCGCCAGCCGATGAACGCACCCGTGAAGGTGGTTGCACCTTGATGCGCGAATGCTATTCAACAAAGCAAATAAGGTGCAACCAGTTTCTTGCGAATAAGTTGCACCCAAGTGAATTTCAACAAAAACGCCGATTTTTTGCTCCTTTTCGGAGCAAGAGCAGCCTATCTCAGAAGTAAATGCACCAGCGTGAAGCCGATTCCAGGCAAGGCCGGTTTTTTTCCGATCAACCGTCGAAAATTTCCTGAACAAAAGGGTTGCACCCGGTTGCACCTCTTCATGGGCAAAGCTAATCTTGCCGCCAGCAGATGCCACTCGTTAGTGGCACCCATGAGGATAAGAAAATGGCTACGACCACCCTTGGGGTCAAACTCGACGACCCAACCCGCGAGCGCCTGAAGGCCGCCGCGTCCTCCATTGATCGCACGCCGCACTGGCTGATCAAACAGGCAATTTTCAATTACCTGGAGAAACTGGAGGGTGGTGCAACCCTTTCCGAGCTCAATGGTTCGGGCAGCAAAGACGCCGATGATGCGGGCGAAGTCCAGAATGACCACGCCCATCAGTGCTTCCTTGAGTTCGCCGAGAGCATCCTGCCGCAATCGGTACTGCGCGCCGCGATCACCGCCGCTTACCGTCGCCCCGAGCCGGAAGTGGTGCCGATGCTGATCGAGCAGGCTCGCCTGCCGGCCGCCATGGCCGAAGCCACCAATAAGCTGGCCGCCACGATTGCCGAAAAACTGCGCAACCAGAAGAGCGCCGGCGGCCGTGCCGGGATCGTTCAGGGCCTGCTGCAGGAATTTTCCCTGTCGTCCCAGGAAGGCGTGGCGCTGATGTGCCTGGCCGAAGCGCTGCTGCGCATCCCGGACAAAGGCACCCGCGATGCGCTGATTCGCGACAAGATCAGCACCGGTAACTGGCAGCCGCACCTGGGCAACAGCCCGTCGCTGTTCGTCAATGCCGCCACCTGGGGCCTGCTGCTGACCGGCAAACTGGTCGCCACCCATAACGAAGCAGGTTTGACCTCGTCCCTGAGCCGCATCATCGGCAAAAGCGGCGAGCCGATGATCCGCAAGGGCGTCGACATGGCCATGCGCCTGATGGGCGAGCAGTTCGTCACCGGCGAAACCATTGCCGAAGCCCTGGCCAACGCGAGCAAGTTCGAAGCCAAGGGTTTCCGCTATTCCTACGACATGCTCGGGGAAGCCGCACTCACCGAACACGATGCCCAGAAGTACCTGGCCTCGTACGAACAAGCCATTCACTCCATCGGCAAAGCCTCCCACGGCCGTGGGATCTATGAGGGCCCAGGCATCTCCATCAAGCTCTCCGCCCTGCACCCGCGCTACAGCCGCGCGCAGTACGAGCGCGTGATGGACGAACTGTACCCGCGCCTGTTGTCGCTGACCCTGCTGGCCAAGCAATACGACATCGGCCTGAACATCGACGCTGAAGAAGCCGACCGCCTCGAATTGTCCCTGGACCTGCTCGAGCGCCTGTGCTTCGAGCCGCAACTGACCGGCTGGAACGGTATCGGTTTCGTGATCCAGGCCTACCAGAAGCGTTGCCCTTATGTGATCGACTACGTGATCGACCTGGCACGCCGCAGCCGCCACCGCCTGATGATCCGCCTGGTAAAAGGCGCTTACTGGGACAGCGAAATCAAGCGCGCCCAAGTCGAAGGCCTGGAAGGCTACCCGGTGTATACCCGCAAGGTGTACACCGACGTTTCCTACATCGCCTGCGCACGCAAACTGCTGTCGGTGCCGGAAGTCATCTATCCGCAGTTCGCCACGCACAACGCCCACACGCTGTCGGCCATTTATCACATTGCCGGTCAGAACTATTACCCCGGACAGTACGAGTTCCAGTGCCTGCACGGCATGGGTGAACCGCTGTACGAACAAGTGGTGGGCAAGGTTTCCGAAGGCAAGCTGAACCGTCCGTGCCGCGTGTACGCACCGGTCGGCACGCACGAAACCCTGCTGGCGTACCTGGTGCGTCGCCTGTTGGAAAACGGTGCGAACACCTCGTTCGTCAACCGCATTGCCGACCAATCCATCTCGATTCAGGAACTGGTGGCCGATCCGGTGGCGAGCATCGAGCAGATGGCCACGGTGGAAGGCGGCTTCGGCCTGCCGCACCCGCGTATCCCGCTGCCGCGTGACCTGTATGGCAGCGACCGCGCCAACTCGGCCGGTATCGACCTGGCCAACGAGCATCGCCTGGCATCGCTGTCCTGCGCCCTGCTGGCCACGGCGCACAACAACTGGAAAGCCGCGCCGATGCTCGGTTGTGCCTCCAGCGAACAACCGTCTGCCGCGGTGCTGAACCCGTCCGACCTGCGCGATGTGGTCGGTCACGTTCAGGAAGCCACCGTCGAAGACGTCGACAATGCGATCCAATGCGCCATCAGCGCCGCCCCGATCTGGCAGGCCACCCCGCCCGCCGAACGCGCCGCGATTCTGGAACGCGCCGCCGACCTGATGGAAGGTGAAATCCAGCCACTGATGGGCCTGCTGGCCCGTGAAGCCGGCAAGACCTTCGCCAACGCCATTGCTGAAGTACGCGAAGCCGTGGATTTTCTGCGCTACTACGCCGTACAGGCGCGCAATGACTTCACCAACGACGCCCACCGCCCATTGGGCCCGGTGGTGTGCATCAGCCCGTGGAACTTCCCGCTGGCGATCTTCAGCGGCCAGGTCGCCGCGGCACTGGCCGCCGGTAACCCGGTACTGGCCAAGCCTGCCGAACAAACCCCGCTGGTCGCTGCCCAGGCGGTACGCATCCTGCTCGAAGCTGGCATTCCGCAAGGCGTGCTGCAATTGCTGCCGGGCCAGGGCGAAAGCGTGGGTGCCCGCCTGGTCGGTGATGAGCGCGTCAAAGGCGTGATGTTCACCGGTTCCACCGAGGTTGCGCGCCTGCTGCAACGCAATGTCGCCGGCCGTCTGGATGCCCAGGGCCGTCCGATTCCGCTGATCGCCGAAACCGGCGGCCAGAACGCGATGATCGTGGATTCCTCGGCGCTCACCGAACAAGTGGTCATCGACGTGGTGTCGTCGGCCTTCGACAGCGCCGGCCAGCGCTGCTCGGCCCTGCGCGTACTGTGCCTGCAGGAAGATTCGGCAGACCGCGTCATCGAAATGCTCAAGGGCGCCATGGCCGAATGCCGCCTGGGCAACCCGGAGCGCCTGTCGGTGGACATCGGCCCGGTGATCGACGCCGAAGCCAAGGCGGGCATCGAGAAACACATCCAGGCCATGCGTGACAAAGGTCGCAACGTTTACCAGGTGGCGATTGCCGACGGCGAAGAGATCAAGCGTGGCACCTTCGTGATGCCTACCCTGATCGAGCTGGAAAGCTTCGACGAGCTGCAACGCGAAATCTTCGGCCCGGTGCTGCACGTGGTGCGCTACAAGCGCAAAGAGATCGACCAGCTCATCGGCCAGATCAATGCGTCCGGCTACGGCCTGACATTGGGCGTGCACACCCGCATCGACGAAACCATCGCCAAGGTGATCGACAACGTCAATGCCGGTAACGTCTACGTCAACCGTAACATCGTGGGTGCCGTGGTCGGCGTGCAGCCGTTCGGCGGCGAAGGTCTGTCGGGTACTGGCCCGAAAGCCGGTGGCCCGCTGTACCTGTACCGCCTGTTGTCGACTCGTCCGACCGATGCGATCGAGCAATCCTTCGTACGTGGCGACGCATTGGCTGCACCGGACCTGCGCCTGCGCGACGCCATGAGCCAACCGCTGACTGCCCTGAAAACCTGGGCCGACAGCCAAAAGTTCAGCGAACTGAGCGCCCTGTGCACGCAATTCGCCGCACAGTCGCAAAGCGGCATCACCCGCCAACTGGCCGGCCCGACCGGCGAGCGCAACAGCTACGCGATCCTGCCGCGTGAGCACGTGCTGTGCCTGGCGGAGGTGGAAGGAGACCTGCTGACCCAACTGGCCGCGGTATTGGCTGTAGGCGGTTCAGCGGTATGGCCGGAAACCGAGCTGACCAAGGCCTTGTCCCCACGCCTGCCGAAGGATATTCAGGCGAAGATCAAGCGCGTGGCCGACTGGACCAAGGACGAGGTGGTGTTCGACGCAGTGCTGCATCACGGCGACTCCGACCAACTGCGTGCGGTATGCAAGCAAGTGGCGCAGCGCGGCGGTGCGATTGTTGGGGTGCATGGTTTGTCCCAGGGTGAGACATCCATTGCCTTGGAACGGTTGGTGATCGAGCGTGCGTTGAGCGTCAACACCGCTGCGGCGGGCGGCAACGCCAGCCTGATGACCATCGGTTAACAGCAGCTTCAAGTTGCAAGCTACAAGCCACAAGTGAAAGTGCACTGCTCTTACTTGTAGCTTGAGGCTTGTAACTTGTGCCGCCCCATCACCCCTATCTATCTTCCTTTCCCATTTTTATTAGCACTCCTAGACTGCGGCATACTCTTCAAAGGTAAGCCGCCATGTCCGAGACGCTGCTCAGTTCCCGCAATCTGGCTTTCGAGCTGTACGAAGTCCTCGATGCCGAGGGCCTGACCCAGCGCGAGCGGTTTGCCGAGCACAACCGCGAAACCTTCGATGCCGCCATCGGCACAGCGCGCAGCATCGCGGAAAAATACTTCGCGCCCCACAACCGCAAGAACGACGAAAACGAACCGCGGTATGAAGACGGCCGAGCGATCCTGATTCCGGAAGTCAAACCGGCCGTGGACGCCTTCCTTGAAGCTGGCTTTCTCAACGCCGCCCGCAGTTTTGAAGCGGGAGGCATGCAACTGCCGACCCTGCTGTCCCAGGCGTGCTTCGCGCATTTCCAGGCAGCCAACGCCGCGTCGACGTCCTATCCGTTTCTGACCATGGGCGCCGCCAACCTGATTGAAAGCTTCGGCACCGAAGAGCAGAAACAACGCTTCCTGCAACCGATGATCGACGGCCGCTTCTTCGGCACCATGGCCTTGACCGAGCCCCACGCTGGCTCGTCCCTGTCGGATATTCGTACCCGGGCCGAGCCTGCAGCTGACGGCACTTACCGCCTGAAGGGCAACAAGATCTTCATCTCCGGCGGCGACCACCCGCTGTCGGAAAACATCGTGCACATGGTACTGGCCAAGCTGCCCGACGCGCCGGCCGGGGTGAAGGGCATTTCGCTGTTTATCGTGCCCAAATTCCTGGTCAACGATGACGGCAGCCTGGGTGAGCGCAACGACGTCCTGCTGGCCGGGCTGTTTCACAAGATGGGCTGGCGCGGCACTACGTCCACAGCGCTCAACTTTGGCGATAACGGTCACTGTGTCGGCTATCTGGTGGGCAAACCGCACCAAGGCCTGAGCTGCATGTTCCAGATGATGAACGAGGCCCGGATTGGCGTCGGCATGGGCGCGGTGATGCTTGGCTACGCGGGTTACCTATACTCGCTGGAGTACGCCCGCGAACGGCCGCAAGGCCGTCTGCCGGACAGCAAGGACCCAAGCACCGCGCCGGTGTCGATCATCCAGCACGCCGACATCAAGCGCATGCTGCTCACGCAAAAAGCCTACGTGGAAGGCGCCTTCGACCTCGGCCTGTACGCCGCGCGTCTGTTCGACGACACCACCACATTGCCCGGCGAAACCGAACGCAAACAGGCCCACGAGTTGCTGGACCTACTGACCCCTATCGTCAAATCCTGGCCGTCGGAGTTCTGCCTCAAGGCCAACGAACTGGCGATCCAGATTCTCGGCGGGCATGGCTATACCCGTGAGTACCCGGTTGAGCAGTATTACCGCGACAACCGACTGAATCCGATCCACGAAGGCACCCATGGCATCCAATCCCTGGATCTGCTCGGGCGCAAGCTGGCGCAGAACGGCGGTGCCGGGCTCAAGCAGTTGATTCGACTGATCGCTCAGACAGGCGCTCGAGCCCAGCACTACCCCTCGCTCACTGCATTAAGGCAACCGCTGGAGCAATTGGTTGATCGCCTGCAAGGCGTCACCCTCGGCCTGCTGGGCGATCTCGCCCAGGGCAACGTCAACAGCAGCCTGGCGAACTCGGCGCTGTACCTGAAAGTGTTCGGGCATACGGTAATTGGCTGGCGCTGGCTGGAACAGGCGATTCGCGCCGAAGAAGGGCTGGCCCAGGGCAATGCGGCCGATGTGGCCTTCTATAAAGGCAAGCTCCAGGCCGCCCGGTACTTCCTGACCTGGGAAGTACCAAGCTGCCATCATGAACTGGCGATTCTGGAGGCACGCGACGATACGTGCCTGGGGATGCAGGAGGCGTGGTTCTAAGGCTGGATCGCCTTGGAAATCACCTCGACCGTGGCGCTGACTTGCTCTTGGTAACGGTCGAGTTCCTGTTGGTGAGCCTGCTGCATTTCGATCTGCTCGGCGCACAGGTTCAGCGCGGCCAATACCAATAGTTTGTCACCGATGAGGGTCGGGTACTTTTTCTTGGTAGTCGCCAGGGAAGCCTTGAGCATGGTCACGGCGTGCATCAGGGTCTGGTCTTCCCCGGCCGGCGCCTTGATCGAGTAATCCTCCCCGAGAATCGAAACGACCTTTATCCCTTCACTCATGCGCTGACAGGGCCTGCGCTCACACGCTCAACCAGTGCCTGGATGCGCGCAGCGGTGGCGCCATGCTTTTCTTCCTGTTCCATCAGGTTCAGTTGCAGGCTGTCGTTTTCGTCCTTGGCCTGGGCCAGTTGCGCCTTGAGGGATTCGTTGCTGCCCAGCAGGTCTTGATTGTGCTGTACCAGGTCGCTGACCAGTTGTTCCAGTTGGCTGAGGGATGCTTCTAACATTTTGATTTCTCGGGCTTTAAAAGGGCGGTGACGATAAAGAAAATTCACCTCGGATGCCAGGGTTATCCCCCGGCGCGCAGCCCGATTCTTATGGGCCGGGCCGCACTTTCGAGCCTTAGTGACTGCAATTACCCGATCTGGTTCCTGAATCCGTGCAACCCCTGGTCAGGTGCGACAAAAGCGCGCGCACCCTTAAGACTTTAGTCGCAGGGCCGATACGCGATGCACACCCCGTCTCATGGCCGCACGGATCGCGCTTCTCCCAGGATTCCAGCATGTCTCTTCGTAATATGAATATCGCTCCGAGGGCCTTCCTCGGCTTCGCGTTTATCGGCGCCTTGATGTTGTTTCTCGGCGTGTTCGCCCTGAACCAGATGAGCAAGATCCGCGGCGCCACCGAAGACATCACCTTGTCCAGCGTGCCCAGCATCCGCGCCCTCGACGAATTCACCCAACTCACCTTGCGCCTGCGCGTGTTGTCGTACCGCCTGCTGACCAACCGCGAGCCAGAGGTACAGCAAAAAACCCTCGAAGCGTTCGATGTGCGTAACCAGCAAATTCGCACCGCTCAGGGCATCTACGAGAAGCTGATCGAGAGCAGCGAAGAACGCGCGGCCTACAATGAATACGTGCAGCTGCTGGCTCAATACCACCAGATAGAAGAGCGCATGAAGAGCCTGTCACGGGCCAATCAAGTCGACGAGCTACGCGGCCTGCTCAACACCGAGCTGCTGAACAACTCCGAGCAGGTCAATGGGGTGCTCAACCGCCTGCTGGAAATCAACAACACCATGGCCCTGGCCACCAACCAGCAGGCCAAAGACCAGTACAACCTGGCCTTCAACCTGGTGGTGGGCCTGCTGGTGATCGCTACCGCGCTGACCCTGCTGTTCGCCTGGCTGCTGACCCGCAGCATCACTGGGCCGATTTCCCAGGCGCTGGAAGCCGCCGAAGAAGTGGCCGAAGGCAACCTCACCCGCCCAATCAAGGTCGACGGCAACGACGAAGCCGGGCGCCTGCTCGCCGCCATGGCCAAGATGCAGGACAAATTGCGCGACACCCTGCAGCGCATCGCCGGCTCCGCCACGCAACTGGCCTCGGCCGCCGAAGAGCTCAACGCCGTGACCGACGAAAGCGCCCGCGGCCTGACCCAGCAGAACAACGAAATCGAGCAGGCCGCCACCGCCGTCAACGAGATGACCAGCGCGGTCGAGGAAGTCGCACGCAATGCCGTGAGCACCTCCGAAGCTTCGCGCAACGCCACCACCTCCGCCGGTGACGGCCGTGACCTGGTGCAGGAAACCGTCAGCGCCATCGAGCGCATGAGCGGCGACGTGCAAGCCACCGCGACCCTGATCGGTGAGTTGGCCAATGAATCGCGCGATATTGGCAAAGTGCTGGACGTGATCCGTGGCCTGGCCGACCAGACCAACCTGCTGGCCCTCAACGCGGCCATCGAAGCGGCGCGGGCCGGTGAAGCCGGACGTGGCTTTGCCGTGGTGGCCGACGAAGTGCGGGCGCTGGCCCATCGCACCCAGCAATCCACCAGCGAGATCGAGCGCATGATCGGCAGCATCCAGGCCGGCACCGAGCATGCCGTGGATTCGATGCGCAACAGCACCGAGCGCGCCGAATCGACGTTGAACATCGCCAAGGGCGCAGGCATGTCGCTGGACACCATCAATACGGCGATCATCGAGATCAACGAGCGCAACCTGGTGATCGCCAGCGCGGCGGAAGAACAGGCGCAGGTGGCGCGGGAAGTCGACCGTAACCTGGTGAACATCCGTGATCTGTCGGTGCAATCGGCCACAGGCGCCAGCCAGACCAGCGCGGCGAGCAGCGAGCTGTCGCGCCTGGCGGTGGACCTCAACGGCATGGTAGGACGCTTCCGCCTCTAAAAAATGTGGGAGGGGGCTTGCCCTGATGCCAGTCAGGCTTTTTGTAGGAGCGAGCTTGCTCGCGAAGAACTCAGGCCCCCCGCGTTTGTCCAGAATGAATGCGTTGCCTGGGCGTTTTTCGCGAGCAAGCTCGCTCCTACAATGAACATCGTTCGCTTAAGTGAATTGCATTAGGGCTTGCCCCCGATGGCCGTGGGTCGGTCACAAATAAGCTGACACATCCACCGCTATCGGGGGCAAGCCCCCTCCCACATTTGGGGCTGGGGGGAAACCTTGATAATGGGATTCGCCCCACAAAAGCTTTTTGACAGGGCAGCAATTCAACAGGTTAGAATCGCTGGCACGCAGACTGCATGGTCAGTTTGCGCCCTGCTTACCTTGTTCTGGAGTACTGCCTTTGAATGCGACGACCATCAACAGCCTGTTCTTGATCGGCGCGTTGCTGGTGAGTGCGAGCATTCTGGTAAGTTCTCTTTCCTCGCGTCTGGGCATTCCGATCCTGGTGATCATCCTGGCCGTGGGCATGATTGCTGGCGTCGATGGCGGCGGCATCATCTTCGACAATTACCCGACCGCCTACCTGGTGGGCAACCTGGCACTGGCGGTGATCCTGCTCGACGGCGGTTTGCGCACACGAGTGGCGAGTTTCCGCGTGGCGCTCTGGCCAGCCTTGTCCCTGGCCACGGTGGGGGTGTTGATTACCACCGGCCTCACCGGCATGGCCGCGGCCTGGCTGTTTGACCTCAACATGGTCCAGGGCTTGCTGATCGGCGCCATCGTCGGCTCCACGGACGCCGCGGCGGTGTTCTCGCTGCTGGGCGGCAAGGGCCTGAACGAACGGGTCAGCGCCAGCCTGGAAATCGAATCGGGCAGCAACGACCCGATGGCGGTGTTCCTCACCGTGACACTGATCGACATGCTCGCCAGCGGTCAGACCGGCCTGCACTGGAGCCTGCTGACCCACCTGATCCGCGAATTCGGCATCGGCGGCCTGGTCGGCTTGGGCGGCGGCTGGTTGATGCTGCAGATGGTCAACCGCATCAACCTGGCCAACGGCTTGTACCCGATCCTGGTGATCGCCGGCGGCCTGTTCGTGTTCGCGCTGACCAACGCCTTGCACGGCAGCGGCTTTCTCGCCGTGTACCTGTGCGGGCTGGTGATCGGCAACCGGCCGGTGCGCAGCCGCCATGGCATTCTGCACATGCTCGACGGCATGGCCTGGCTGGCGCAGATCGGCATGTTCCTGGTGCTGGGCCTGTTGGTCACCCCCCATGATTTGCTGCCCATTGCCCTGCCGGCACTCGGCCTGGCGCTGTGGATGATCCTGTTTGCGCGGCCGCTGTCGGTGATGATTGGCCTGCTGCCCTTTAAAGCATTCCACGGCCGCGAAAAAACCTTTATCGCCTGGGTCGGCCTGCGCGGCGCGGTGCCGATCATCCTCGCAGTATTCCCGCTGATGGCCGGCCTGCCCCATGCCCAGCTGTACTTCAACCTGGCGTTCTTTATCGTACTGGTCTCGCTGCTGGTGCAGGGCACCAGCCTGCCGTGGGTGGCCAAGTTGCTCAAAGTCACCGTACCGCCGGACCCGGCGCCGATTTCCCGCGCGGCCCTGGAAGTGCACGTCACCAGCGAGTGGGAGCTGTTCGTCTACCGCCTGGGCGCGGAGAAATGGTGCATCGGCGCCGCCCTGCGCGAATTGAAAATGCCGGAAGGCACGCGGATCGCGGCGCTGTTTCGTGGCCAGCAACTGCTCCATCCGTCGGGTAGTACGGTGCTGGAAGTCGACGATCTGCTCTGCGTCATCGGCCATGAACACAACCTGCCGGCGCTCGGCAAACTGTTCAGCCAGGCACCGCAGCGCGGCCTCGACCTGCGCTTCTTCGGCGATTTCGTACTCGAAGGCGACGCCCAGCTGGGCGCGGTTTCGGCCTTGTACGGGCTCAAGCTCGAGGGTATCGACCCGGACATGCCGCTCAGCCGCTTCATCACCCAGAAAGTCGGCGGCGCGCCGGTGGTGGGCGACCAGGTGGAGTGGAACAACACCATCTGGACCGTCGCGGTCATGGACGGGAACAAGATTGGCAAAGTCGGCGTCAGATTCCCCGAAGGAAGTCGCCCGGGCCCCGGACTCTTCCTCTAAACTGCGGGGCGACAACGCCCCGATTCTTCATCCAGCTCAACCGGTCTCTATGCCAACCCTGCGCACTTTTCTCGCCACTGCCCTGCTGGGCCTGACCCTTTGTGTCGGCACCGTTCACGCGGCCGACCCGCCCAGCGCCGACGCTGTCCAGCAAACCCTGGACAAACTGCCCGATCGCAAGCTGCCCGACGCCGACATGAAGGCGTTGCAGGGCATCCTGCAACAGACCCTGACCTACCTGGCCAACAAGCAGGACTACGAGCAGCGCCTGGCAGACCTGAAGCGCCAGCTGGAAGATGCCCCGCGCCAAACCACGGACAACCAGCGCGAGCTGACTCGGCTCAAGGCCACCAAAGTCGTCCCGGTGGCTCAACGCTACGCCAGCCTGCCCGTGCCGCAGCTTGAACAGTTGTTGGTGCAACGCTCCACCCAGCAGGGTGATTTGCAAAAAGAGCTGGCCGACGCCAACAGCCTGACCATCGCTGCCCAAACCCGCCCCGAGCGCGCGCAGACCGAGATCAGCAGCAGCCAGACGCGTATCCAGCAGATCAACGCGACCCTCAAGGCGGGCAAAGACAACGGCAAAGCCCTCAGCAGCGATCAGCGCAACCAGCTCAACGCCGAACTCGCCGCCCTCAACGCGCTGATTCCCTTGCGCCGTCAGGAACTGGCCGGCAACAGCCAGCTGCAGGACCTGGGCAACAGCCAGCACGACCTGATCCAGGAAAAAACCGCGCGCCTGGAGCAGGAAATCCAGGACCTGCAAACCCTGATCAACCAGAAACGCCTGGCCCAGTCCCAGCAGACGGTGACCCAGCAGTCCATCGAAGCGCAGAAGGCCGGCGGCAGCAGCCTGCTGGCCACGGAAAGCGCGGCCAACCTGAAGCTCTCCGACTACCTGCTCAAGAGCACCGACCGCCTCAACGACCTGACCCAGAAAAACCTGCAGACCAAGCAGCAGCTGGACACCGTCACCCAAAGCGATTCGGCGCTGGACGAACAGATCAACGTGCTCAAGGGCAGCCTGTTGCTGTCCAAGATCCTCTACAAACAGAAACAGGCCCTGCCACGCCTGACCGTCGACCGTGACCTGGCCGACGACATCGCCAACATTCGCCTGTACCAGTTCGAGGTCAACCAGCAGCGCGAGCTGATCAGCTCCCCCAGCGCGTATGTGGATAACCTGCTGGCCAACCAGCCACCGGACGACATCACCCCGCAGTTGCGCCGCACCCTGCTGGAACTGGCAATCACCCGCAGCGACCTGCTGGAACGCCTGAGCCGCGAGTTGAGCGCACTGCTCAACGAATCCATCACCCTGCAACTGAACCAGAAACAACTGCTCAGCACCGCCACCACCCTGCGCGCCACGCTCGATGAGCAGATGTTCTGGATCCCGAGCAACAAGCCGCTGGACACCGAGTGGCTGGAAACCGTACCGGCGCACTTGAGCAAGCAAATCACCACCCTGCCCTGGGCTTCCAGCGTCAGCGAACTGTATGACGGCCTGACCCAGCGCCCCTTGCTGTTCCTGCCGTTGCTGCTGTTGATCGGTGCGCTGTTGTGGCGGCGCAAGGCGCTGTATCAGCGCCTTAATAAAGTCCACCTGGACATCGGCCACTTCAAGCGCGACAGCCAGTGGCACACGCCGCAGGCGATCCTGATCAACATCCTGCTGGCGATGCCGGTATCCCTGGGCCTGGCGTTGTGCGGCTATGCGCTGCAGATCGACGCCCGTGGGCAAAACGCCAACCTGGGCTCGGCCCTGCTGCAGATCGCCCAGGCCTGGCTGGTGTTCTACACCGCTTACCGCATCCTGGCGCCCGGCGGCGTGGCCGAGTTGCACTTTCGCTGGGAAAAACCCCAGGTCGAATTCCTGCAGGGCTGGGTACGCAAGCTCGGGCTGGTGGTACTGGCGCTGGTGGCCGTGGTGGCCATCGCCGAGCACCAACCGGCGGCCCTCGCCGAAGATGTGCTGGGCATCGCCGTGGTACTCACCTGCTACGCCCTGATGGCGTGGTTGCTCAGCCGCCTGCTGCTGAACAGCCCCACCCATGAAAAAGCCTCGCTGTTTCGCAAGGCCGTGGGCCTGTTGTTCACCGCCCTGCCCATCGCGCTGTTTATCGCGGTTTGCTTCGGCTACTACTACACCGCGCTCAAGCTCAGCGACCGCTTGATCAACACCCTGTACCTGCTGATGTTCTGGCTGGTGATCGAAGCCACCTTCGTCCGCTGGCTGAGCGTCGCCGCCCGACGCCTGGCCTATGCGCGCGCCCTGGCCAAACGCCAGGCCGCCAAGGAGGCCGGCGAAGGCGAAGCGGTGGTTGAAGAACCCACCCTGGACATCGAAAAGGTCAACGAACAATCCCTGCGCCTGATCCGCCTGGCCTTGCTCGGCGGCTTTATCGCAGCGCTGTACTGGGTGTGGTCGGACCTGATTTCGGTATTTTCCTACCTGGACAACGTCACGCTGTACGAATACACCAGCGGTACCGGTGCGAATATCAGCATGGTGCCTATCAGCATCGGCGACTTGCTCGGCGCGCTGATCATCATTGGTATCACCTTCGCCCTGGCGCGCAACCTGCCAGGCTTACTCGAAGTACTGGTGCTGTCCAAACTGGAGCTTGCCCAAGGCAGCGCCTATGCCACCACGACGTTGCTGTCGTATGTGATCGCCGGTGTGGGTTTTGTCTCGACGCTTTCCACCCTCGGCGTGAGCTGGGACAAGTTGCAGTGGCTGGTGGCGGCGTTGTCGGTGGGCCTGGGCTTCGGCATGCAGGAGATCTTCGCCAACTTCATCTCCGGCATCATGATCCTGTTCGAGCGCCCGGTGCGCATCGGCGACACCATTACCATCGGTAACCTCTCGGGCACGGTGAGCAAGATCCGCATCCGCGCCACCACCATCACCGACTTCGACCGCAAGGACATCATTGTCCCGAACAAGACGTTCATCACCGGGCAACTGATCAACTGGTCGCTGACCGACACCATCACCCGGGTCACCCTGAAACTGGGGGTGGATTACGGCTCCGACCTGGACCTGGTGAAGGAACTGCTGCTCAAGGCCGCCAGGGAAAACCCGCGGGTACTGAAAGAACCGGAACCCCACGTGTACTTCCTCAACTTCGGCGAAAGCACCCTCGACCATGAGCTGCGCATGCATGTGCGCGACCTGGGCGACCGCAACCCGGTGCTGGACGAGGTCAATCGCTATATCAACCGTGAGTTCAAAAAGCAGCACATCAACATCTCGTTCCGGCAGATGGAGGTGTACCTCAAGAACATGCACGGCCAGGAATACAAACTGGTGCCGGTCGAAGACGAGCGCAAGACCATCGTCGCGCCCGAGCAGGATACCCCCGAGCCGCCCGCCGGAAAGGTCGAAGACGCGCCTGAACCACCGCCGAGCAAACTCGACTAACGAACTCAGCCCCAGCAAAATGCTGGGGCATCCTGCTGGAGATCGCCGGTGAAAGCCCTCGACGAACTGACCTTCGACAACCGCTTCGCACGCCTGGGCGATGCGTTCTCAACCCACGTTCTGCCCGAGCCGCTCGATGAGCCGCGCCTTGTCGTGGCGAGCAGAGCGGCCATGGCCCTGCTCGACCTCGACCCGGCCGTGGCCGAGACGCCCCTGTTTGCCGAACTGTTTGGCGGGCACAAGCTGTGGGCCGAAGCGCAGCCGCGGGCGATGGTCTATTCCGGGCACCAGTTCGGCGGCTACACCCCGCAATTGGGGGATGGCCGTGGGTTGTTGCTGGGCGAGGTGCATAACCAGGCGGGCGAGCACTGGGACCTGCACCTCAAGGGCGCCGGCATGACGCCCTACTCGCGGATGGGCGATGGGCGTGCGGTATTGCGCTCCTCGATCCGCGAGTTCCTCGCCTCCGAAGCCCTGCATGCCCTGGGCATTCCCAGCAGCCGCGCGTTGTGCGTGATCGGTTCCAGCACGCCGGTGTGGCGTGAAAAGCAGGAACGCGGGGCGATGGTGCTGCGTCTGGCGCCCAGCCATATCCGCTTCGGGCATTTCGAATATTTCTACTACACCAAAAAGCCCGAGCAGCAGGCCGAGCTGGCTGAACACGTGTTAAACCTGCACTACCCCGAGTGCCGCGAGCAACCGGAACCCTACCTGGCGATGTTCCGCGAAATCGTCGAGCGCAATGCCGAGATGATCGCCAAGTGGCAGGCCTATGGCTTCTGCCATGGGGTGATGAACACCGACAACATGTCGATCCTGGGCATCACCTTCGATTACGGGCCGTTTGCGTTTCTGGATGACTTTGATGCGCACTTCATCTGCAACCATTCCGACCACGAGGGGCGTTACTCCTTCAGCAACCAGGTGCCGATCGGGCAGTGGAACCTCAGCGCCCTGGCCCAGGCGCTCACACCATTCATCAGCGTTGACGCGCTCAAAGAAGCCCTCGGCCTGTACCTGCCGCTGTATCAAGCCCACTACCTGGACCTGATGCGTCGCCGACTGGGCCTGACCACGGCCGAAGACGATGACCAGCAACTGGTGGAACGCTTGCTCAAACTGATGCAGAACAGCGGCGTGGACTACACGCTGTTCTTCCGACGCCTTGGCGATGAGCCGGCAGCGCTGGCGGTTACCCGGTTACGCGATGACTTTGTCGACATGGCCGGCTTCGACGCCTGGGCCGAACGGTACACGGCGCGGGTCTTGCGCGACGGCGATGACAGCGAAGAACAGCGCCGTGCGCGGATGCACGCCGTGAACCCGCTGTACATCCTGCGCAATTACCTCGCACAAAACGCCATTACCGCCGCCGAGCAAGGCGACTACAGCGAAGTGCGACGGCTGCATGAGGTACTGACCAAGCCGTTTGAAGAACAAGCGGGGATGGAACAGTACGCCCAGCGGCCGCCGGATTGGGGCAAGCATCTGGAGATCAGTTGTTCGTCTTGAGCCGTTAAATAAAGGTCTCCACGGATACCCCGAAGCGCTCGGCCAACCAACGAATTTGGCGCACGTTAAGCTGGCGTTTTCCGCTCAATATTTCAGAGACGACTGATTGCGCCCCAACCCCCGGAAGGTCGCTCTGGGTGAGATTGTGCTCGCGCATCATGTAGCGCAGCACATCGACACCGCTGGCCACGGGCATAGGGCGATGCTCACGGTCATAGGCTTCTATCCAGTCGCTGAGAATGTCGACCAGGCTCATCAGCGGGCTGTCTTCGTCATCACCCACCAGGCTCAACAGCTCATCCAACCCGCAGACCAGTGCGTCGTAGTCTGCCTCGTTTTGCGGCTTGCGCATCACAGGCGCAACGAACTGCCAGTGCTCTGCCGCTACTTGCATAAGCGCGCTCATCGGATTTTTTCCTTCCATTTGTCTTTCTCATAATCGCGGTGGTCAAGCAGATGCTTGATGTAAACGCGTTGGGCCCGATACTGCACCGACGCAATCAGCCTCAGCTTGTTACCGCCAACATCAAACACATGAAACTCACCCACCTTGTCGGTGGCGGGAAACATGGCTTTCATTGCAGCGAAGTCTGCGGGGGTGTTGCGTTTGATGATGCGGTACCACTGATCCAGAGCCGTTGCTGAACGCGGCCATTTCTCCTTGGCTTCCCAGATCCTTTTTTCACTGATCACTCGCATGCAACGTCCTTATCGCATCTTGCTATGGAGGTTAAACCTGAATTCAGACCATCGCAATTTGCTATAGCTGAAAACAGACGGGTGGTAACAGCAAAAAGCCTAGACAGGCAATTCGCCCCAGCGTGGGAGAAACTGTGAGCGGATGAGTCTTCTGCTAGCCGCCTTGATAACGCTCAGCTTCGGCACCAGATACACACCATTGGCCGCGCCCTAGGAGCCCCCCGATGTCCGAACCTCTCGTAATCCCCTGCCCTCATTGCAACGCTCTCAACCGCATCCCCGGCGAACGCCTGGGCGATGGGCCGAAATGTGGGCGCTGCAAGCAGCCTGTGTTGCTGAACAAACCCTTTGAATTGAAACAAAGCGACTACGCCAGCCAGATCAAGGGCGACCTGCCGTTGCTGGTGGATGTGTGGGCGGATTGGTGCGGGCCGTGCAAGTCGTTTGCGCCGGTATTCGAGCAGGCGGCCGGGCAGTTGGAGGGCAAGTGCCGGCTGGCCAAGCTCGACAGCGAGGCCAATCAGCAGCTGTCGGCGCAATTGGGGATTCGCTCGATTCCCAGTTTGATTCTGTTCAAGAACGGCCGCGAAGTGGCGCGCCAGAGCGGGGCGTTTCCGTTGCCGCAGTTGATGAGCTGGTTGCGCAGCCAGGGCGTATAACCGGCCCATCAGAACAACGCCAAACCATGTGGGAGGGGGCTTGCCCCCGATAGCAGTGGATCAGTTGTCAATTGCATGACCGACACACCGCCATCGGGGGCAAGCCCCCTCCCACATTTGACCGCGTTATAACTTCAGGCCAGTGGGGCTTGGCGGTCCATCATTTGGCTGACCAGCATGACGCCAAGCCCACTCAATTGATGAATGGCCAGGGCCACGTCGCGGTGTTCGCCGGTGAGGTCGTTGGACAGGTTGAGTAATAAGGTGCGGACTGAGGCGAAGGTTTCGTAGCTGTTCAGCACGAGGGTTTCGGTGGAGAGGTTAGGTGCCACATTGAAAAGACTGATAGACATGCATTTGTTCCCTGATAGGGCTGCTACCACTTCGCTACTAAACGAAGGGTGGCAGCTGTACGCAGGTTAGTAGACCGGGGAACAAAGCAAAGACCGGCGCACCCGAAGGTGCCCTGCATACAGCCACCATCAGGTAGGCGGTAAACGCCATGCTGTTGAAGCGGTACAAATGCTTTGGTCGTTAGGGCTACTAAACCCGATCACTGAACATTCAGCGACCGGCAAACCTTAGAGACGCCCATCCAGACGCACAAGCCGGCGGATTCTGGCGTAGCTGTAGGCAAGGTACAAGGCCCATTCCCTTGCGCCAGATCCTTCCTACGGACCATGTGGGAAAAATCCAAATCCCTTGCTCGAACACGATCCAAAATGTGGGAGGGGGCTTGCCCCCGATAGCGGTGGGTCAGCTACAGATAAGCTGGCTGACACACTGCTATCGGGGGCAAGCCCCCTCCCACATTGGATCTGTGTGGTGCTTGAGATCAGGCGCTTTCCAGCAAGTTGTGCAATTCAACAAACTGCAGCGTCAGCTTATGCCGTGGGTCCAGATGGATCAGCGGCTTGCTCTCCTGGTGCGACTCACGCATGCGCACGGAGCTGGCCAGGTACACCGGCAATACCGGCAAGCCTTCGGCAATCAATTCATCCAGGATCTGCTGCGGCAGGCTTGCCCGGGCCTGGAACTGGTTGACCACGATGCCTTCCACTTCAAGGCCTTCGTTATGGTCATCCTTCAATTCTTCGATTTCAGCCAACAGGCCATACAGGGCCTGGCGCGAGAAACTGTCGCAGTCGAAGGGAATCAGCACGCGATCAGCGGCAATCAGCGCCGAAACCGCGTAGAAATTCAGGGCCGGCGGCGTATCGAGGTAAATCCGGTCGTAATCCTCGCTCAACTCATCCAACAGCTTTCGCAGCTTGTTGATCTTGTGCTTGGCCTCAAGCTTGGGCTGCAGGTCCGCCAGTTCCGGCGTGGCGGTGATGACGTGCAGGTTGTCGAACGGCGTCTCGTAGATGTCCACCTTGTTCTTCTTCGAAAACGGTCCGGAAGACAGGGTTTGCTTGAAAAAGTCGGCGATTCCCATGGGAATATCGTCGCCGGTCAGCCCGGTGAGGTACTGGGTGGAGTTGGCCTGTGCATCGAGGTCCACCAACAGGGTTCGATAGCCTTCGCTGGCGCTGACCGCCGCCAGGTTGCAGGCGATGCTGGACTTGCCCACGCCGCCTTTCTGATTGAACACCACGCGCCGCATGGGAAAACCTCCGTGTATCAATGAATGACCGAGTGTAGAGCGCAAAAGCGCCGGTTAGCTACCTCGTTCATCCATCGGCGGTGTCTGGCCCACAAATGAATGGGAACGCTCCGACAATCCGGTCCGGCCCTCTAGCGCGCACAATCTGTAAATTCCTCCAACTTAATTTGTGATGGCCCGTGAACAAATTTTTACCAATGTTTGCTAGAACCCAGCGGCACCGGGATAATGCGCGCCATTCGGCCATTGCCCTCTGTCCCGGAATCCGGGGCCATCGGCCGCACACGGAAGCCCGCAGGGGCGGGATAACCTCTCAGTGATCAACTTCAACATCGCCCAATGGCGCGCCTGGGCCCCTGGCCTGGAGAGTGCGCACGACTGGCACGCCTGGTGTCGGGACCCGGTGTTGCTGCCCGCCAGCGACGCATCGCCGGATGTGTCATTTCTGCCAGCCATGCAGCGTCGACGCTTGAGCCGTCTGGCGCGCATGGCGTTCAGCGTGGGCTGGCCGCTGGCCGAGGGCCTTGAAGCGCTGCCGCTGGTGTTTGTTTCGCGCCACGGCGAAACCCCGCGCACCCTCGACATTCTCAGCGACCTGGCCAACGAGCAACCGCTGTCGCCGACCCAGTTCAGCCTGTCGGTGCATAACGCGGTGATTGGCCTGTGGTCGATCCTGCGCAATGAAACCAGCGAAATGACGGCCCTCGCCGCCGCCGGTGATGGCCTCGAACACGGCCTGCTCGAAGCCGCCGCGCTGCTCAACGAAGGCGCTGCAGCCGTATTGCTGGTGATCACCGAAGAACAACCGCCCCAGGCGTATGCCAACTGGATCGCTGACGTGCCCTTCCCCTACGCCCTCGGCCTTTTGCTCACACCGGGCGACGAGTGGCAGCTGGAACTAAACAGCGGCACTGTCCAACTCACTCCAACCCAGTGGCCCCACGCCCTGAACCTGCTGCGCACCCTGTTGACCGAACAGGGTGCCTGCCAACATGCCTGGAAGAACCGAGTATGGAACTGGCGACGCAAGCCCTGACCGACAAACCACGGCAGGCCTATTACTGGCGCCTGTTCGCCACGGCCACCAGCTTCTTTGTGTTCGGTGTCGGCGGGCTGTGCCTGCGTTTGCTGGTATTCCCGCTGCTCAGTTGCCTGCCGGGCGACGCCGGGCAGCATCAACGACGCGCGCGTCACACCATCAGTTGCCTGTTCTGGTTTTTTATTCGGCTGATGAAATGTCTGGGCATCCTCACGTACAGCGTCGAGGGTGAGCAAAAGCTCGGCCGCCCTGGCCAGATGATCGTCGCCAACCATCCGTCGCTGATCGACGTGGTGTTCCTGATCGGCCTGATGCGCCAGACCAATTGCGTGGTCAAGCAGGGCCTGTTTCAAAACCCGTTCACCCGTGGCCCGGTACGCGACGCCGGCTATATCAGCAACGACGGCAGCGCCGACATGCTCGACGCGGCCGCCGACGCCCTGCGTGCCGGCCAGACCCTGATCATCTTTCCAGAGGGCACCCGCACCACACCCGGCGCGGCACCTGCCTTTCATCGCGGCGGCGCGGCCATTGCGCTGCGCGGTGCGACAATCATCACCCCGGTGGTGATCAAGGTCAGCCCCACCACCCTGACCAAGGCCGAGCCCTGGTATCGCATTCCCAGATGCCGATTCCACTTCAGTTTGCGCGTGGGTGCCGATATAGAACCACACGCGTTCGCCGCACAGGGCCCCGCGCCCCAGGCGTCACGCAAGCTCAACGATTACCTGCATCACTATTTCATTAAGGAGCTCGCCGAAGATGAGCGACCAACACCGCCTTGAGCACGACATAAAGATGCTGATCATCGAGGCCCTGGGCCTGGAGGACATCAGCGTCGACGACATCGGCAGCGACCAGACCCTGTTCGGCGAAGGCCTGGGCCTGGATTCGGTCGATGCCCTGGAGCTGGGCCTGGCCATTCAGAAAACGTACGGCATCAAGATCGACGCCGACGCCAAGGACACGCGCAATCATTTCACCAACGTGGCCAGCCTTGCGGCATTCGTCACGGCCAGACAGGCAGCTTGAGACCGGACCATGCAAACTCGTGACGATATTTTCAACACCCTGCGCGACGCCTTGGTGGAACTGTTTGAACTGGAACCTGAACGCGTCACCCTTGATGCCAACCTGTACCAGGACCTGGAAATCGACAGCATCGATGCCGTGGACCTGATCGACCACATCAAGCGCCAGACCGGCAAGAAGATCGCCGCTGAAGAATTCAAGGCAGTGCGCACCGTCAATGACGTGGTTGAGGCGGTGTACCGTCTGGTCCAACCCGCCGCATGAGCCGGCTGATGGGCCTGGGCCTGTTGCTGGCGGGCTTGCTGTACCCCTTTGCGGTGTATTACGGCACCGAGCATTTTGCGCCGTGGCAGTTCGGCCTGCTGCTGGGCAGCCTGTGGCTGCTGCGCGCGTTCACCGCTGCGCGACGCCCCGGCAGCCGCTGGATGGCGCTGGTGGTGATTGTGTTCTGCCTGGCGCTGGCCTGGTTCGACAACCCGCAGTGGTTGCGTTGGTACCCCAGCCTGGTCAGCGCGTTCATGCTGGCACTGTTCGGCCTGAGCCTTATCTACGGGCCGCCGATGGTCGAGCGGCTGGCGCGCATGAGCGAGGCGCAGCTGCCGCCGCATGCAGTGGTGTATACGCGCCAGGTCACCGTCGTGTGGAGTGTGTTTTTTCTGTGTAATGGCCTGCTCGCCGCCGCCCTCACCTTATGGGCGCCATTGAGCTGGTGGACGTTGTACAACGGCTTGATCGCCTACGGGCTGATGGGGCTGTTGTTTGCCGTGGAATGGCTGGTACGACAAAGGGTTCGAGGCCGCGTATGGAAGGTTTGAAACTTGAGCATCTGCTGCTCGAGCCGCAGGAACACCGCCAGGTCACCACTGAGCCGGCGCTCAATCATGCACAACTGGTGGAGCAATCGCTGCGCCTGGCGGCAGGCCTGCGAGCGCGTGGCATACAGCGCCTGGCGGTGCACCTGGAAGACGCGGGCGTACTGGCGATTGCCTTGCTCGGCGCCTGGCGTGCCGGGGTCAGCGTGCTACTGCCCGCCGACCTGCAGCCCCAGACCCGTCAACGCTGGGCCGACGCTGTCGATGCCTGGCTGACGCAAGCGTCGGAACTGGAGGCCCTGTATCAAGCGCCCTTGAGCCCCGCCGCACTCGACCTGGATAGCTGCCAACTGAGCCTGTGCACCTCCGGCTCCAGCGGCGAACCCAAGCGGATCGACAAGTCCCTGCGCCAGCTGGCCAATGAGGTCCAGGCGCTGGAAGCGCTGTGGGGCGCCGACCTGAAGGACGCCTGCATCATCGGCAGCGTCGCCACTCAACATATCTACGGGCTGCTGTTTCGCGTGCTGTGGCCGCTGTGCGCCGGTCGTATCTTTGTGCGTAAGCAACTGGCCTTTCCCGAAGACATGCAGCGCGCCAGTCGCGAGCATGCGCAATTTGCCTGGGTGGCCAGCCCGGCACTGCTCAAGCGCATGGGCGATAACCTCGACTGGCCGGCACTGAGCCAGGTGGCACGGGTGTTTTCCTCCGGTGGCGCCTTGCCTGTCGAGGCCGCCGGCAGCCTCTATGACCGCTTGCAGCAATGGCCGACGGAGATTCTTGGCAGCTCGGAAACCGGCGGTATCGCCTGGCGCCAGGGGGCCCAGCCCTGGCAGCCGTTTGCCGATGTGCAACTGAGCCAGGATGCCGACGGCGCCCTGCGCATTGCCTCGCCTTATCTGCCCGACGGGCATGTCGAACAGACCGCCGATGCCGCGCGCATCCATGCCGATGGCCGCTTCGAGCTGCTTGGCCGCCTGGACCGCATCGTCAAGCTGGAAGAAAAACGCATCTCCCTGCCGATGCTCGAACAGGCGTTGATGACCCACCCCTGGGTCGCCGAAACGCGCCTGGGCGTGGTGCAGGAAAACCGCGCCTCGCTCGGTGCCCTGGTGGTGCTGAGCGCGGCGGGGCTGCATGCGCTGCGCAACCAGGGCCGGCGCACGCTGACCCAGACCCTGCGCGAGCACCTGAGCCAGCATTGCGAAGCCCTGGCCCTGCCCCGCCGCTGGCGCTTGCTGCGCCAACTGCCGCTCAACAGCCAGGGCAAGCTGCCCCAGGCCGATATCGAGGCCCTGTTGCTGGCACCACGGCCCAAGGCGCCGGAGGTGCTGGAGCAGGTCGAAACCGACGGCGAATGGACGCTACAACTGAGCATTGCGCCGGACCTGGCCTATTTCAGCGGGCATTTCCCGGTAACGCCGGTACTGCCGGGTGTGGTGCAGGTGGAATGGGCCTTCAACCTGGGCCAACAGCTGCTGGACCTGCCGCCGACGTTCGCCGGTATGGAAGTGCTCAAGTTCCAGCAACTGGTGCGCCCCGGCGACCGTATCGAACTGCACCTGCGCTTCGACCGGGAACGCGGCAAGTTGTATTTCGCCTACCGCAATGGCAACGCCGCGTGCTCCAGCGGCCGAATCGTGCTGGAGACCCCAAATGAATAGTCTCCTGTGGCGAGGGAGCTTGCTCCCGCTGGAGTGCGCAGCACTCCCAACCCATGCAGTGCACTTTTCCAGATCCATCTCGGTCGCCTGCATTGGGTCTGCTTCGCAGCCCAGCGGGAGCGAGCTCCCTCGCCACCAAGTTTGCCGAGACGCTCATCATGCATAACCCCTGCGCCCTGATCCCGGTCTACAACCATGAAGCCGCCGTGCCCGCCGTGGTCCACAGCCTGCTGAACAGCGGCCTGCCGTGCCTGCTGGTGGACGACGGCAGCAGCGCGGCCTGCGCAGCGGTGCTAGCGCAATTGGCGCTGCTGGGCAACGTCACCCTGCTGACCCTGCCGAGCAACCAGGGCAAGGGCGGCGCGGTCATGGCCGGCTTTCGCGAAGCGGCGCGACTGGGTTACACCCACGCCCTGCAGGTCGATGCCGATGGCCAACACGACCTGCGCGAAGTCGAGACCTTTATCGACACCTCCCGCCGGCACCCCGACGCCATCATCTGCGGCTACCCCGAATACGACGACAGCGTGCCCAAGGGTCGCCTCTACGCACGCTACCTGACCCACGTGTGGGTGTGGATCAACACCCTGTCGTTGCAGATTCGCGACTCGATGTGCGGCTTTCGCGTGTACCCGCTGGCCCCCACGCTGGCGCTGATGGACTCGGCCTACATCGGCACGCACATGGATTTCGATTCAGACATCCTTGTGCGCCTGGCCTGGCGCAACCAGCCCATGCGCTGGCTGCCCACCCAGGTGCATTACCCGGCCGACGGCCTGTCGCACTTTCGCTTGTTCCGCGACAACGTGCGCATCAGCGCCATGCACACGCGACTGTTTTTCGGCATGCTGGTGCGCGCGCCGGCCATCCTGTGGCGTCGGTGGCAGGCATGAGCGACAGCGGCAAACACTGGGCCGACCGCGAGGAACGCGGCAGTTTCTGGCTGATGAAGCTCACGGCAGTCGCGGCCAAAGTGCTTGGTCGCCGCCTGTTGAGCCCGCTGCTGTACAGCATCGTGTTTTACTTTTTCCTGTTTGGCCGCACCGCGCGCCAGAGTGCCTGGCAATACCAGCAGCGCCTGGCGCAGTGGAGCGCGCGCGACGACTTGCTGCCAACCCACCGAAAGGTCTTTGGCCAGTTCATGGCGTTCGCCGACTCACTGCTCGACAAACTGGACGTGTGGAACGGCAAGCTGCGCCTGGAGCAGATCGAAATCAACGACCCGGCGCAACTGCGCGGCCAACTGCGTGGCGAGCGCGGGCAGATGCTGGTGGGCGCGCACCTGGGCAACCTGGAAGTGTGCCGCGCGCTGGCGGAGATTGGCGAACAAGTCACCATGAACGTGCTGGTGCACACCAAGCATGCCGAGCGCTTCAATCGCCTGCTGGGCGAAGCGGGGGCGACCCACTTGCGCCTGATCCAGGTCAGCGAGCTGGACCCGGCCACCATGCTGCTGCTCAGCCAGCGCCTGGACGACGGCGAATGGCTGGCGATCGCCGGCGACCGCATCCCGCTGCACGGCGGGCGCACGGTACGCGTCGATTTCCTCGGGCACGAGGCCGCGTTTCCCCAAGGCCCATGGCTGCTGGCCGGCTTGCTCAAATGCCCGGTCAACCTGCTGATGTGCCTCAAGCACCAGGGCCGCTATCACCTGACCATCGAGCCCTTCGCGCAATTGATCGAATGGAAGCGCAGCACCCGCGAGCAGGTCATTGCGCTGTGGACCGCCCGCTACGCCGCGCGCCTGGGCCAGTTCTGCCTGCAAGCGCCTCAACAATGGTTCAACTTTTACCCTTTCTGGAAGACCGATGACCACGTCTCTTGAGCCGATCACCTTTGGCGAACGCCCCCTGCGCATCGAAGACGTACTGGCCCTGGCCAACCGTCAGGTGCCCACCCGCCTGCAGGACGATGCCGCGTATCGCCAGCGCATCGCCAAGGGCGCGCAGTTCCTTGACTCGCTGCTGGACAAGGAAGGCGTGATCTACGGCGTGACCACCGGCTACGGCGACTCGTGCGTGGTCGCGGTGCCCTTGCAGCATGTCGAAGCACTGCCGCGTCATCTGTACACCTTCCACGGCTGCGGCCTGGGCAAGTTGCTCGACGCCCAGGCCACCCGCGCCGTGCTGGCGGCGCGCTTGCAGTCGCTGTGCCATGGCGTGTCCGGGGTACGCGTGGAACTGCTGGAGCGCCTGCAGGGCTTCCTCGAACACGACGTGCTGCCGCTGATCCCGGAAGAAGGCTCGGTAGGCGCCAGCGGCGATCTGACACCGCTGTCCTACGTGGCGGCGACCTTGTCCGGCGAGCGTGAAGTGCTGTTTCGTGGCGAACGCCGCCAAGCCGCCGACGTTCATCGCGAACTGGGCTGGGAACCGTTGGTGCTGCGGCCCAAGGAAGCCCTGGCGCTGATGAACGGCACGGCGGTGATGACCGGCATCGCGTGCCTGGCCTTCGCCCGCGCCGACTACCTGCTGCACCTGGCCACGCGCATTACCGCGCTGAATGTGGTGGCGCTGCAAGGCAACCCGGAGCACTTCGACGAGCGCCTGTTCGCCGCCAAGCCTCATCCAGGGCAGATGCAAGTCGCCGCCTGGTTGCGCGAAGACCTGGCCATTGATGCACCGACTGCCCCGCTGCACCGCCTGCAGGACCGCTACTCGCTGCGCTGCGCGCCCCACGTGCTCGGCGTACTGGCCGACAGCCTGAACTGGCTGCGCTCGTTTATCGAGATCGAGCTGAACAGCGCCAACGACAACCCGATCATCGATGCCGAAGCCGAACGCGTGCTGCACGGCGGGCACTTCTACGGCGGGCACATTGCCTTTGCCATGGACAGCCTCAAGACCCTGGTGGCCAACGTCGCCGACCTGCTCGACCGCCAACTGGCGCTGCTGGTGGACGTGCGTTACAACCACGGCCTGCCGAGCAACCTGTCGGGCGCGCCGGCCGACCGCGCCATGCTCAACCATGGCTTCAAGGCCGTGCAGATCGGCACCAGCGCCTGGACCGCCGAGGCGCTGAAAAACACCATGCCGGCCAGCGTGTTTTCGCGCTCTACCGAATGCCATAACCAGGACAAAGTGAGCATGGGCACCATCGCCGCCCGCGACGCTGTGCGCGTGCTGGAGCTGACCGAACAGGTGGCCGCCGCCACGTTGCTCGCCGCCCACCAGGGCGTGTGGTTGCGTGCCCAGGCCGAGGATGCCCGGCCGTTGCCACCGGCACTGGCAGCGATGCACGAAGAGCTGGCCAAGGACTTTGCGCCAGTCATTGAAGACCGCGCGCTGGAAGGCGAACTGCGCCTGTGCCTGCAACGCATTGCCGAGCAACACTGGAGGCTGCATGCGTAGCCCCGGCGTACTGCACTGCGACACGCACATCCTCGTGCCGTTTTTCGATGTCGACACCATGAACGTGGTGTGGCACGGGCATTACGTGAAATACCTGGAAGTGGCGCGCTGCGCGCTGCTGGACAAAATCGGCCACAACTACACCGCGATGCTCGAAGCCGGCTACGCCTGGCCGGTGATCGACCTGCAGCTGCGCTATGTGCGCGGCGCGGTCTTTGGCCAAACCGTCAACGTACGCGCCAGCCTGGTGGAATGGGAGAACCGTTTGAAGGTCAACTACCTGATCACCGACCTGGCCAGCGGCGAACGCCTGACCCGCGCCAGTACCGTGCAAGTGGCGGTAGAGATCGCCAGCCGCGAGATGCAATTGGCCTCCCCCAAAGTATTCATCGACGCCGTAGAAAGGGCCCTGAAATGACCCCCCCTGTAGGAGCGAGCTTGCTCGCGAAGATCGCCAACGATAACGCGGGCCACCTGACGCCCCGCAGCGCCCTCAGGTTTTTCGCGAGCAAGCTCGCTCCTACAGTGGCCGCCGCGTTGCTGAGCTTCAGCGCCCACGCCTTCGACCTGCAACAGCTCAGCGAGCAGCTCGCCAAACCCAGCGTGATCCACGGCCACTTCACCCAGGAAAAACACCTGCGCGCCCTGCCCCAGCCACTGGTCAGCAAAGGCAGCTTCGTGCTCGCCAAGGACCACGGCTTGCTGTGGCTGCTCAAAACCCCGCTGCAGCAGGACTACCGCATCAGCGCCCAGGGCATCGCTCGGCGTGACGCCAACGGCTGGCAATGGCTGCCCACCAAGAGCGCCGGTACCGAGCAGAATCGTCTGTTCCTCGCCGTGCTGGGCGGCGACAGCAGCGGCTTGCAGCGCGACTTCGAGCTGCAACTGCAAGGCGAGGCTCAACAGTGGAAGCTCACGCTGATCCCGCGTTCGCTGTTGCTCAAGCAAGTGTTCACCCAAATCAATATCGATGGCGGCGCGCTGGTGAACACCATCGAGCTGCTGGAAACCCAGGGCGACAGCACGGTACTGCGCATGCAGGACAGTACCGCTGACCAGCCACTGAGCGATGCGGAGCAACACGACTTTGCCCAGTGAGCGCCTGCTGCCGCGCCTGTTCCTGATTCTGCTGGTGGCGGTGCTGGCCCTGGCCGGCTGGCAGTGGCGCCACGGTGCGCCACTGTCGGCCAACCTCATGGAGCTAGTGCCCGGCAGTACGCCGGACGCCCTTGAGCTGCAAGCCGAGCAGCGCATACAGGAACCGCTGAACCGCGAAATGCTGGTGCTGGTGGGGCATGCCGACCGCCAGCAAGCGCTGACTGTGGCGCAGCAACTGGCCGAGCAATGGCAAGCCAGCGGCCTGTTTGAAAAAGTGCAATGGAACCTGCAAGCCGACTTGCCGGCACTGCGCGAACAGCTGCTGCGCGGTCGGCTGGCGATGCTTTCGGCCAAGGACCGCGAGCAGTTGATCCAGCAGCCTGACGCCTTCATCCAGCAGCGTGTGCAGTCACTGTTCGACCCCTTCACCGGCTTCAGTCTGGTGCCGAGCCAGGACGACTGGCTGGGCCTGACCGGGCGCATCCAGAACAGCCAGCCGCAACACGGTGCAGTACAGTTGGATATCGGCAGCGGCGCGTTGATCGCCGACGCCGACGGCAAAAGCTGGGTGCTCCTGCGGGCGCGCACCACCGGCAATGCATTCGACATGAAGCTGCCGCTGCAAGTGGCGGATTTGCTCCAGGCCAGCCGCACCGAGGCCGGCAGGCACGGTGTGCAACTGCTCGCCGCCAGCGGCTTGCTCTACGCGGCCAGCGGGCAGCAGCAAGCCACCCGAGAAATCACCTGGGTCGGCGGCGGCGCCACCGTGGGCATCCTGCTGTTACTGCTGCTGGCGTTCCGGCGCTGGCGGGTGCTGCTGGCGTTCGTGCCGGTCATGGTCGGCATGCTGTTTGGCGCAGTGGCCTGTGTGGCGCTGTTCGGCCACATGCACGTGATGACCCTGGTGCTGGGCTCGAGCCTGATCGGCGTGGCGGTGGATTACCCGCTGCACTACCTGTCCAAAAGCTGGAGCCTGCAACCGTGGCGCAGTTGGCCGGCATTGCGCCTGACCCTGCCGGGGCTGAGCCTGAGCCTGGCCACCAGTTGCATCGGCTATCTGGCGCTGGCCTGGACACCGTTCCCGGCGCTGACGCAGATCGCGGTGTTTTCCGCAGCCGGGCTGGTCGGCGCTTATCTGTCGGCCGTGTGCCTGCTGCCGGCGCTGCTCAGCGGTGTCGAACTGCGCCCGGCGCAATGGCCGCTGCGCATCGCCGAACGCTTGTGGCAGTGGCGAGCGGCATTGATCAAGCGCGTGCCAGGCGCGGTGCTGCTGGCGGGCGTGCTGGTGTTCTGCGCGGGCGGCCTGTGGCAGCTCAACAGTAAGAACGATATCCGCCAGTGGATCGGCGCGCCGCCGCAGTTGCTGCAGCAAGCTCAGGCCGTGGCGCGCATTACCGGGTTCCAGCCCACCAGTCAGTTCTTCCTGGTGCGCGCCGACACTCAGCAGCAGCTACTGGAACGCCAGGCTGCTCTGGGCCAGCGCCTGGATCAACTGGTGAACATGGACAAGCTGCAGGGTTACCTGGCGTTGAATCAACTGGTCAACCTGCCCGCCGAGCAGCAGCAACTGCGCGATGCGCTCAATACCCTCGCGCAGCACTGGCAACCGCTGCTGGACCTCGGCGTTCCCGCCAGCGCGCTGCAAGCTGAAGTCGCGCAGCTGCAGGCGCTGCCCACCCAAGACATCGACGCCGCGCTCAAAGGCCCCCTGGCCGAGCCGTGGCGCACGTTGTGGCTGGGCCCGGTAGACGGCGGCGTGGCGGCGATGGTCAGCCTGCAAGGCCTGAACAACCCGGCGTTGCTGCGGGTGCAGGCGTTGGATTTGCCGGGCGTGCAACTGGTGGATCGTCTGGGTGACCTGAACCGCGTGTTTGCCGACACCCAGATCAGCGCCGCCGAATTGAAGCTGCTGTCCTGTGTGCTGATTGTGGTCCTGTTGATACTGCCCTTCGGCTTCACCGGCGCCGTGCGCATCGTCGCGCTGCCGCTGCTGGCGGCGCTGTGCAGCCTGGCCAGCCTCGGTTGGCTGGGCCAGCCCCTGACCCTGTTCAGCCTGTTCGGCCTGCTGCTGGTCACGGCCATCAGCGTCGATTATGCGATCCTGATGCGCGAGCAGATCGGCGGTGCCGCCGTCAGCTTGTTGGGAACCTTACTGGCCGCACTGACGACCTGGTTGTCATTCGGCCTGCTGGCCGTTTCCAGTACCCCGGCGGTGAGCAATTTCGGCCTGTCGGTCAGCCTCGGCCTGGCCTTCAGCTTTATGCTGGCACCTTGGGCCGGGCAACAGAAACACGCCTTATGAATGTGAATATCGCCAAAGTGGCAAGGAGCCTTCGTGCCCACAGTTGAAATGGAACGTCGCCAGGTGGTGGTGATCGGTGCCGGCCCATCCGGCGCCATCGCGGCCGCGCTGCTCAAGCGCAAAGGGCATGATGTATTGATTATCGAGCGCGAGCATTTTCCGCGTTTCTCGATTGGCGAAAGCCTGCTGTCGCACTGCATCGACTTTATCGAAGAAGCCGGCATGCTTGAGGCCGTGCAGGCTGCCGGCTTTCAACTGAAAACCGGCGCCGCGTTCGCCTGGGGCGAGCGCTACAGTGCGTTCGATTTCGGTGACACGTTCAGCAACGGCAAGCCAACGACCTTCCAGGTGCAGCGCGCCGAGTTCGACAAGCTGCTGGCGGATCAGGCAGCGTTGCAGGGTGTGGAAATCCGCTACGGCGAAAGCATCGTGGGCGTGGACTTTTCCGGCGAGTGTCGCTACCTGCACGTGCGCCGCCAGAATGGCAGCGAGTACCACCTCAAGGCCAGGTTCGTGCTGGATGCCAGTGGCTACGGCCGCGTGCTGTCGCGCCTGCTGGACCTTGAAGCGCCGTCGAATTTCCCGCTGCGCAAGGCCGTGTTCACTCACGTCGAAGACCGCATCGAACACCCAGGCTTTGACCGCACCAAGATTCTGGTGACGACCCATCCCGAGAAGCGCGACATCTGGTTCTGGACCATCCCGTTCAGCAACGGCCGCTGCTCGGTGGGCGTGGTCGCGGCCCAGGAACATTTTGACGGCCAGGACGGCGACCTCGACGCCTGCCTGCGCGGCTTTATCGAGCAAACCCCAAGCCTGTCCGGCGTGCTGCAACATGCTGTGTGGGACACTCCGGCGCGCAGCATCGGCGGCTATGCGGCCAACGTCAAAACCCTGCACGGCCCGGGTTTTGCGCTGCTGGGCAACGCGGCGGAATTTCTCGACCCGGTGTTCTCCTCCGGCGTGACCATCGCCATGCGCTCGGCGAGCATGGCCGCAGGCTTGTTGCATCGCCAACTGCAAGGCGAAACGGTGGACTGGCAAACCGAGTTTGCCGAACCGCTGAAGCGCGGTGTCGACACCTTCCGTTGCTACGTGGAGGGCTGGTATGCCGGCACCTTCCAGGATGTAATTTTCCACGCCGCCAGCTCGCCGGAGATTCGCCGCATGATCAGCTCGATTCTGGCCGGTTACGCCTGGGACGAACGCAACCCGTTTGTCAGTGAGCCCAAGCGGCGCCTGCGGATGTTGTCGCAAATCTGTGCGAGTGAGACGGCATGAGCAGCCAATACCTGAGTAAAAACTACGTCGAAGAACCCCGGTTCGGCTTCTGGTTCCTGCGCAGCCACACCTGGCAGCACCATGTACTGCGTGTGGCGATCAATGACCTGCGCAGCCTGTTCAGCGAGCCGCTGCCGGCCGCGCCGGTATTGCTCGACGCCGGCTGCGGCCAGGGAAAGTCGTTCAAGTTGCTGCAGCAGGTCTTTGCACCCTCGCGCCTGATCGGCCTGGATGCCGACCCCCACAGCCTGGCGCTGAGCCGCGAAGAAGCGGCTCGCCAGGGCCTGGACGTGGAGTTGATCGCCAGCGACTGCGCCACCCTCGACGTCGCCGACGCCAGCGTCGATATCGTGTTCTGCCACCAGACCTTTCACCACTTGGTCGAGCAACACCGTTCCCTCAAGGAGTTCTATCGGGTGCTCAAGCCGGGCGGCTATTTGCTGTTTGCCGAATCCACTGAAGCCTATATCGATACCTGGGTGATTCGCTGGCTGTTCCGTCACCCGATGCACGTGCAGAAAAGCGCCGAGGAGTACCTGGACATGCTGCGCGAGCAAGGCTTTGAATTCGGTGCGCAGAACGTCTCCTACCCCTATCTGTGGTGGAGCCGCTCCAGTGATTTCGGCCTGCTCGAACGCTGGGGCCTGCGCCAGGCGCCGCCGGTGGGCCAGCGTGAGGAAACCCTGGTCAATTGCGTGGCGCGCAAGCCGCTGGAGAGCGCGAGCTTATGATGCGCTGGTTGTTGATCGGTTGCCTGTTGTTGCTCGGCGCATGCGCCAGCCAGACGCCGCTGCCGGAAAAAATCCCGGCCCTGGCCTTGCCGATGCAATTGCATGTGCAGCGACTGGAAGGCGAGCGTAGTCAGGACTGGCTGTTGGTGATCCAGCGTGAAGGGGCGGCGATTCGCTGGTCGATGATGGACCCGCTGGGCATTCCCCAGGCCCGGCAGAAGCTGATCGACGGGCAGTGGCAGGCCGATGGTTTGCTGCCGCCCAACCCCCAGGCACGCGAACTGTTCGCCGCGCTGCTGTTTGCCCTGACCTCGGCGGACGACGTGCGCGCGCTGTATCCTTCGGCCCAGGCCATGGACCTCACGCGAACGCTGCCGGGCCATTGGCAAATCGTCTATCAGTCCTCAGAGGTGTTCAGCGTGAACATGGCGGGCCAACCGTTGAGCTATCGCATTACCCCGCTGGGGGTCGGCAAATGACGGCCTACCTCAATGCCCTCGGCGTGATCTGCGCTCTGGGCCGCGGCCAGGCCGAGGTCAGCCGCAGCCTGTTTGCCGGTGACTGCTCCGGCATGCGCGCCGAGAGCGGCTGGGTGCCAGAGCGTGTGGTGCCGGTGGCCGCTGTGCGCGGCGAGCTGGCGGCCATTCCCGCGCAACTGAGCCCGCAGAGCAGCCGCAATAACCAGCTGCTGTTGGAAGCCGCATTGCAGATCGAAGCGCAAATCCGCCAGGCGATCCACACCTACGGCGGCTCACGGGTGGGCGTGGTGCTGGGCACCAGCACTTCGGGCATCGACGAAGCCAGTCGCGGCATCGCCCACTACCTGCGCGACAACGCGTTTCCCGGCGACTACGACTACCAGCAGCAGGAACTCAGCGCCCCGGCGAATTTCCTCGCCGACTGGCTGCAATTGAGCGGCCCTGCCTATGTGATCTCCACCGCCTGCACTTCCAGCGCCCGCGCCTTGATGAGTGCCCAGCGCCTGCTCGACCTGGGCGTGTGCGATGCGGTGATCTGCGGTGGTGTCGACAGCCTGTGCAGGCTGACGCTCAACGGGTTTACCGCACTGGAAGCGGTGTCTGCCGAGCGCTGCAATCCATTCTCGGTGAACCGCAACGGTATCAATATCGGCGAAGCGGCGGTGCTGTTCGTGATGAGCCGCGAGGCGGCACCGGTCGCCCTGCTGGGCAGCGGCGCCAGTTGCGACGCGCACCATATCTCCGCGCCCGAGCCCAGCGGCAAAGGGGCGTTGCAGGCGATGCGCAAGGCCTTGGCCTGCGCAAAACTGGCGCCCGAACAGATCGGTTACCTGAACCTGCACGGCACCGCCACCCAACACAACGACGCCATGGAGAGCCTGGCCGTCGCCAGCCTGTTTCCAGGCGGCGTGGCCTGTTCCTCGACCAAGCCGATGAGCGGTCACACCCTCGGCGCGGCGGGCGCATTGGAAGCGGCGTTCTGCTGGTTGAGCCTGACTCACGGCCTGGTCCCGCCCCACGTGTGGGACGGCCAAGCGGACCCGGCGCTGCCCGCGTTGCAGTGGGCACGCACGGGCGACACCTTGAAAACACCCTGCCTGATGAGCAACTCGTTTGCCTTCGGCGGCAACAACGTCAGCCTGATTATTGGAGAGGCCCCATGACCGATTGGCCACTCACCCAATTGCTGCCTCACGCGGGCGACATGATTCTGATCGACCAGGTGCTGTCGTTCGATGAAGAGCGCGTGCACACCCGCCTCACCGTCAAGCCCGGCGGCCTGTTCAACCGGGCTGACGGCAGCCTGCCGGCCTGGGTCGGTATCGAGTTGATGGCGCAAAGCGTCGCTGCCTACGCCGGTTGCCGCGCGCGCCAGCAAGGCCGGGCGGTGGAACTGGGTTTCCTGTTGGGCACGCGTAAATTCGAGTGCAACGTGGAGCACTTTCCCGCAGGCGCCGAATTGAACATCCACGGCCTGCGCTCCTTGGAAGACGACAACGGCATGGGGGTGTTCGAATGCCACCTCACCGGCGACGGGATCCAGGCCAGCGCACGCTTGAACGTATTTCGACCGCCCCAGGCGGCCAACTATTTAGATGAATCGAAGGACGAAACGCCATGACTGAATCCGTACTGGTCACCGGCTCCAGCCGTGGCATCGGCCGCGCCATTGCCCTGCGCCTGGCCCAGGCCGGGCATGACATCGTGCTGCATTGCCGCAGTGGCCGCGCCGAAGCCTGCGCGGTACAGGCCCAGATTCAAGCGCTGGGCCGCCAGGCGCGGGTGCTGCAATTCGACGTAGCCGATCGCGCGGCGTGCAAGCGGATCCTGGAAGCCGACGTTGAGCAGCATGGCGCTTATTACGGTGTGGTGCTCAATGCCGGCCTGACCCGCGACGGCGCCTTTCCGGCCCTGTCCGAAGACGACTGGGACGTGGTGATGCGCACCAACCTCGACGGTTTCTACAACGTGCTGCACCCGGTGATGATGCCGATGATCCGTCGTCGCGCCGCCGGGCGCATCGTGTGCATCACCTCGGTCTCCGGGCTGATCGGCAACCGTGGGCAGGTCAATTACAGCGCGTCCAAGGCGGGCCTGATCGGCGCAGCCAAGGCACTGGCCATCGAGCTGGGCAAGCGCAAGATCACCGTCAACTGTGTGGCACCGGGCTTGATCGATACCGCCATGCTCGACGAAAACGTACCGGTGCAGGAACTGATGAAAATGATCCCGGCACAGCGCATGGGCACACCGGAAGAAGTGGCAGGCGCCGTGAATTTCCTGATGTCGGCCGAGGCCGGCTATATCACGCGCCAGGTGTTGGCCGTGAACGGGGGCCTGTGCTGATGAAGCGCGTTGTTGTCACCGGCATGGCCGGCATGACCTCCCTGGGCAGCGACTGGAACACCATCGCGGCCAACTTTCGCGCCAACCGCAGCGGCATCCGGCGCATGGACGAGTGGGACCGTTTCACCGAATTGAACACGCGCCTGGCCGGGCCGATTGACGATTTTGTCGTACCGGCGCACTGGACGCGCAAGCAGCTGCGCAGCATGGGCCGCGTCTCGCGCCTGGCGGTGTGGGCAGCGGAGCAGGCGTTGCAGGACGCCGGCTTGCTCGGTGACGCGTCGATCAAAGACGGGCGCATGGGTGTGGCGTGCGGCTCGTCCACCGGCAGCACCGATGAGATCAAGGCGTTCGGCAATATGCTGCTGAACTCGGTGGCCGAAGGGCTCAACGCCAACTCCTATGTGCGCATGATGCCGCACACCACCGCGGCGAATATCAGCATCTTCTTCGGCCTGACCGGCCGTTTGATCCCCACCTCCAGCGCGTGCACCAGCGGCAGCCAGGGCATCGGCTATGCCTATGAGGCGATCAAGTTCGGCCGCCTGCCCTTGATGCTCGCCGGAGGCGCCGAAGAGCTGTGCCCCACCGAGGCGATGGTGTTCGACGCGCTCTACGCCACCAGCCTGAAAAACGACGCCCCCCAAACCAGCCCACGCCCCTATGACAGCGGTCGCGATGGGTTGGTGATCGGTGAAGGCGGCGGCATGCTGGTGCTGGAAGAGCTGGAACACGCATTGGCACGGGGTGCGCATATTCATGCCGAACTGGTCGGTTTTGGCAGCAATGCCGATGGTCAGCACACCACTCGTCCGGAACAGAAGACCATGCGCCGCGCCATGGAACTGGCCCTGGAAGATGCCGGCCTTGAGCCATCCGCCATCGGCTACGTGAACGGCCACGGCACCGCCACCGACCAGGGCGACATCGCTGAAACCCTGGCCACCAGCAGCCTGTTCGGCAGCCGCATGCCCATCAGTTCGCAGAAGAGTTTCCTGGGCCACACCCTGGGTGCGTGCGGGGCACTGGAGTCGTGGTTCAGCATCGAGATGATGAACCGCGATCAGTACGTGCACACCTTCAACCTGGACGCCGTCGACCCGCAATGCGGCGAGCTGGATTACCTGCAAGGTGGCTTTCGCGAGATGCACCACGACTACGTGATGAACAACAATTTTGCCTTCGGCGGCGTCAACACCTCGTTGATCTTCCGCCGCTGGTCCTGACTTTTTAATCGATTGGAGAAAACGGAATGTCTTCCCTGCTACGCGCCACCCTGGTCACCCTGGCCCTGCTGACTACCGCCGGCTGCACCAACAAGCCGGTGCTCAACACCCAGCACGAACTGCCGGCCACCACCCAGGTCAGCGAAGAAAAAATGAAACAGGTAATCGTCGCCGCCCTGTAAAAACGCGAGTGGACGGTACAACGCCTGAGCCCGCAACTGGTGCAGGCCGAGATCACCGTGCGCAACCAGTTCTATGCGGCCATCGATATCCGCTACACCCGCAACAGCTACGCCATCACCTACCGCGACAGCCGCGACCTGGGCTACAAGGACGGCAAGATCCACCGCAACTACAACCGTTGGGTGAGCATGCTGGATCGCGACATCATGGCGGGTTTGCGCTCGGCGGGCATGCAGTAACAGCAGAAACGACAAAGGGCGCCTTTCGGCGCCCTTTTCACAAACAGGTTGGCTTGTCATCGCCGCTTCCTGCCTGGCTCTGCGATGGCTGGTTGCCCAGGATCCTCAGAGTCTCACAAGCCCCTTTCGGGAACCTGGTCAGTATGACTGAAAACAGACTGCCTGCAATTAGTAGCAAAATGCCGTCCGACTTTATCGCAACCCCAGCGCACTGCGCACCGCCGCCTTTATTGCCAATAATTGGTCACTGGTGAGCTCTGCGACTTTGTAAGTTCGTTTGCCATGACGATCTTTACTTTTGATCCGGTCCAATCGGCCCAAGCTAACCGTCGCAACGATGTCGCATTTTGCCCAACAGATCGGGCTTGCTCCCTGAAGGTGGCTATCAAGCTGCAAATGATGCTCCAACACCTGCTGGGGAGCGGTGGTGCTTAGAGGAACCACCGTGACTAGCAATCTATTGGTTCGATGTTTGCGTACCACAATAACGGGCCGAACCTTGGTGATTTCTGGAACCTCATACCCACGAAAATCACAAATCAACACGCTGCCCTCCTTGGGCTGATAGAGAAGTGCCATCCATATTCACTCGCCTGAAAAAAGCGATTTTGCGCAGGTTTCTCGCGAATGACTAAGCCGGTTGCGTTACCTGATATGTGATCCAGCTTACAGCTGCGCCTTACGTGTCAGCAGTTCCACAAACGCCTGCGCCATCGGCGACTGCGTGCCTTTGCGCTGCACCAGCCACACCGCCGTTACCGCCTCCGGGTCCAGCAAGGTGCGGTACACCACGCCGTCGATGCGAATACGCTGGTAGGAAGCGGGCAGCACTGACACCCCCAGCCCCGCCGCCACCAGGCCGATGATGGTCATCGCTTCACCCGCTTCCTGGGAAAAGCGCGGGCTGAAGCCGGCGTCGCGGGCCAGGTTGAGCAATTGCGCATAGAGGCCGCTGCCATAACTGCGCGGGAAGAATACAAAGGGTTCCTCAGCCAACTGCGCCAGGTGCAAACCGCGCTCGCTACCTTGCGCCAGCGGATGCCCGGCGCTCAATACCGCCACCAACGGCTCGCGCATCAGCTCGATCACACTGAGGGAGTCCGGCAACGGTAATGGCCGCATGAACCCGACCTGGATCGACTCATCCACCAAAGATTCGGCGACTTGGGTGCTGCTCATCTCCTGCAGGCTCAAATGCACGGCCGCAAACGCTTGGCGAAACGCAAAGATCGCCTGCGGGATGCTGGCGGTGAACGGCGCCGACGAGGTAAAGCCGATCTTCAGCTCTCCCAGTTCTCCCATCTGCGCCCGCCGAGCGACGTCCGCCGCTTTATCGACCTGGGCCAGCACCAGGCGCGCTTCGTTCAGGAACAGGCGCCCCGCTTCACTCAACTCGACCCGACGATTGGTACGCTCGAATAACCGCGCGCCCAGTTCCTGTTCCAGCGCTTGAATCTGCTGGCTCAACGGCGGTTGCGAAATCCCCAGTACTTGCGCGGCGCGACCGAAATGCAGCTCTTCGGCTACGGCGATGAAGTAGCGCAGGTGACGTAATTCCATGCAAACCTCATTAGGTCGTTAAAGCTATCAAACAGGTCGAACAATATATTGGAAAGAATCATTAGCCAGCTATATTCTTTTTCGTATTGCCGGCCGTGGCCGTCTTTTCCCTGAGGTTCCCGTGAAATCTGCCGTTGCTGCACATGCGCAAGAAGCCCCGCCCACTGCCCTGGATGAGGTCGTCGCCCAGCTGAACGACGACTACATTGAAAAAGGCACGCCGATGTTCATGCGCACGGTGCTGGCGCTGTTCTCCGGCGGGTTTGCGACCTTCGCCCTGCTGTATTGCGTACAGCCGATGATGCCGGCGCTGTCCCACGAGTTTTCCATCAATGCCGCACAAAGCAGCCTGATCCTGTCGATCGCCACGGCCATGCTTGCCTTCGGCCTGCTGATCACCGGGCCGATTTCCGATCGGCTGGGGCGCAAGCCGGTGATGGTCGCCGCGCTGTTCTGTGCGGCGCTGGCTACGATTGCCAGCGGCTTGATGCCCAACTGGGAGGGCATTCTGCTGATGCGTGCGCTGGTGGGCCTGTCGTTGAGCGGCCTGGCCGCCGTGGCCATGACCTACCTGAGCGAAGAGATCCACCCGCAGCACATCGGCCTGGCCATGGGCTTGTACATCGGCGGCAATGCGATTGGCGGCATGAGCGGGCGCCTGATCATCGGCGTGTTGATCGACTTCGTCAGTTGGCACACGGCAATGCTGATCATCGGCGGCCTGGCGCTGATCGCCGCGACGGTGTTCTGGAAAATCCTCCCCGAATCGCGCAACTTCCGCGCCAGCAGCCTCAGGCCGCGCAGCCTGCTGGACGGCTTCGTGATGCATTTCAAGGACGCGGGCCTGCCGTGGCTGTTCCTGGAAGCCTTCCTGCTGATGGGTGCGTTCGTGACCCTGTTCAACTACATCGGCTACCGCCTGCTGGCCGACCCGTATGACCTCAGCCAGGCTGTGGTCGGCCTGCTGTCGCTGGTGTACCTGTCCGGCATCTACAGCTCGGCGAAAATCGGCGCCCTCGCCGACCGCCTGGGCCGCCGCCGCGTGCTGTGGGGCACCATTGTGCTGATGCTCGCCGGCATGCTCCTGACACTGTTCACCCCCCTATGGCTGGTGGTGCCGGGCATGCTGATCTTTACCTTTGGCTTCTTCGCAGCTCATTCGGTGGCCAGCAGTTGGATCGGCCGCCGTGCGCTGAAGGCGAAGGGGCAGGCATCGTCGCTGTATTTGTTCTGCTATTACGTCGGGTCGAGCGTTGCCGGGACGGCAGGCGGGTTTTTCTGGCACTTCGGCGGGTGGAACGGGATTGGCGCGTTTATCGTGGCGTTGTTGATTGGCGCGTTGCTGGTGGCGTTGAAGCTGGCCAAGTTGCCGCCGTTGAGGCAGGCGAGCGCCTGAGGCTTTCTTGCTTTTAAATGTGGGAGGGGGCAAGCCCCCGATGGCGGTGGATCAGTGACAGATACTGAGCCTGACACACCGCTATCGGGGGCAAGCCCCCTCCCACATGTTGTTTGCGTTTTATTCGTGATACTGGGCGGACAGCTCGTGCACCGCGCGCAAGAACGCCCCGGCATGCTCCGGATTCACTTCCGGCGTGATGCCATGGCCCAGGTTGAACACGTGGCCGGTGCCTTTGCCGTAGCTGGCGAGGATGCGGCCGACTTCGGTGCGGATCGCTTCAGGTTTGGCGTACAGCACGGTGGGGTCCATGTTGCCTTGCAACGCAACCTGATTGCCGACTCGGCGGCGCGCTTCGCCAATATCGCATGTCCAGTCCAGCCCCAGTGCATCGGCGCCGGCATCGGCGATGCTTTCCAGCCAAAGGCCACCGCCCTTGGTGAACAGGATGACCGGCACTTTGCGGCCTTCGTTTTCACGGATCAGGCCGCTGACAATCTTGCGCATGTAGGCCAGGGAGAATTCCTGGTATGCCGCAGCCGACAGGTTGCCGCCCCAGGTATCGAAAATCTGCACCGCTTGGGCGCCGGCCATGATCTGGCCATTGAGGTAGGACGTGACCGACTGCGCCAGCTTGTCCAGCAGCAAGTGCATGGCTTGCGGGTTGTCGTAGAGCATGGCCTTGGTCTTGCGGAAGTCTTTCGACGAGCCGCCTTCGACCATGTAAGTGGCCAGGGTCCATGGGCTGCCGGAGAAGCCGATCAGCGGCACGCGGCCGTTGAGCTCGCGGCGGATGGTGCTGACGGCATCCATCACGTAGCCGAGGTCTTTGTGCGGATCGGGGATCGGCAAGGCTTCGATATCGGCCAGGGTGCTGACGACTTTCTTGAAACGCGGGCCTTCGCCGGTCTCAAAGTACAGGCCTTGGCCCATGGCGTCCGGGATGGTGAGGATGTCGGAGAAGAGGATGGCCGCGTCCAGTTGTGGGTAGCGGTCCAGCGGCTGCATCGTGACTTCGCAGGCGAACGCAGGATTCATGCACAGGCTCATGAAGTCGCCCGCATTGGCGCGACTGGCGCGGTATTCAGGCAGGTAGCGACCGGCTTGACGCATCATCCACACGGGGGTGACGTCGACGGGCTGCTTGAGCAGGGCACGAAGGAAACGGTCGTTCTTGAGGGCAGTCATGTCGGCATCCGCAAAAAAAGTGCGGGCATTTTCTCAGAGCGCGACGCAAAAGGCACGGAATGCGCCGTGCCTTTTGTCTATCGGGTCAATTTGTCGCGCCCGCTTGAACACAGCACAAAACAAATGTGGGAGGGGGCTTGCCCCCGATAGCGGTGTGTCAGCCAGTGAATCCGGTGACTGATACTGCGCAATCGGGGGCAAGCCCCCTCCCACATTTTGATCCCGTTTCAAGCGGGATCGGGGTCAGACTTGCAGGTAATCCAGAATGCCTTCGGCGGCGTTACGGCCTTCGAAGATCGCGGTTACCACCAGGTCAGAGCCGCGCACCATATCGCCACCGGCGAAGATTTTCGGGTTGCTGGTCTGGTGCTTGTACTGGCCTTGTTCCGGGGCGACGACGCGGCCCTGGCTGTCGGTCTGGATGTCGAACTGTTCGAACCACGGCGCCGGGCTTGGGCGGAAGCCGAAGGCGATGACCACGGCGTCGGCCGGGATGATCTCTTCGGACCCCGGAATCGGCTCCGGGCTGCGACGGCCACGGGCGTCGGGTTCGCCAAGACGGGTCTCGACCACCTTCACGCCTTCGACGCGATCTTCGCCCACGATAGCGATCGGCTGGCGGTTGTAGAGGAATTTCACGCCTTCTTCCTTGGCGTTCTTCACCTCTTTGCGCGAGCCGGGCATGTTGGCTTCGTCACGACGATAGGCACAGGTCACCGACTTGGCGCCCTGGCGGATCGACGTACGGTTGCAGTCCATCGCGGTGTCACCCCCGCCGAGTACCACGACCTTCTTGCCCTTCATGTCGACGAAATCTTCCGGCGACTTTTCAAAGCCCAGGTTGCGGTTGACGTTGGCGATCAGGAAGTCGAGCGCGTCATACACGCCCGGCAGGTCCTCACCGGCAAAACCGCCCTTCATGTAGGTGTAGGTGCCCATGCCCATGAAGACCGCATCGTATTCGGCGAGCAGTTGCTGCATGGTGATGTCTTTGCCGATCTCGGTGTTCAGGCGGAACTCGATGCCCATGCCGGTGAACACTTCGCGACGGTTGCTCAGTACGGTCTTTTCCAGCTTGAACTCGGGGATGCCGAAGGTCAGCAGGCCACCGATTTCCGGGTTCTTGTCGAACACCACCGGGGTCACGCCGCCACGCACCAATACGTCGGCGCAGCCCAGGCCGGCCGGGCCCGCGCCGATGATCGCGACGCGCTTGCCGGTCGGTTTGACCTTGGACATGTCCGGACGCCAGCCCATGGCGAACGCGGTGTCGGTGATGTACTTCTCCACCGAACCGATGGTCACCGCGCCGAAGCCGTCGTTGAGGGTGCACGCACCCTCGCACAGACGGTCCTGCGGGCACACCCGGCCGCAGACTTCCGGCAGGGTGTTGGTCTGGTGCGACAGCTCGGCGGCGGCGAGGATGTTGCCCTCGGCCACCAATTTCAGCCAGTTGGGAATGAAGTTGTGCACCGGGCACTTCCATTCGCAATACGGGTTACCGCACCCCAGGCAGCGGTGGGCCTGGTCGGCCGAGTGCTGGGGTTTGAAGGGTTCGTAGATTTCCACGAACTCTTTCTTGCGTTGACGTAACAGTTTCTTCTTCGGATCTTTGCGCCCGACATCGATGAACTGGAAGTCGTTATTCAGACGTTCAGCCATGTTAAAACCTCGTACACGACAGCTTTAAGCTACGAGCTTCAAGCTGCAAGAAATCAAATAAACCGGCACACCGCGCACTGCCCTTAGCTTGCGGCTTGAAGCTTGCTACTTGCCGCTGCGTCGTCATTGCGGACTCGCAAGTGTGCTCGACAGCAAAGATTTCAAACTCGCCGCCTTGGGCTTGACCAGCCAGAAACGACGCAGGTAATCATCGAGGTTCTCGGCGAGGTTACGACCCCATTCGCTGCCGGTTTCCTCAACGTACTCGTCCAGCACGTGCTGCAAGTGGTTGCGGTACGACTCCATGGCCTCGCCGCTGATCCGCTGGATCTCGACCAACTCATGGTTGACCTTGTCGACGAAGGTGTTGTCCTGGTCGAGCACGTAGGCGAAACCGCCGGTCATGCCCGAACCGAAGTTGTAACCGGTCTTGCCCAGTACCGCGACAAAGCCACCAGTCATGTACTCGCAGCAGTGATCGCCAGTGCCTTCGACCACGGTGTGGGCACCGGAGTTACGCACGGCGAAACGCTCACCGGCGGTACCGGCGGCGAACAGCTTGCCACCGGTGGCGCCGTACAGGCAGGTGTTGCCGATGATGGCACTTTCCTGGCTCTTGTAGACGCTGCCTTGAGGCGCGACGATCACCAGCTTGCCGCCGGTCATGCCCTTGCCCACGTAGTCGTTGGCGTCGCCTTCCAGGTACATGTGCAGGCCACCGGCGTTCCACACGCCGAAGCTCTGGCCCGCGGTGCCCTTGAAGCGGAAGGTGATCGGCGCTTTCGCCATGCCCTGGTTGCCGTGCTTGCGCGCGATTTCGCCGGAGATGCGCGCGCCGATGGAACGGTCGCAGTTGCAGATGTCCAGGGCGAACTCACCACCGCTGGCGTCGTTGATCGAGGAGCCGGCGAGGTCAACCATCTTCTCGGCCAGCATGCCTTTATCGAACGGCGGGTTGCGGTCCACCTGGCAGAACTGTGGCTTGTCTGCCGGAATGTGATCGCTGCCCAACAGCGGCGTCAGGTCCAGGTGCTGTTGCTTGGCGGTCTGGCCTTCAAGAATGTCCAGCAGATCGGTACGGCCGATCAGCTCTTCCAGCGAGCGCACGCCCAGCTTGGCCAGCCACTCACGGGTCTCTTCGGCGACGTAGGTGAAGAAATTCACCACCATGTCGACGGTGCCAATGTAGTGGTCCTTGCGCAGCTTCTCGTTCTGGGTGGCAACGCCGGTCGCGCAGTTGTTCAGGTGGCAGATGCGCAGGTATTTGCAGCCCAGGGCGATCATCGGCGCGGTGCCGAAACCGAAGCTTTCGGCGCCGAGGATCGCGGCCTTGATCACGTCGAGGCCGGTTTTCAGGCCGCCGTCGGTTTGTACCCGCACTTTGCCGCGCAGGTCGTTGCCGCGCAGTGTCTGGTGGGTTTCGGCCAGGCCGAGCTCCCAGGGTGCGCCGGCATATTTGATCGAGGTCAGCGGCGAAGCACCGGTGCCGCCGTCGTAGCCGGAAATGGTGATCAGGTCGGCATAGGCCTTGGCCACACCGGCGGCGATGGTACCCACGCCGGCTTCCGCGACCAGTTTCACCGAGACCAGAGCCTGCGGGTTGACTTGTTTAAGGTCGAAAATCAGCTGCGACAGGTCTTCAATCGAGTAGATGTCGTGGTGCGGCGGTGGCGAGATCAGCGTCACGCCGGGTACCGCATAACGCAGCTTGGCGATCAGACCGTTGACCTTGCCGCCTGGCAACTGGCCGCCTTCACCGGGCTTGGCGCCCTGGGCGACCTTGATCTGCAGCACTTCGGCGTTGACCAGGTATTCCGGGGTTACACCGAAACGGCCGGTAGCCACCTGCTTGATTTTCGAGCTTTTGAGCGTGCCGTAGCGCGCCGGGTCTTCGCCGCCTTCGCCGGAGTTGGAACGCGCGCCCAGGCGGTTCATGGCTTCGGCCAGGGCTTCGTGAGCCTCGGGCGACAACGCACCCAGGGAAATACCAGCGGAGTCAAAGCGCTTGAGGATCGATTCCAGCGGCTCGATTTCGCTGATGTCCAGCGCCGTGTCCAGGGTCTTGACCTTGAACAGGTCGCGGATCATCGACACCGGGCGGTTGTCCACCAGGCTCGTGTATTGCTTGAATTTGGCGTAGTCGCCCTGCTGCACAGCGGCTTGCAGGGTGCTGACCACGTCCGGGTTGTAGGCGTGATATTCACCACCGTGCACAAACTTGAGCAGGCCGCCTTGCTGGATCGGCTTGCGCGCGCTCCAGGCTTCGGCCGCCAGGGCTTTCTGTTCGGCTTCGATGTCGACGAAGCGTGCACCCTTGATACGGCTTGGCACGCCACGGAAGCTCAGCTCGCAGACTTCTTCGGACAGGCCGATGGCTTCGAACAGTTGCGCGCCACGGTACGAGGTGACCGTGGAGATGCCCATCTTCGACAGGATCTTGAGCAGGCCCTTGGTGATGCCCTTACGGTAGTTCTTGAACACTTCGTAAAGGTCGCCCAGCACTTCACCGGTACGGATCAGGTCGCCGAGCACTTCGTACGCGAGGAACGGATAGACCGCCGAAGCGCCGAAACCGATCAATACGGCGAAGTGATGCGGGTCGCGGGCGGTGGCGGTTTCCACCAGGATGTTGGAGTCGCAGCGCAGGCCTTTTTCGGTCAGGCGGTGGTGCACCGCACCGGTGGCCAGCGAAGCGTGGATCGGCAGCTTGCCGGGGGCAATATGCCGGTCGGTCAGCACGATCTGGGTACGACCGGCGCGCACGGCTTCTTCGGCCTGGTCGGCGACGTTGCGCACAGCGGCTTCAAGGCCAAGGCTCTCGTCGTAGTTCAGGTCGATGATCTGGCGGTCGAAACCTGGACGCTCCAGGGTCATCAACGAACGCCACTTGGCCGGCGAAACGACCGGCGAGCTGAGAATCACGCGGGAGGCGTGCTCCGGCGATTCCTGGAAGATGTTGCGCTCGGCGCCGAGGCACACTTCCAGCGACATCACGATGGCTTCGCGCAGCGGATCGATCGGTGGGTTGGTCACCTGGGCGAATTGCTGGCGGAAGTAGTCGTACGGCGTGCGCACGCGCTGGGACAGCACAGCCATGGGCGTATCGTCGCCCATGGAGCCGACCGCCTCATAGCCTTGCTCGCCGAGCGGGCGCAGCACCTGGTCGCGCTCTTCGAACGTGACCTGGTACATCTTCATGTACTGCTTGAGCTGATCGACGTCGTAGAAAGCCGAGCCGTGGTCGTTGTCTTCCATGGTCGCCTGGATGCGCAGGGCGTTCTTGCGCAGCCATTGCTTGTACGGATGACGGGACTTCAAACGGTTGTCGATGGCGTCGGTGTCGAGGATCTGCCCGGTTTCGGTGTCCACGGCCAGGATCTGCCCAGGGCCTACGCGGCCTTTGGCGATGACATCTTCGGGCTTGTAGTTCCACACGCCGATTTCCGACGCCAGGGTGATGAAACCGTTGGTGGTGGTGACCCAACGCGCCGGGCGCAGACCGTTACGGTCGAGCAGGCACACCGCGTAGCGGCCGTCGGTCATGACCACGCCGGCCGGGCCGTCCCACGGTTCCATGTGCATCGAGTTGTATTCGTAGAACGCCCGCAGATCGGGGTCCATGGTCTCGACGTTCTGCCACGCTGGCGGAATGATCATGCGCACGCCACGGAACAGGTCGATGCCGCCGGTGACCATCAGTTCGAGCATGTTGTCCATGCTGGAGGAGTCCGAACCGACGCGGTTGACCAGCGGGCCGAGCTCTTCCAGGTCCATCAGATCGTTGGCGAACTTGGTGCGACGGGCCACGGCCCAGTTACGGTTGCCGGTGATGGTGTTGATCTCGCCGTTGTGGGCGAGGAAGCGGAATGGCTGGGCCAGCGGCCATTTCGGCAGGGTGTTGGTGGAGAAGCGCTGGTGAAACACGCAGATTGCGGTTTGCAGGCGCTCATCGCTCAGGTCCGGATAAAAGGCGGTGAGGTCCGCCGGCATCATCAGGCCTTTATAAATGATGGTCTTGTGGGAAAAGCTGCAGATGTAGTGGTCGGTGTCGGCGGCGTTGAGCACCGACGAGCGACGACGCGATGTGAACAGCTTGATCGCCATGTCCTGGTCGCTCAGGCCGTCGCCTGCGATGAACACTTGTTCGATCTGCGGCAGACGCTCCAGGGCCAGGCGGCCGAGGACGCTGGTGTCGATTGGCACTTTGCGCCAGCCGACGAGTTGCAGGCCGGCGGCAACGATCTCGCGGTTCATGTTCTCGCGAGCGGCTTGGGCTTTGACCGGGTCCTGATTGAAAAACACCATGCCCACGGCGTACTGCTTGGGCAGTTCGACGGCGAAATGCTCTTTGGCGACAGCGCGCAGGAACTGGTCGGGCTTTTGAATCAGCAAGCCGCAGCCGTCACCGGTCTTGCCGTCGGCGTTGATCCCACCGCGGTGGGTCATGCAGGTCAGGGCCTCGATGGCCGTTTGCAAAAGGGTATGACTGGGCTCGCCCTGCATGTGGGCTATCAGGCCGAAACCGCAGTTATCCTTGAATTCATCGGGTTGGTACAGACCTGCTTTCATAGACACTTTCTCACCAGGCTGCCTCTTATACCGAGGCAAATTTCTTTTCAATTCAACCGGTTACCTTCCACGCCGAACGTACGCCGGCTTAGCGGGGGCAAAAGGGAGGTCATTGTACACACCGACACAGACGCTCACAAATTTAGCGACGAAATGTCGCAAATCTATGTCGCATTTATGAAAGGTTTAAAGCGATATGCTGTGCTAGTCAAAACTTTTTTAATTCTGACCGCTACGACTCAAAAGCTACTGTGACGCAGACACCACAAAGCGCGCGGCCTTCAGGGCTGCACGCTGTTGTAGTTTTTTTGAGGTGCCGGGAGGGCGGCCTGGGTAAGGCCGCCGGATCTTCAGCGAGTTGTTGCCAGTTCTTGTTGAACGCTGGCAACAGTGCGAGGCCAAGGTTTACCAGCCTGAACCTTCGCTGGCAAGGCCTTGATGGCGGAATCGGCTGCGGCGCGGCTTGGGAAGCTGCCGTAAGTGATCACATACAGCGGCTTGCCGTTGAGCACTTTCTTGAAATAACGGTACTGCCCGCCCTGTTCCTTGACGAACGCCTGGGCATTGGCCTCGGAGCTGGTGCCGAGGATCTGCACCACGAAGTTACCGGTAGGCTGGCTGCTGTACCAGCTGCTGCCAGCAGCACCGGCCTTGGCAACGGTGGCCGCAGGCTTTTCAGCAGGCTTGGCCGCCGGCGCTGGCGCTGGAGCGGGCTTGGCGACCGGGGCTGGCTTGGCCGTGGCGACCGTCGGCGCGGGGGTCGGCTTGGCGGCCGGCGCAACGGGGGCAACCGGCGTCGCTGGCGTACCGGCTGGCACGCCCGCAGGCGGCGCGGTGGTGGTCACGGTGGGTGGCGTGGCGCTGGAGCCTTCCACTGGCACGCCGTCGTCGCCTTCGGAGATGCCACCGGCTTCTTCCGCCAGCGGGCCGCGCATCACAGGTTGGCCGACCATTGGCAGGTTGGTCGGTTGGCCGGAGTTGGCGAATTCGACATTTGGCGTGGGCTTGCCCAGTGGCAACTGCGCCTGTTCGGTTGGCGCGCCGGCGGTTGTCGGTGCCTTGCTGCGACCCGGGATCAACCAGGCGGCGGCAACAGCGACCACGACAACGGCGGAAATAGCCAATACGTGCTTCTTAGGCATAGTGAACCCCATCTTTGGACGCTTGACCGCGGAGCGGCTGGCAATCATGGCTTCGATCATTGCATCGCGGGCAACCTGATTGATGTTGCCAGGCCAGCCATCGGAGCTTTCGTGAATATCAGAGATCTGTGCAGCGGAGAAAAGTTCGATACCGGCCCCGGCACCTTCGAGGCGCTGCGCCAGGTATTCGCGGGTTTCTTCCTCTTCGTACGGCTGCAATTCGATGACGTGAAACAGCTCTTGCTCACCGCTGATCTGCTCCAGATCGGCGATCAACGACGACTCGCCAAACAGGAACACATGGGGGCGACCTTCCGGCGTACCCGCCGCCAGCGCCAACAACGCTTCCAGGGCGGACTCATCGAGCTGCTCGGCGTCATCCACCAGCAGATAGACTTCCTGGCCGGTCAGGCCCAGTTGCACCACCTGCTTGAGGATCGCGTTGGGCTCGGCGTTGGCGACGTCCAGCGCCTGCGCCACCTGACGCAATACGCCGGCCGCATCACCGGCACCACGGGCCGAGACCACCACGCTCTGCACCGATTGCTTGTTGGTGCTGGCGACCAGCGCCTGGCGCAGCAAGGTCTTGCCGCTGCCCAACGGCCCCGTGACCACCAGCAGCAACTGGCTGTAGCGCGCCAGATGGTGCAGTTGCCCAAGCACCGGTTTGCGCTGGGCAGGGAAGAATTTGAAACCTGGCACCCGAGGCGCGAAAGGGTCGTGGCTCAGGTGGTAATGGCCGAGGAACGCCTCGTCGGCATGCAAACTAGTCATCGGGTCTTATTAACCTTTGAGCTGGGCCAGGGCGCGGTAATCCGCTCCCAGCGTGGCCTGTAGAATCTCTTTCGGATAATCGTCGGTCACCACTGCTTCGCCCATGTGGCGCAACAGCACCAGGCGCAGTCGACCGTCGATCACTTTCTTGTCTATTGCCATGTGTTCCAGGAAATCCGCCTCGGTCATTTCAGACGGCGGAATCACCGGCAAACCGGCGCGCTGGAACAGACGGATACCGCGATCACGCTCCTGGGCGCTGATCCAGCCCAGGCGCTGCGACATCTCCAATGCCATCACGGTGCCAGCCGCTACGGCTTCCCCATGCAGCCACACACCATAGCCCATGTGCGTTTCAATCGCATGGCCGAAGGTGTGGCCCAGGTTCAGGGTAGCGCGTACACCGGACTCCCGTTCGTCGGCATTCACCACCAGCGCCTTGGCCGCGCATGAGCGGGAAATCGCTTCGGTGAGTGCCACCTGGTCAAGGGCGCGCAAGGCGTCCATGTGTTCCTCCAGCCAGGTCAGGAAGGGCTCATCGCAGATCAGCCCGTACTTGATGACTTCGGCCAGGCCCGCCGACAGCTCGCGGGGCGGCAGGGTGTTGAGGGTCGCGGTGTCGATCAGCACGGCCTGCGGCTGATAGAACGCGCCGACCATGTTCTTGCCCAGCGGATGATTGATGCCGGTCTTGCCGCCCACCGACGAATCGACCTGGGACAGCAACGTGGTCGGCACCTGGATGAAGTCCACGCCACGCTGGTAGCAGGCGGCCGCGAAGCCGGCCATGTCGCCGATCACACCGCCGCCCAGGGCGACCACGGTGGTGCGGCGGTCATGCCGTGCGGTCAGCAGGCCATCGAAAATCAGTTGCAGGGTTTCCCAGTTCTTGTGGGCTTCGCCGTCGGGCAGGATCACCGAGATCACCGAATACGCTGCCAGGCTGCGGCTCAGGCGCTCCAGATACAGCGGCGCCACCGTTTCATTGGAGATGATCGCCACTTGCCGACCGGCAATATGCGGTGCGAGCAGTTCAGGCTGGTCCAACAGACCTTCGCCAATATGGATCGGGTAGCTGCGCTCGCCTAGATCGACCTTAAGTGTCTGCATGTGTCCCCGCGTTGAAGATGTTTTGACGACCGGTAACGTCTGGATCAGACGCTGCCTGATGGCTCTACGCCATACCCCGCAAGGTCATGGCGCGCCGCCGAGAATAGCGCATTTGCGGCCAGGCTTTAACGGGGTGGTAGTCGTTGCAGGCGCTCAAGAATATCGAGCACCACCATTCGAGGCGGCCGTTCATCGGTTTCCACCACCAGATCGGCGATTTCCCGATATAGCGGATCGCGCAGCGTAAGCAAGTCTCGCAGGGTTTTTTCCGGGTTGGCCGTGCGCAGCAATGGGCGATTGCGATCACGGGCGGTGCGACCCACCTGCTGCTCGACCGAGGCGTGCAGATAGACGACCCGTCCACCGGCGTGCAGCGCGCGACGGTTTTCATCGCGCATCACCGCGCCGCCGCCGGTGGCCAATACCACGCCATCGCAGCCGCACAGCTCGGCAATCATCGCCTGCTCGCGGTCGCGAAAGCCCAGTTCGCCTTCCTTATCGAAGATCCATGGGATATTGGCACCCGTGCGCAATTCAATTTCCTTGTCGGAATCTTTGAATGGCAGGCGCAGCTCTTTGGCCAGCAAACGGCCGATGGTGCTTTTTCCAGCGCCCATCGGCCCTACAAGAATCAAATTTCGCACAGAATCAACGACTCACAGCAATCGCCTGGTTATTCATGATACGCGGAGTCAGGAACACCAGCAGCTCGGATTTTTTCTCCGCCCGCACATCGCGCCGGAAAAGGCGGCCAAGATACGGCACATCGCCCAAAAATGGCACTTTATCTAGCACTTTGCTTTGGGTAGTGGAGAAAACCCCGCCGATGACAATGGTCTCGCCGTCCTTGACCAGGACCTTGGCGTTGACCTCGTTTTTCTTGATCGGCGGAACGTCGTTGAGTTTGTTCAGATAGTCGGGCTCGTCCTTGGTGACCCTGACTTCCATGATCACATGGTCATCGGGGGTGATCTGCGGCGTGACTTCCAGTGACAGCGAGGCTTCCTTGAACGACACCGAGGTCGCGCCCTGGGACGTGGATTCCTGGTAGGGAATCTCGGTGCCCTTGAGGATGCGCGCGGTTTCCTTGTCGGAGGTGACCACCTTGGGCTGTGAGACGATTTCCCCGTTGCCGGATTTTTCCATGGCGGTCAGCTCGAGGTCGAGCAGCAGGTTGTTGGTGATAAAGGCCAGCCCCAGGCCAGAGGTGCCGGTCAGCGACCCCAGGTCGACAAAGGGTGAGCCGGGTGGGTTCTCGGGGGGCTGCGCACCGTCCGCCTGAGGCTTGGGGATCCCGCCGGCGCCCCAATTGCCGCGATCAAGCCGCCCGCCCCAGCGCACCCCCAGGCTTTTGTCGTAATCGACATTGGCCTCGACGATGCGCGCCTCGATCATCACTTGGCGCACCGGCACGTCCAACTGCGCCACGATCCGCCGCAGTTCTTCCAGCCGCTCACTGGTCTGATAGGCAATGATGTTGTTGGTGCGATCGTCTACCGCCACCGAGCCGCGCTCGTCGGTCGCGCCTTCAAAGCCGGTCACTGACTGAAACAGCTTGGCGAGGTCGGCTGCCTTGGCGTAATTGACCTGCAGCAACTCCCGGCGTAACGGCGCCAGATCAGCCAATTGCTTGCGCGCCTCCAGCGTCAGCAGCTCGCGAGCGGCCAATTCATCAGCGGGAGCAACCAGCAATACGCCAGCCTTGACCCGTTTGTCCAAACCCTTGGCTTGTAAAATCAGGTCCAGTGCCTGATCCCAGGGCACATCCTTGAGCCGTAGGGTGATCGCGCCTTGCACTTCGTCACCGGCCACCAGGTTGAGGCCTGCGACGTCGGCGATCTGCTGCAATGCCGCGCGCAACGCGATGTTCTGGAAATTAAGGCTCAGCTTGTCGCCCGTGTAACCCACCGCAGGTGGGCTTACGGGCGGCGGCAGGTGGATCAGGTCGACGCGATTGGGTACAGCAGCCGCCATCGGCGCCGTGAACGCTATCCATAGCGCCACACCGAAGGACGAGAAAATCCTTTTCATTGTTTGATTCCGTTATGAGTTGACGTTCAGCACCAGTGTTCTAGGACGCTCCAGCCAGAGGCCCTGTTCATCGGGAAAGCGCTCGACCAGTTCGACATGCCCGTCCTGAATGGACAGGACCTGGCCATGATCCGGCCCGAGGTAATCACCGACCGCCAGCCGATGCACGGTCGATCCGGCCCGCAGCAACGCGAAGGTTTGCCCACCGCCCGACAGCGTGCCGACCATGTTGAACTGGTCGGTGGCAATGCCCTCCAGCGGCCCGCGGGGCCGAGTGAGATCCGGTGCAAGCACTGGTCGCCCAGGTGTGTGATCCGGTTGCAAGGCCAGGAGCTGGAACGGGTCACGCAGGGAAGATGAGTCATAGACAAAGCGCGGAGCCGGGACGACTGCCCGGGACGCTTTGCCTGCCTGGGCCGTGCTTCGATAGGTCTTGGCCAGCAGGTCAAGACGTAACAGCGCACCCTCAGGCCGCAGCGCCAGGTCATGCACCGTGACGATGCGCGGCAAGCCGCCAAGGGCACTGACGAACGCCGCCAAGTCGTGATACGCCCCGGTCGCGCCCATCCTCAAGGGCTGCTCGACATGGAACGGCAGCGACGCCTGCTCCAGCACTTCGACGTTCTCGACCCAAACGCCTTTGGCAACCGCCAGCCGTGCGATGTCTTCAAGCAACGCCGGCACTGCGGATTCGCCGGGCAACTGCCCTTGAAGGTCCGCCACAGCCTCTTCCATCAACCTGACTCGCTCGGTGTGAGCCTCAAGCTCGGCGGCCACGCCAGCTTTTGCGTCAAGCTGCTGCTGCAGCACCTGCTCCCGCGCCTCAAACCCGTGCAATCGCTCCCGCGACGGCCCCAGGTACAACACCTCGCCGACCAGCAGCACCAGGCCGGCGAGCGCGCAGCCAAGCAGAGCCCTTCCAGGCCAGGGCCATGTTGCAGCGTTGTGGGAGAGTGCGGAAAAGTCGAGCCTGGGCAGGCTCATGGGTGCGCCTCGATGGTTTCCCCCTGGCGCACCATCAGTTGAAACTCATGATCGCCGCGCTCGCCCTCGGCCCGCACGCGCTCGAGTCGTGCGGAGTGACCGCCTTGCGATGCCTCCAACCGGCGCATCAACTGGGCGATATCCTGGTTGCTGTCTGCACTGCCGCGAATGCTGAGGGTATCCCCACTCGCGACCACTTCGTGCAGGTGGACCCCGTCGGGCATCGCGCGAGCCAATTGGTCGAACAGCCGGGCGCCGGAAGAGCGGGCGTCGTGCAGGTCCTGCACAACCTTCATACGCTGCGCCAATTGCTGGCTTCGCTCCTGCAGATCGTCGATGGTCTTGATTCGCGCGTCCTGTACGGCGACTTCCCCGCCCAGGCGGACGTTGCGGGTGACCTGCCGGTCTATCGCCTGGTCGATCACCTGATCCGCGAGCCACACCGCCGCGAGCGCCAGGCAGGCAAACGCCAGCAACAGCGCCAGGAAATATTTGCGGCGCCGCTGCGCCAGCATCCGGCGCCAGGGCAAAAGATTGATTCGTGTCATCCAGCGAAACTCCTCAGGGCCAACCCGCAAGCCACTCCCATCCCTTGGGCATCGGCGGCCCATTGTGCGTCATCGACTCGATGACCCGGCGTGAAGCTGGCAAAATCCTGACGGCAAGCGCGCTCTAATGCAAACGCTTCGACATCCACCACCCGTGTCACCAGCCCGGCAAGGGCCAATACCGCCTCGCGGGCCTCCACCTGTTCACGCAAGCACGCCGCCAGCAATACCTCGACCCGCCCGGTTCCTTGAGGCGACGGGCCGCGCACCTGAAAATCCAGCGCCACCTCGTCCAAGGGATAGGGAATGTACTGGTCGGCCTCCATCTGTATCTGCCAGGCCATTTCTTCATCGCTGAGGTTCGCGTCCATGTCGATCACCCTTGTAATCACCGAAGGGCCCGACACCGCCACGGCCGCACTCCGGGCTTCACTGTGCAGCCCGGATAATGCTTGATGCAGCGCGCGCCCCACCCCTTCCAGGTCAAGCAACGTGCCATCGACCATCGCATGCGCCGGCAACGACTGAGCGGCATACCCCTGAATGCTGAACCCGTGTGCCGAACGGCCCAACTCGACCAGCCTGATACCTTGATCGTTGATGTCGACGCCGAGGGCGACGTCGAGTTTTCGCCTGAAAAATCCCTTTCCCATAAAACTCCCTAAAGCTTTGCCTGTCATACCGCCTGATTGCCGCCGGGCAGCGTGCACTCGGTCGACTTGTTTGAGCCGCGCCAATGACGCCCGAAGGCGAAAAATGCTTTAATGCCCAGCGTTTTTTCCCGCTTTTTATCTGCTGCCCGGGTCGATCCATCGTTTGCCATGCATGCCCCGACGCGTAACTCTTTCTTTTCTCTGGAAATCCAAAAGCCTTGATTCGTCTGCTGAAGTTTTTCGGGTACTCCATTGTCGCGATCGTCTGCGGGCTGCTGCTCGTACTCAGCGGGGCCTACCTCTACCTTAGTCCGGGTTTGCCCTCCGTAGAGGCCCTCAGAAGTATCCAGTTGCAGATTCCTTTGCGGGTCTACAGCAGCGATGAAAAACTGATCGCGGAATTCGGCGAAATGCGCCGCACCCCGATCCGTTTCGCCGACATTCCACCCAATTTCATCAGCGCATTGCTGTCGGCCGAAGACGATAACTTCGCCAACCACTACGGCGTCGACCCCAGCAGCCTGGTGCGTGCAGCCACGCAGCTGGTAAAAAGCGGACACATTCAATCCGGCGGCAGCACCATCACCATGCAGGTGGCGAAGAACTTCTTCCTCACCAGCGAGCGCAGTTTTTCACGCAAGGCCACCGAGATCCTGCTGGCGTTGCAGATCGAACGTCAGTTGACCAAGGACGAAATCCTCGAGCTCTACGTCAACAAGATCTACCTGGGCAACCGCGCCTACGGTATCGAGGCGGCTTCCCAGGTGTACTACGGCAAGTCGATTCGAGACGCCAGCCTGGCGCAGATGGCGATGATTGCCGGCCTGCCCAAGGCACCGTCGCGTTTCAACCCCCTGGCCAACCCGGCGCGCAGCAAGGAGCGTCGCGACTGGATCCTGGGGCGCATGTACAAGCTCGGCAAGATCGACCAGGCCGCTTACGAGAGCGCCGTGGCCGAGCCGTTGAACGCCAGCTACCACGTGCCTACGCCGGAAGTGAACGCGCCCTACATCGCCGAAATGGCCCGTGCCGAGATGGTCGGCCGGTATGGCAGCGAGGCCTACACCGAGGGTTTCCGTGTCACTACGACCGTTCCGAGCAACCTGCAGGAAATTGCCAACAATTCGCTGCATTCCGGCCTGATCGCCTATGACCAGCGCCACGGCTACCGCGGCCCTGAATCGCGCCTGCCGGGCAAGACCCTGAGCGCCTGGACCACCGAGCTGGGCAAACAGCGCTCCATCAGTGGCCTGGAGCCGGCCATCGTCACTCAGGTGCAGAAGGATGGCGTGCAAGTGCTGACACGCACCGGCGAAGCGCATGTGGCATGGGACAGCATGAAATGGGCACGTCTGTTCCTGAATACCAACAGCATGGGCCCGATGCCCAAGCAGCCGTCCGACGTGGCGCAGGTAGGTGACTTGATCCGCGTGCAGCGCCAGGCGGATGACAGCCTGAAATTCAGCCAGGTACCGGTCGCTCAGGGCGCCCTGGTGTCCCTCGACCCGCAAAATGGTGCGATCCGTTCGCTGGTCGGCGGCTTCGCCTTTGAGCAGAGCAACTACAACCGCGCCATCCAGGCCAAGCGCCAGCCGGGCTCGAGCTTCAAACCATTTATCTACAGCGCCGCACTGGATAACGGCTACACCGCCGCGAGCCTGGTCAACGATGCACCGATCGTGTTTGTCGACGAATACCTGGACAAGGTCTGGCGCCCGAAGAACGACACCAACACCTTCCTCGGCCCCATCCGCATTCGCGAGGCGCTGTACAAGTCGCGCAACCTGGTGTCGATCCGCCTGCTGCAGGCGATGGGCGTGGGCAAGACCATCGACTACATGACCCGCTTTGGCTTCGCCAAGTCCGACCTGCCGCCGAACCTGTCTCTGGCCCTGGGCACCGCGACCCTCACGCCAATGGAAATCGCCACCGGCTGGAGCACCTTTGCCAACGGCGGTTACAAGATTTCGCCGTACCTGATCGACAAGATCGAAAGCCGCAATGGCGACACGCTGTTCACCGCCAACCCGCCACGGGTACCGGGCGATGTGGTCAATGGCGTGGCGGCAACCGATGGCCTCGCCGCACCGAGCAACGGAGGCATCACCATCGAGCCGACGCCTGGCACGACGCCTGCCGCAAACGCGCCCGCATCGACCGAGCCACGGGCACCGGCGGTGGCTGAGCGCATCGTGGATGGCCGCACCACCTATATTCTCAACAGCATCCTGCAGGACGTGATCAAGAAGGGTACCGGCCGGCGCGCACTGGCTCTGGGCCGCGCGGACATCGCCGGCAAGACCGGTACCACCAACGAATCCAAGGATGCCTGGTTCTCCGGCTACAACGGCGACTACGTGACAACCGTATGGACCGGTTACGACCAGCCCGAAAGCCTGGGCCGTCGCGAGTTCGGCGGCACCGTCGCGCTGCCGATCTGGATGAGCTACATGGGCGCGGCCCTGAAGGACAAGCCGCTGCACACCCAGCCGGAACCGGAAGGCATTCTCAGCCTGCGCATCGACCCGGTCAGTGGCCGCGCCGCCTCGCCAAGCACGCCGAACGCCTACTTCGAGCTGTTCAAGAGCGAAGACACGCCGCCATCGGTCAACGAGCTGGGCAATGGCGTAGTGCCGGGCAGCCCGCTGCCGGCGGATGAAGGTGCGCCGATCGATCTGTTCTAAAGCCAACAGCGAACAAAATGTGGGGGGGGCTTGCCCCCGATAGCGGTGTGTCAGTCACCCAGTTCATTGGCTGACAGTCTGCAATCGGGGGCAAGCCCCCTCCCACATTTGGATCTTCACAGGCTTCATGTAAATCACCAGCCACAAAAAAAGCCCCGACTCGCGAGAGCCGGGGCTTTTTTGTGGGTGCGCTACAACGGCTTAGCCGTTGAACACATCATCCACGCTTTGCAGCGGGTAGTTCTTCGGATACGGCAGGGTTGCCACACCGGTCTCGATTGCGGCCTTGGCCACGGCATCGGAGATCAGGGTGATCAGGCGCTTGTCCATTGGTTTGGGAATGATGTACTCACGACCGAATTCCAGCTTGGCGCCACCGTAGGCGTCGCATACATCCTGCGGCACCGGCAGCTTGGCCAGTTCACGCAGGGCGTTGGCGGCTGCTACTTTCATTTCTTCGTTGATGCGCTTGGCGCGAACGTCCAGGGCACCACGGAAGATGAACGGGAAGCCCAGTACGTTGTTGACCTGGTTCGGGTAGTCCGAACGGCCGGTGGCCATGATCACGTCGCTGCGGGTGGCGTGGGCCAGTTCCGGCGAGATTTCCGGGTCCGGGTTGGAGCAGGCGAACACGATCGGGTTCGGCGCCATCGACTTCAGGCCTTCAGCGCTCAGCAGGTTCGGGCCGGACAGGCCGACGAACACGTCAGCGCCGTCGAGGGCATCAGCCAGGGTGCGCTTGGAGGACGGGTGGGCAAACATCGCCTTGTACTGGTTCAGGTCGGTACGCTCGGACTGGATCACGCCCTTGCTGTCGACCATGTAGATGTTTTCCAGCTTGGCGCCCATGCTGATGATCAGCTTCATGCAGGAAATAGCAGCGGCGCCGGCGCCCAGGCAGACGATTTTCGCCTCGGCCAGGGTTTTGCCGGCGATTTCCAGGGCGTTGATCATGCCGGCCGCGGTAACGATTGCGGTGCCGTGCTGGTCATCGTGGAATACCGGGATGTCGCACTGCTCGATCAGAGCCTTTTCGATCTCGAAGCACTCAGGTGCCTTGATGTCTTCCAGGTTGATGCCACCAAAGGTGATGGAGATGCGCTTGACGGTGTCGATGAAGGCCTGCGGGCTTTCGGAGTCGACTTCGATGTCGAAAACGTCGATGCCGGCAAAACGCTTGAACAGCACGCCCTTGCCTTCCATGACCGGCTTGGAGGCCAATGGGCCGAGGTTACCCAGGCCCAGAATCGCGGTGCCATCAGAAATCACTGCAACCAGGTTGCCTTTGCCGGTGTACTTGTACGCCAGCTCAGGGTCGCGGGCGATTTCACGTACGGGCTCGGCAACGCCAGGGCTGTAGGCCAGCGACAGGTCACGGGCGGTGGCAGTGGCTTTGGTGAGCTCTACACTCAGCTTCCCTGGACGAGGATTGGCATGATATTCGAGAGCGGCAGTTTTCAAATCAGACATATCGGCATTCCGCTTTTACTGTTGGTCGACGGACCGCCGAGGATACGCGTGTCGCAAAGCCCCTACAAGACTGGTCAGTCACAGGTGTCAAGGCCCTGCAGCGGCGTACTTTAGTCTAAAGCCACGGGATACAAGGGCTTGACTGTTCACAATCGAATTAAAAAATGTCTACAATTTTTTATTAAATCGTTATTTTGAGCATGCCGGGGTCGGTGATTGGCAGCAGCCAACGTGCCTGACCACCTTTAAGCGCTCCACGACCAGAGCGGTCCTGCACCCAGCCCCGCGCCTCGATTGTCTTGCCTTTCAGACCACTGAGCAGGCCTGGGTCGAATTGGCGGGCCAGATCGGGTGCAATGCGTAATACCAGTGGGCCTTGTAACTCGATCCAGATTGCGCCGCGATTGCGTTCGATCTTGCTGACCCGGCCGCTGACCAGGGCGAAGCCGGACCGCTTGAGTTGGGCCACTGATTGCACCGGCGATTGCCGCCATAAACCCAACCCGGCCCGCCGTGCGGTGTTTTCAGCGGCCTGCTGGCAGGCAACGAGGTCGACGTTGGGCGCGACGCCCACCTGATAACCGAGGCCCTCTGCCAGTAATTGGGCTTCGAGGTTTGCGCCGTTGGCACCATAGAGGTGTGCCAGCGTTCGCCCATAGCGATCCTTGGCCTCGCGGCCCGGCACCAAGCCGACGCGCCCCTCACTGGCCTCCACCAAAGCCTGCAACCGCTGGCGAGCGGCGATGGCAAACGGTTCGTCAGGGCGCCCCTTCTTTGCGGTCTCCGGGGCGTTGAGACCGATCATGCGCACGCTGCGGCCATCGGTGAGGCGCACGGTGTCGCCATCTACCACGCGCTGCACCTCGACACGCGTCACGGCCGCTGGTGCGGGGCAAAACGCCTGGGCCTGGGCGGCGCAAAGCCAAATCCCAGGCACAAAAAAGGCGCCCACAAGGGACGCCTTTTTCAACAGCGGGTAAAAGCCCATAAGGCTTTTGCGCCTTACTCTGCTGGAGTAGCAGCAGGCTTCTTGCCGAAAGCACCAAAGCGATCTGCGAAGCGCTGTACACGGCCGCCGGTGTCCAGAGTTTTCTGCTTACCGGTGTAGAACGGGTGGCACTCGTTGCATACGTCAGTACCCAGTGGCTTGCACAGGTTCGAACGAGTTTCGAACTTGTTGCCGCAGCTGCAGGTTACTTCGATGGTTTCGTACGCTGGATGGATATCGGCTTTCATGGCACTTCCTCGGGCTAGCGTGCCGCCACTCGACACTATTGTCGAATACCGCACGTAATTAGGCCGCGGATTCTACCAGACCTTTGTATTCGCGCAAGCGGCGCTGACGGCCGAAAACTCCCTTTCATCAGAAATACTGGCGCGCCACTGCTCATGTGCAGTGCCAGAGACGGGACACCCGTGCCGCCGGTCTGCTAGTCTCGCGCCCCTGCACCACCGCCTGTTTTCATATGAGACTCCCCGCGTGCCCGACGCCATTTTGCGCCTAGCCCTGCCCTCGCCCCTGCGCCGCCTGTTCGATTACCGGGCCCCGGCCGGCGTGCCGCGTGCGCAATTGGAGCCCGGCATGCGTGTGCGTGTGCCGTTCGGGCGCCGGGAAATGATCGGCATCCTGGTGGAAGTCACCGACCACAGCGAAGTGCCCGCCGAAAAGCTCAAGCCGGCCATCGCCATCCTCGACGCCACACCGCCGCTGCCGCCCGCGTTGTTCAAACTGTGCCTGTGGACCGCGCAGTATTACCAGCACAGCCTCGGCGATACCCTGAGCTGGGCGTTGCCGGTGCTGCTGCGCCAGGGCGAACTGGCCGAAGCGCGCCAGGAGCGTTTCTGGTCGATGACGCCCGGCGCCCGCCTCGATGACCCACGCATCGCCCGCGCCCCGCGCCAGCGTGAAGCCCTGGCAACCCTGGCCCAGCATCCCCATGGCGTCGCCCATCAGTTGTTGAGCAAGCTGATGCTGAGCAAGGACAGCCTCGACCTGCTGCTCGCCAAAGGCTTGGTGCAGGTGGAAATCCGCAAGCATGCCCCCGACCCGCGTCACGAACACTGGCTGGCGCAACCGGAGCTGCCGCTGAACCCCGAGCAACGGGCCGCGTATGAAGCGATCCGCGCCGGGTTCGACAGCTTCCACGCGTTCCTGCTGGCCGGCGTCACCGGCAGCGGCAAGACCGAAGTCTATTTGCAGTTGATCCGCGAAACCCTGCAAGCCGGCAAACAGGCGCTGGTGCTGATCCCGGAGATCAACCTCGGCCCGCAAACCCTGGCGCGTTTCGAACAGCGCTTCAACGCGCGCATCGCCCTGGTGCACTCGGCGGTCAACGACCGTGAGCGCCTGGAGTCGTGGCTGGCGGCAAGGGACGGCGAAGCCGACATTATTATCGGCACCCGCTCGGCGCTGTTCACGCCGATGAAAAATCCGGGGCTGATCATCATCGACGAAGAGCACGACGGCTCCTATAAACAGCAGGAAGGCCTGCGTTACCACGCCCGCGACCTGGCGCTGGTGCGCGCGCGCCAGGAAGACATCCCGATTGTGCTGGGTTCGGCGACGCCCTCCCTGGAAAGCCTGCACAACGCCTACACCGGTCGTTATGGCCTGCTGCGCCTGAATGAGCGCGCAGGTGGCGCCAAACAACCGCGTTTCCTGCGCCTGGACGTAAAAAGCCGGCCCCTGGACAGCGGCATTTCCGGCCCGATGCAGCAAGCCATCGGCCAGACCCTGGCCGCCGGCCAGCAAGTTTTGGTGTTTCTCAACCGCCGCGGCTTTGCGCCGACGCTGTTGTGCCATGACTGTGGCTGGATGTCCGAATGCGAGCGCTGCGATGCGCGCATGACCGTGCACCAGCGCCACGGCGAATTGCGCTGCCACCACTGCGGCCATGTCGAGCGCGTGCCGCGCCACTGCCCGCAATGCGGCAAGGTCGACTTGCGCCCGGTCGGCGCGGGCACCGAGCGCGCCGAAGAGCGCCTGGGCATCCTGTTCCCGGATTACCCGGTGCTGCGGGTCGACCGCGACAGCACCTCGCGCAAGGACGCGATGAACCAATTGTTCGCCACCATCCAGAAGGGCCAGCCGTGCATTCTGGTCGGCACGCAGATGCTCGCCAAAGGGCATCACTTCCCACGGGTGACCCTGGTGTCGATCCTGGATGCCGACGGTGGCTTGTTCTCCGGTGACTTCCGCGCCAGCGAGCGCATGGCGCAACTGATCGTGCAGGTCGCCGGCCGTGCCGGGCGTGCCGAAGAGCCGGGCCGGGTGATTATCCAGACGCACCTGGCCGACCACCCACTGCTGATTCAACTGACCGAACAAGGTTACTTTGCCTTCGCCGAGCAGGCGCTGAGCGAACGCCGCGCCGCCGGGCTGCCGCCGTTTGCGCACCTGGCATTGCTGCGCGCCGAGGCGCACAAGCCGGGCCAGGCCGAAGGTTTTCTCGACGAGGCCTGCAGCGCTGCCGAACGTTTGCTTGCCGAACTGAGTCTGAGCGGCATCGAACTGCTCGGCCCGGTGCCCGCCCCCATGGAACGCCGTGCCGGGCGCTATCGGGCTCAGCTACTCTTGCAGGCAACGTCCCGCGCACCGCTGCATCGGCTACTAAGTAGCTGGTTGCTTGCTCTGGAGCAAATGCCCAGCGGGCGACAGGTGCGATGGTCGCTGGATGTAGACCCGGTCGATTTGTATTAAGCCGTCCACTGTAGGAGCGAGCTTGCTCGCGAAGAACTCAAGGACACTGCGTTTATCCTGGATAAACGCGGCGCCCTCAGGTTTTTCGCGAGCAAGCTCGCTCCTACAGGGGGCACAACTGCCTTAAACAGCTCCACAGGTCCGGAACGGTTGGCAAGCCCGCCCTCGCCACGGATAATGCCCAGTTTTTCCACCTGCGCATCGCGCGCCGCCGCTTGCGGTCGAAAGAGAACACCATGAAAGACACCATTCGCCAGCTGATCCAACAAGCCCTCACCCAACTCGTCAACGAAGGTGTGTTGCCTGAAGGCCTGTCGCCGGCGATCCAGGTGGAGAACACCCGCGACAAGACCCACGGCGACTTCGCCAGCAACATCGCGATGATGCTGTCCAAGCCGGCCGGCATGAAGCCGCGCGACCTGGCGGAAAAAATCATCGCCGCGCTACCGACTGACGCCAGTGTCACCAAGGCCGAAATCGCCGGCCCAGGCTTTATCAACTTCTTCCAGAACACCCAGGCCCTGGCCGCGCGCCTGGATGCTGCCCTGGCCGACGCCAACATCGGCGCACACAAGGCCGGCGACAGCCAGCGCGTGGTCATCGACCTGTCGGCACCGAACCTGGCCAAGGAGATGCACGTTGGTCACCTGCGCTCGACCATCATTGGCGACGGCGTGGCGCGGGTGCTGGAGTTTCTCGGCGACACCGTCATCCGTCAGAACCACGTGGGCGACTGGGGTACCCAGTTCGGCATGCTGATGGCGTACCTGCAGGAAAACCCGATCACCAGCAACGAACTGGCCGACCTGGAAAACTTCTACCGCGCCGCCAAGAAGCGCTTCGACGAATCCGAAGAATTTGCCGACCGTGCGCGCAGCCTGGTGGTCAAGCTGCAGGCGGGCGACAAGGAATGCCTGGAACTGTGGGGGCGCTTTCGCGACATCTCGCTGTCCCACTGCCAGGAAATCTACGAGCTGCTCAACGTCAAGTTGACCATGGCCGATGTGATGGGCGAAAGCGCCTACAACGACGACCTGATCAACGTGGTCAACGACCTCAAGGCCGCGGGGCTGCTGGTCGAGAGCAACGGCGCGCAGTGCGTGTTCCTGGAAGAATTCAAGACCGCCGATGGCGAGCCGCTGCCGGTGATCATCGTCAAGGCCGATGGCGGTTATCTCTACGCCACCACCGACCTGGCCGCCGTGCGCTACCGCAGCGGCGTGCTCAAGGCCGACCGTGCGCTGTATTTCGTTGACCAGCGCCAGGCCCTGCACTTCCAGCAAGTGTTCGAAGTGGCGCGCCGCGCCGGCTTCGTCACCCACCCGATGCACATGGAACACATGGGTTTTGGCACCATGAACGGCGCCGATGGTCGCCCGTTCAAGACCCGCGACGGCGGCACCGTGAAGCTGATCGACCTGCTGACCGAAGCCCAGGAACGCGCCTACAACCTGGTCAAGGAAAAGAACCCCGAGCTGGCCGAGGCCGACCTGCGCAACATCGCCCGCGTGGTGGGGATTGGCGCGGTGAAATACGCCGACCTGTCCAAGCACCGCACCAGCGACTACAGCTTCAACTTCGACCTGATGCTCAACTTCGAAGGCAACACCGCGCCGTACCTGCTCTACGCCTACACCCGCGTGGCCGGTGTGTTCCGTAAACTGGGCAAGGACTTCAGCGAAGTCGAAGGCCAGATCGTGCTGGACGCGCCCCATGAGCAGGAACTGGCCGCCAAGCTTGCGCAGTTCGGCGAAGTGCTGAACAGCGTCGGCGAGAAAGGCACGCCGCATATCCTCTGCACCTACCTGTACGAAGTGGCCGGCCTGTTCTCCAGCTTCTACGAGAACTGCCCGATCCTCAGCGCAGACGACGAAGCCCAGAAGCAAAGTCGCCTGCGCCTCGCCGCACTGGCGGGACGGACCCTCAAGCAAGGCCTGGAGCTGTTGGGCCTGGAAACACTGGAGCGCATGTAAGTTGGCCGCCAAGAAAAAACCTGCACCCAAGCGCGGCGCCAGCCGCTACCAGGCCCCGGCCAAGCAGCCGATCCCGGGTTGGCTGTGGATGGCCATCGGCCTCACGGTCGGCGCATTCGTGGTCTTCCTGATGAAGCTGGAGCCCGGCCAGGGCGATGACGTCAAGCGCGTCAAACAGGAGCAGCAGAAGGCCACGAAAATCGCCGAGGCCAACAAGACGGCGCCGAGCCCGACCGCACCGGTGAAGCCCAAGTACGACTTCTACACGCTGCTGCCGGAATCGGAAGTCATCGTGCCGCCCGACGCCGTGCCGGAGAAAACCCTGCCGACGCCGCAAGTGCCGACCACACCGGTAACGCCTGCGGAAGCGGCGAAAATCGACACCGCGCGCGCCCAGGCCGCGCTGGCTGGAATCACCCCGCCGCCCGCGCCGCCGGTGGCCGCGACCAAGGCCGCCCCGGTGACCAAGTTCTTCCTGCAGGCGGGCTCGTTCCCGAAACAGGCGGATGCCGATCGCGTGCGGGCACAGATCATTCTGCTGGGCCAAGCGGTGACGGTGGAGTCTGGCACCGTGAAGGACGCGACCTGGTATCGCGTGCTGGTGGGCCCGTTCAGCAACCGCGAACAGTTGACCGTGGCGCAGAAACAATTGGCTGGGGCCGGCTTTAGCAACCTGCTGTTACAACAGCGCCAGAGCCGCTGATCCAAGTTTAACAACCATCAAAATGTGGGAGGGGGCTTGCCCCCGATAGCGGTCTATCAGTCAACGTATTCGTTGGCAGGCAGCCCGTCATCGGGGGCAAGCCCCCTCCCACAATGGGTTCTGTGGTGTTCTGGAATGAGTGGCAGACCAATAAACACCACTCGTCCGCCGTACTGTCCTACGGTTGAAATCCTTCTCGCCACCCCCATATGAGTTTCCATCAGGGCATTTTCGCCCCGCTGCGTGGAGACTCTCCCCTTGACCACCATCGTTTCAGTACGTCGCCACGGCAAAGTCGTCATGGGCGGCGACGGCCAGGTTTCCCTGGGTAATACCGTGATGAAAGGCAACGCCAAGAAAGTGCGTCGCCTGTACCACGGCCAGGTGCTCGCCGGCTTCGCAGGCGCTACCGCCGACGCCTTCACCCTGTTCGAGCGTTTCGAAGGCCAGCTCGAAAAACACCAGGGCCACCTGGTGCGCGCCGCCGTCGAACTCGCCAAAGAATGGCGCACCGACCGCTCCCTCAGCCGCCTCGAAGCCATGCTGGCGGTCGCCAACAAAGACGCGTCCTTGATCATCACCGGCAACGGCGATGTGGTTGAACCCGAGCATGGCCTGATCGCCATGGGTTCCGGTGGCGGCTATGCACAAGCTGCGGCCAGCGCGCTGTTGAAGAAAACCGACCTGTCGGCCCGTGAAATCGTCGAGACCGCCCTGGGTATCGCCGGCGATATCTGCGTGTTCACCAACCACAACCAGACCATTGAGGAGCAGGACCTCGCCGAGTAAGCCCTAGGCTTATTCCCGCTTGAGGCCGCCAAACATTATGTCCATGACTCCCCGCGAAATCGTCCACGAACTCAATCGCCATATCATCGGCCAGGACGATGCCAAGCGCGCCGTCGCCATTGCGCTGCGCAACCGCTGGCGCCGGATGCAACTGCCCGAAGAACTGCGCGTTGAAGTAACGCCGAAGAACATCCTGATGATCGGTCCGACCGGCGTCGGTAAAACCGAAATCGCCCGGCGTCTGGCCAAGTTGGCCAATGCCCCGTTCATCAAGGTCGAAGCCACCAAGTTCACCGAAGTGGGCTACGTGGGCCGCGACGTCGAATCGATCATTCGCGACTTGGCCGATGCCGCCCTGAAGATGCTGCGCGAACAGGAAGTGACCAAGGTCAGCCACCGCGCCGAAGACGCCGCCGAAGAACGCATCCTCGACGCCCTGCTGCCACCGGCACGCATGGGTTTCAATGAAGATGCCGCGCCGTCGTCCGACTCCAACACCCGTCAGCTGTTTCGCAAGCGACTGCGTGAAGGCCAGCTGGACGACAAGGAAATCGAGATCGAAGTCGCCGAAGTGTCCGGCGTCGATATTTCCGCGCCACCGGGCATGGAAGAAATGACCAGCCAGTTGCAGAACCTGTTCGCCAACATGGGCAAGGGCAAGAAGAAAAGCCGCAAGCTCAAGGTGAAGGAAGCGCTGAAACTGGTGCGCGACGAAGAAGCCGGGCGCCTGGTGAACGAGGAAGAACTCAAGGCCAAGGCCCTGGAAGCGGTCGAGCAACATGGCATCGTGTTTATCGATGAGATCGACAAGGTGGCCAAGCGCGGCAATTCCGGCGGTGTCGATGTGTCTCGCGAGGGTGTACAGCGCGACCTGCTGCCGCTGATCGAGGGCTGCACGGTCAACACCAAGCTGGGCATGGTCAAGACCGACCACATCCTGTTTATCGCCTCCGGTGCTTTCCACCTGAGCAAGCCAAGCGACTTGGTGCCGGAGCTGCAAGGCCGTCTGCCGATCCGCGTGGAACTAAAGGCGCTGACCCCGGGCGACTTCGAGCGCATCCTCAGCGAGCCGCATGCCTCGCTGACCGAGCAATACCGTGAGTTGTTGAAAACCGAGGGCCTGGGCATCGAATTCCAGGCCGACGGTATCAAGCGCCTGGCGGAGATTGCCTGGCAGGTCAACGAGAAGACCGAGAACATCGGTGCCCGTCGCCTGCACACCCTGCTGGAACGCTTGCTCGAAGAAGTGTCGTTCAGCGCCGGCGACATGGCAGGTTTGCAGAATGGCGAAGCGATCAAGATCGACGCGGATTACGTCAACAGCCATTTGGGCGAATTGGCGCAGAACGAAGACCTGTCGCGCTACATTCTGTAAAGCGCAAGCTGTAAGCTACAAGCGGCAAGTTGATCTGCTCAACTTGAAGCTTGTAGCTTACAGCTTGTAACCAAGGTCTCCTCCAATGTCGAAATTTCCTACCGCTGTAAACCTGCACAAAACCTCCAACACCCTTGGCCTGACTTACGGCCCGGACGAAACTTACCAACTGCCCGCCGAATTCCTACGCGTACATTCGCCTTCCGCCGAGGTCCAGGGCCACGGCAAACCCATCCTGCAATTCGGCAAGCTCAACGTTAAGTTGATCAAGCTGGAACCGGCCGGCCAGTACGCACTGAAATTAACCTTCGACGACGGCCATGACAGCGGACTGTTCACCTGGGATTACCTTTATCAGCTGGCCGTGCGTCAGGACGCGCTGTGGGCTGATTACCTGGACGAACTCAAAGCGGCCGGAAAAACCCGCGACCCGAACCAGTCGGTCGTGCGGCTGATGCTCTAGCGCAGGCGTCTTGCGCTTTAGAGGGCATTTTCTAATTTCATCTGCTTGAATGCCCTGTCTGGTGGCCAATGATTGGCCCGCTTGCGAAAAAAATTAAACTCGGGTAACCAATGGAACTGGCAAGTTCCCTGCATTTGACGATGCGGTATCAACGGTCACCCGAGTCGCAGTACCAGGCTGGTGTCGTGTATCGAAATGGGTGCGCAGCAATCGCCGGTACTCGTCTTTCGGACAATGGAGCGTCGTAGATGAGTAACAAGAACAACGATGACTTGAAACGCCAGGCCTCGGAAAACACCCTGGGGCTGAACCCGATCATCGCGTTACGCAAAAAGGATTTACTGGCCTCGGCGAAGATGGTGCTGACCCAAGCCATCAAGCAACCGTTACACAGCGTCAAACACGTCGCCCATTTCGGGGTGGAACTCAAGAACGTGATGTTCGGCAAATCGGCGCTGGTGCCGGAGAGTGACGACCGTCGCTTCCAAGACCCGGCCTGGAGCCAGAACCCGCTCTACAAGCGCTACCTGCAGACTTACCTGGCGTGGCGCAAGGAACTGCACGACTGGATCGGCGACAGCAATCTGTCGGAACAGGACATCAGCCGTGGCCACTTCGTGATCAACCTGATGACCGAAGCCATGGCGCCCACCAACAGCGCGGCCAACCCGGCGGCGGTCAAACGCTTCTTTGAAACCGGCGGCAAGAGCCTGCTCGATGGCCTGTCCCACCTGGCCAAGGACATGGTGCACAACGGCGGCATGCCGAGCCAGGTCAACATGGGCGCCTTCGAAGTGGGCAAAACCCTGGGCACCACCGACGGCGCCGTGGTGTTTCGCAATGACGTGCTGGAGCTGATCCAGTACAGGCCGATCACCGAACAGGTGCACGAACGCCCGCTGCTGGTGGTACCGCCGCAGATCAACAAATTCTATGTGTTCGACTTATGCCCGGATAAGAGCCTGGCGCGTTTCTGCCTGCGCAACGGGCAGCAGACCTTTATTGTCAGTTGGCGCAACCCGACCAAGGCCCAGCGCGAGTGGGGCCTGTCGACCTATATCGAGGCGCTCAAGGAAGCGGTCGATGTGATCACGGCAATTACCGGCAGCAAGGACGTGAACATGCTCGGCGCTTGCTCCGGCGGCATCACCTGCACCGCGCTGCTGGGCCACTACGCCGCGCTGGGCGAAAAAAAGGTCAATGCCCTGACGTTGCTGGTAAGCGTGCTGGATACCACGCTGGACACCCAGGTGGCGCTGTTCGTCGATGAACAGACCCTGGAAGCGGCGAAGCGCCATTCCTATCAGGCCGGCGTGCTGGAAGGCCGCGACATGGCCAAGGTGTTTGCCTGGATGCGACCCAACGACTTGATCTGGAATTACTGGGTCAACAACTACCTGCTGGGCAACGAGCCGCCGGTGTTCGACATTCTGTTCTGGAACAACGACACCACGCGCCTGCCGGCCGCCTTCCATGGCGACCTGATCGAGCTGTTCAAGAACAATCCACTGGTGCGCGCCAACGCCCTGGAAGTGTGCGGCACGCCCATCGACCTCAAGCAAGTCACGGCCGATATCTATTCCCTGGCCGGCACCAACGACCACATCACGCCCTGGCAGTCCTGCTACAAGTCGGCGCAATTGTTTGGCGGCAAGGTGGAGTTCGTGCTGTCCAGCAGCGGGCATATCCAGAGCATCCTCAACCCGCCGGGCAACCCCAAGTCGCGTTACCAGACCAGCGACGGTTTGGCGGGCAATGCGCTGGAGTGGCAGGAAAATGCGACCAAGCACACGGATTCGTGGTGGCTGCACTGGCAGGCCTGGCAGGCGGAACGGGCGGGCAAGTTGAAGAAGGCGCCGACTGCTCTGGGAAACAAAACCTACACCGCAGCCGAAGCAGCGCCGGGCACTTATGTGCATGAGCGCTGAGAACACAGACTTATTGATTGAAATGGGGATCAAATGTGGGAGGGGGCTTGCCCCCGATAGCGGTGTAACAGATACACCGCGCCGCCTGCATCGAGGGCAAGCCCCCTCCCACACTGACTGCATTCCGGCTGTCGTACTTCACAGGGCTTGAACATGCCGCAACCGTTCATCTTCCGCACCATCGACCTGGACGGCCAAGCCATCCGCACGGCGGTGCGACCGGGCAAGCCGCACCTGACGCCGCTGCTGATCTTCAACGGCATCGGCGCCAACCTGGAGCTGGTGTTCCCGTTCGTCCAGGCCCTGGACCCGGACCTGGAGGTCATCGCCTTCGACGTGCCGGGCGTGGGCGGTTCTTCCACGCCCAACCGGCCCTATCGCTTCCCCGGCCTGGCCAAGCTCACGGCGCGCATGCTCGATTACCTCGATTATGGCCAAGTGAGCGTGGTGGGCGTGTCCTGGGGCGGAGCACTGGCGCAGCAGTTCGCCTATGACTACCCGGAGCGTTGCAAGAAACTGATCCTGGCCGCCACGGCGGCGGGTGCAGTGATGGTGCCGGGCAAACCGAAAGTGCTGTGGCTGATGGCCAGCCCGCGCCGTTACATCCAGCCGTCCCATGTGGTGCGCATAGCACCGATGATCTACGGCGGATCGTTCCGCCGCGACGCCAAGCTGGCCGCCGAACATGCCAGCAAAGTGCGCTCGGCCGGCAAGCTCGGTTATTACTGGCAACTGTTCGCGGGGTTGGGCTGGACCAGCATCCATTGGCTGCACAAGATCCGTCAGCCCACCTTGGTGCTGGCCGGGGACGACGACCCGCTGATCCCGCTGGTCAACATGCGCATGCTCGCCTGGCGCATCCCCAATGCGCAGTTGCACATCATCGACGATGGCCATTTGTTCCTGATCACCCGGGCTGAAGCCGTAGCGCCGATCATCATGAAGTTTCTCGAAGAAGAGCGCCTGCGCGCCGTGATACATCCGCGACCGGCGGTGTGAAGGATCGCACCGCCGCGCAACTTGCCAGGAACCGACTATGGTTCTGAATTGGCGTGCCTCTTGATGGCTTGACGAAGGAGTGTTGGCTCATGCGAGAAAGACCCGTGACGAACCCGGCGCCCACCCCTGCTGCGTTCATCAATGCGCAAAATGCGATCACCGGCCTGCGCGGCCGGGACCTGCTGTCAACCCTGCGCACCGTCGCGGCCCATGGCCTGCGCAACCCGGTGCACAGCGCACGCCACGCCCTGGCCCTGGGCGGCCAACTGGGCCGCGTGTTGCTGGGTGAAACGGTGCATGAGCCCAACCCTCACGACAAGCGCTTCGCCGACCCCACCTGGAAGCTCAATCCGCTGTATCGGCGCAGCCTGCAGGCCTACTTGAGCTGGCAAAAGCAGACGCGCAACTGGATCGACGACAGCGCCCTCAGCGCGGATGACCGTGCCCGCGCGCAGTTCGCGTTCGCCCTGCTCAACGATGCCGTCTCGCCGTCCAACACCCTGCTCAACCCGCTGGCAATCAAGGAGCTGCTCAATTCCGGCGGCAACAGTGTGGTGCGCGGCGTGAGCCACTTGTTCGAAGACCTGCTGCACAACAATGGCCTGCCGCGCCAGGTCAACAAGCATGCCTTCGAAGTCGGCAAGACTGTCGCCACTACCCCCGGCGCCGTGGTGTTTCGCAATGAACTGCTGGAGTTGATCCAGTACAAGCCCATGAGCGAGAAACAATACGCCAAGCCCTTGCTGGTGGTACCGCCGCAAATCAACAAGTACTACATCTTCGACCTCAGCCCGGCCAACAGCTTTGTGCAATACGCCCTGAAAAACGGCCTGCAGACCTTCATGATCAGCTGGCGCAACCCGGATGTGCGCCATCGGGAATGGGGCCTGTCCACCTACGTTGCCGCACTGGAGGAAGCGCTCAACGTCTGCCGGTCGATCACCGGCGCGCGGGAGGTCAACCTGATGGGCGCCTGCGCGGGTGGCCTGACCATTGCTGCCCTGCAAGGCCATCTGCAAGCCAAGCGCCAGTTACGGCGCATCGCCAGCGCCAGTTACCTGGTGAGCTTGCTCGACAGCCAGATCGACAGTCCGGCCCTACTGTTCGCCGATGAACAAACCCTTGAAGCCGCCAAACGCCGCTCGTACCAGCAAGGTGTGCTGGACGGTCGCGACATGGCCAAGGTGTTCGCCTGGATGCGCCCCAATGACCTGATCTGGAATTACTGGGTCAACAACTACCTGCTGGGCAAGGAACCACCGGCCTTCGACATCCTGTACTGGAACAACGACAACACGCGCCTGCCCGCCGCATTGCATGGCGACCTGCTGGATTTTTTCAAGCACAACCCGCTCAGTCACCCCGGCGGCCTTGAGGTGTGCGGCACCCCCATCGACCTGCAGAAGGTCACGGTCGACAGCTTCAGCGTGGCCGGCATCAATGATCACATCACGCCATGGGACGCCGTGTATCGCTCCACCCAACTGCTGGGCGGTGAGCGGCGTTTCGTGCTGTCCAACAGCGGGCACATCCAGAGCATCCTCAACCCGCCCGGCAACCCCAAGGCCAATTACGTCGAGAACCCCAAGCTGAGCAGCGACCCGCGCGCCTGGTACTACGACGCCAGCCACGTCGAGGGCAGCTGGTGGCCCCAGTGGCTGACGTGGGTCCAGCAGCGTTCGGGCGTACAGCGCGAAACCCTCACCGCCCTGGGCAACCAGAACTACCCACCGATGGAAGCGGCGCCAGGCACCTACGTGCGCGTGCGCTGAGCTCAACGATCACACTAAGAAGGCTGGATGAAGACCCGCGAGCGTATCCTTGAATGTGCCCTGCAGTTGTTCAATCACAAGGGCGAACCGAATGTATCGACCATGGAAGTGGCCAATGAAATGGGGATCAGCCCCGGCAATCTCTATTACCATTTCCACGGCAAGGAGCCTCTGGTGCTCGGGTTGTTCGAGCGTTTTCAGGCTGAGCTGGCGCCATTGCTCGATCCGCCCCCCGACGCACAACTGGAGGCCGAGGACTACTGGCTGTTCCTGCACCTGATCGTGGAGCGCATGGCTCATTACCGGTTTCTGTTCCAGGACCTGTCGAACCTGGCCGGGCGTTTGCCGAAGCTGGCCAAGGGCATTCGCAACCTGCTCACCGCGCTCAAACGCACACTGGCCTCGTTGCTGGCGCGGTTGAAGGCGGCGGGGCAATTGGTCAGCGATACGCAGGCGCTTGGCCAACTGGTGGAGCAGATCACCATGACCCTGCTGTTCTCTCTGGACTACCAACGGATTCTCGACCGCAAGGGTGAAGTGCAGGTAGTGATTTACCAGGTGATGATGCTGGTGGCGCCGCACTTGCTCGCGCCGGCACGCCAGGCGGCCGAGCGATTTGCGCTGAAATACCTGGATGATGCCGATTGAACCTGTGAGCAGGGCTGATCGTTCCCCGCTCTGGGTGGGAATGCCCTTTGGGACGCTCCGCGTCCCGCCAACCGCGCAAGTGACGCAGAGCGTCACGGGCTGCGCTCCCACGCGGGAGCGTGGGAACGATCTATGAATGCGCTGCCATAAAAAATGCCCGACCTTTGCAGGCCGGGCATTTTTGTGTCCTGGAAAAACTCAGGACTGACTGGATGGCGTCGGCGGCGTCGACGTGGCAGTCGGGGTCACAGCGGCAGGGGTCGGTGCGGACACTGAGTTGGCTGTGGAAGCGGTGGTCGCCGCAGCAGCAGGTTTGGCTGCCGCTGGTTTCTTCGCAACTGCTGGCTTCTTCGCAGCGGGTTTTGCCGCTGGTTTGGCGGCGGCAGGTTTGGCTGCGGGTTTTGCAGCGGCAGGCTTAGCGGCAGGTTTAGCGACCGCCTTGGCTGCGGGTTTAGCGGCAGCTTTGGCGGCTACGGGTTTGGCGGCTGGCTTGGCAGCTGCAGTTTTCGCCGCAGGCTTGGCGGCAGGCTTGGCGGCAGGTTTTGCAGCCGCTTTGGCCGGCGCCTTGGCCGCAGGTTTAGCCACAGGTTTGGCCGCCGCTTTGACCAAGGGCTTGGCCGCCGCTTTAGCAGCGGGTTTGGCCGCAGGCTTTGCAGCGGGCTTGGCCGCCGCAACCTTCGCGGGAGCCACTTTGGCGCCGGTCAGTTTTTCGATTTGCTTGGTCAGGGTGTCGACCTTGCTGTGCAGGGTTTTCAGTTCAGCCTTGCTCGGTACGCCCAGTCGCGAAATAGCGCTGTTAAGGCGCTTGTCGAATGTTTCTTCCAACTTGCTCCACGTGTCGGAAATGCTCGACTTGGCCGAACCTGCACTCGCCTTGGCGGCATCAACTTTTTTACCAACGGTGCTCTTGGTCAGCTTCTCGGCTTTCTCGCCGTCCTTGACCAGAGTCTCGAAGTATTTGCCGCCGTCACTGCTCACCTTCGAGTACACGCCTAAACCAGCAAGCCAGATCTTTCGGGAGTATTTTTCAACTTCCCCGACCCACGAGCTGCCTTCTTTCTGAGTAGTTTTTTTAACAGCCATCCCGATGTCTCCTTAGGGTTTGCGTGCGACACGTTCGAGCAATGCCGTCAGCTCTTCGAGCTTAGCAGAGAGTGTCTCCACGTCATGTTTAGACGCAATGCCGATTCGATTCAAGGCACTTGCAACACGCGTGTCAAAAGCTTTTTCAACTTTATCCAGTTGAACTTCAACCACGCGACTGACGCCGGAGACGCTACGCCTTACTTGGTCAATCTGACTGTTGGCGGCATCAAGTTGTTCAACCACAACTTTTTTGCTTTTACTTTCAATATCTTGTCCGCTCTTAACCAGCTCTTTGAAGTATTCGCCACCCTCGTTGCCGACCTTGGCGTAGGCACCTAGACCTGCCAGCCAGATCTTGCGGGCATAGCTTTTAACCTCACTCAGCGCGGTGGTCTGAGTGTCGATTTTTTTCTTCAAAACAACTTTGGCCATGGTGCACCTCACGCAAAAAGGGTGGAGGAACCGCCCACCGGAGTTGGAGGCTTGGGCACAAAGTAGGGAGAAAAATTAGAATCGGCACCCTAAGTGCCGTCGAATCAGGCCAGCGCCTTGTCCAGGGCCTTTTCGATTTCGGATTTAAGGGTACCGCTCATGGCGGACATCAACAGGCCCAGTTCCACGTCGATACGCAATAAGTCATCGTCGACCAGGACAGTGCCTTTGACGCCCGATCGCTTGAGCTTCAAGGTATCGCCGGACCATGACGACTCCACGCCATATTTGTCCTTGAGTTTCTGCGCCAGCGTCTCGGCCTTCGCCCGTGCGCCTTGTTTACCCAGGGAATGCTCGCGCTCAACGGTAATACGGGCCATTGCAATGACTCCTCTCTATAAAGGCCTGGAAACCTTCCATGCGGCAAAAGGTCTCGATAAGCACCTATCTTACCTTCAGCCTTGCCAAGACAAAGCAGGCCCTGGGGATTATCATGTCCCGCATTCTCTTTTGGTGACAGCGATATGACTGATCAGCGCAAAGGCAGCGATGCCGAACCCACCACTCACTTCGGCTTCAAGAACGTCCCGGAAAGCCAGAAAGCGGAAAAAGTCGCTGAGGTGTTCCACTCCGTAGCCGCCAAGTACGACTTGATGAACGATGTGCTTTCCGGCGGCATGCACCGCCTGTGGAAGCGTTTCACCATCGAACTGTCAGGCGTACGCACCGGCAATCGCGTGCTGGACATCGCCGGCGGCACGGGCGATCTGGCGGCCAAGTTCTCCAAGCTGGTGGGCCCGACCGGCCAGGTAGTATTGGCCGACATCAACGGCTCGATGCTCAAGGTGGGTCGTGATCGCCTGCTCGACAAGGGCGTGGCCGGCAATATCGAATTCGTCCAGGCCGACGCCGAAAAGCTGCCGTTCCCCGACAACCACTTCGATTGCGTGACCATCGCCTTCGGCCTGCGCAACGTCACCCACAAGGAAGACGCGATCCGCTCGATGCTGCGCGTGCTCAAGCCGGGTGGCCGCCTGCTGGTGCTGGAATTTTCCAAGCCGACCAACGCGCTGATGTCCAAGGTGTACGACACCTACTCGTTCGCCTTCATGCCGTTGATGGGCAAGCTGATCACCAATGACGCCGAGAGCTACCGCTACCTGGCCGAATCGATCCGTATGCATCCCGACCAGGAAACCCTGAAGTCGATGATGGTGGAAGCCGGTTTCGACCGCGTGACTTACCACAACATGACCTCTGGCATCGTGGCCCTGCACCGCGGTATCAAACCCTGATGCTGCTCGCCGGCCTTCTCGCAAGCGTCGAACACGGCCTCAATCGTGTTCTGCGCCTGGACAGCACCGTCCTGGCGCGGCTTGCGCACCTGAGCGGCAAAGTCATCGCCGTCGATTGCCGCAGCCCTGCCCTGCAGCTGTTTATCCTGCCCAGCGATGAAGGCCTGCTGCTCGCCACGCAATGGGCCGCCGAGGCCGACTGCACCCTGCGTGCGCCAGCGTCCAGCCTGTTGCACCTGGCGCTGAGCCGCAACAAGACCGCCATCCTGCACAGCCCCGAAGTGGCGCTGGAAGGCGATAGCGCGGTGCTGATGGACCTGGCCGCCGTGCTGCAGGACCTGGAACTGGACTGGGAATACGAACTGTCACGCTGGATCGGCCCCGTCGCCACCCAGTTGATCGGCGGCCACCTGCGCAGCCGTTCGCGCTGGTACCGACAAGGGTTCGCCAGCCTCAACCAGAACCTCGCCGAATACCTGAGCGAAGAATCGCGCACCCTGGTCGGGCAACGGGAAGCGCAAGCGCGCTTTCGTGAGCTCGACAAGGCCAAAATCGACCTGGAACGTCTCGAGGCCCGCTTCGAGCGCCTGAGCCGTTCCCTTGAGCCAAGCGATAACGCATGAAGCTGCTCGCCGTCCGCCGTTTGTTTCGTATCCAGCGCGTCGTAATCCGCTACCGCCTCGATGACCTGCTGTTCGCCCTGCCCCTGCCATGGTTCCTGCTGGCGGTGCGCTATGTGCTGCCGTGGCGCTGGTTGCCGCGTAAAAAAATGGAGCTCAGCCGTGGCGCCTGTCTGCGCCTGGCGTTGCAGGACCTGGGGCCGATCTTTATCAAGTTCGGGCAGATCCTGTCGACGCGCCGCGACCTGCTGCCCGAAGACATCGCCGATGAGCTGATGCTGCTGCAAGACCGCGTACCGCCGTTCGATTCGCAGCTGTCGATGAAGCTGATCGAGGAACAGCTGGGTAAGAAGATCAGCGAGGTGTTCAGCCGCTTCGATGTCGAGCCGCTGGCTTCGGCCTCGGTCGCGCAGGTGCATGCCGCGCAGCTCAAGAGCGGCGAAGAAGTGGTGGTGAAGGTCATCCGCCCGGGCCTCAAGCCGATCATTGGCCAGGACCTGGCGTGGCTGTTCATTCTCGCCCGCGCCGCCGAGCGTTTCTCCGCCGATGCGCGCCTGCTGCATCCGGTGGATGTGGTGGCCGACTATGAAAAAACCATCTACGACGAACTCGACCTGCTGCGCGAAGCCGCCAACGCCAGCCAATTGCGCCGCAACTTCGAAGGCTCGCAACTGCTGTACGTGCCGCAAGTGTATTGGGACTGGTGCCGCCCCAAAGTACTGGTGATGGAGCGCATCTACGGCGTGCAGGTCACCGACCTTGCAACCCTCGCCGACCAGCGTACCGACATGAAGATGCTGGCCGAGCGCGGTGTGGAAATCTTCTTCACCCAGGTGTTTCGCGACAGTTTCTTCCACGCCGACATGCACCCGGGCAACATCTTCGTCAGCACCGTCAACCCGTGGAGCCCGCAGTATATTGCGATCGACTGCGGCATCGTCGGCAGCCTCACGCCGGAAGACCAGGACTACCTGGCGCGCAACCTGTTCGCCTTTTTCAAGCGCGACTACCGCCGCGTGGCGCAGTTGCACATCGATTCGGGCTGGGTGCCGGCAGAAACCAAACTCAATGAATTCGAAGCGGCGATCCGCACCGTGTGCGAGCCGATCTTTGAAAAACCGTTAAAAGATATTTCCTTCGGTCAGGTGCTGATGCGCCTGTTCCAGACCGCGCGGCGCTTCAATATGGAAGTGCAGCCGCAGTTGGTGCTGCTGCAAAAAACCTTGCTCAATATCGAAGGGCTGGGCCGCCAGCTGTACCCGGACCTCGACCTGTGGAACACCGCACAGCCGTTCCTGGAGCGCTGGATGCGTGAGCGGATGAGCCCGAAAACCGTGCTGGGTAACCTGCACAGCCAGATGGAACAGCTGCCGCACCTGGCCAATATGACCCGCGACCTGCTGGAGCGCATGTCCCAGCCTCACGCCAGGGATCCTGAGCCGCCATGGCGCAAGCGCAAGGACGACTGGTTCCTGCGCCTGCTCGGTGCCGCGCATCTGATGGGTGGGGTGATGCTGGCGATTGGCGGACCGCTGAACCAGCTGGGCCACTGGCCAGCCGGTATCATGGTCGCCGTGGGCGTTTATCTGATCGTGCGTCGATAACCCATCCGGTTATACACTGTCGCAAATTGCCGGAGCCGAACATGAAAGACTGGCTGGACGAGATCAAGTGGGACAGTGACGGCCTGGTGCCGGCCATTGCCCAGGACTACAAGACCGGGCGCGTGCTGATGATGGCCTGGATGAACCGCGAGGCCCTGAGCCTTACCGCCGCTGAGCAGCGCGCCATCTATTGGTCACGTTCGCGTGGCAAACTGTGGCGCAAGGGCGAAGAGTCCGGGCATGTGCAAACGCTGCATGAGCTGCGCCTGGACTGCGATGCCGACGTGGTGATCCTCAAGGTCGAGCAGATCGGCGGCATTGCCTGCCACACCGGCCGTCACAGCTGCTTCTATCGCGTGTTCGAGAACGGCGAATGGAAGGTGGTGGAACCGGTGCTCAAAGACCCGCACGCCATCTATTCGGCAGGACATTGAACATGAGCGATACCCTCAACCGTGTGGCCCAGGTGCTGGAAGAGCGCAAAGGCGCGGACGCCGACAGCTCCTACGTCGCCAGCCTGTACCACAAGGGCCTGAACAAGATTCTGGAAAAGCTCGGCGAAGAATCCGTCGAGACGATCATTGCCGCCAAGGATGCGCAGATCAGCGGTGATTGCAGCGATGTCATCTATGAGACCGCCGACTTGTGGTTCCATAGCCTGGTCATGCTCGCCCAGCTGGGGCAGCACCCGCAGGCCGTGCTGGATGAACTGGACCGTCGCTTCGGCCTGTCCGGGCACGCCGAGAAGGCCTCGCGCCCGTCCGCCTGAACAACTTTGACTGAGGATTTACAGCATGGGCATTTTTGACTGGAAACACTGGATCGTCATTCTGGTGGTGGTGGTATTGGTGTTCGGCACCAAGAAACTGAAAAACCTGGGCACTGACGTTGGCGAGTCGATCAAGGGCTTTCGCAAAGCCATGAACGATGACGAAAAACCTGCAGACCCGGTTGTGAACCCGGTCCCGCCGGCCCAGCCTGTGCACCCTCAGGCCACCCAGCCGATCACCGAGCGTCGCACCTTCGACGTGCAGGCTGAAAAAGTCCAAGAGCCGACCCGCAAAGACTCGTGAGCACTGACTAATGTTTGGTATCAGCTTCTCTGAACTGCTGCTCGTCGGCCTCGTGGCCCTGCTGGTACTGGGGCCGGAACGCCTGCCCGGTGCCGCGCGCACGGCCGGCCTGTGGATCGGGCGCCTGAAACGCAGTTTCAACGCGATCAAACAGGAAGTTGAACGGGAAATCGGTGCCGACGAGATCCGCAGGCAACTGCACAACGAACACATCCTGTCGTTGGAGCAGGAAGCGCGCAAGATTCTGTCGCCAGTGCAGGAGCCCGCCAAACCGGCGGAGCCTGTGGTCGAAAACAGCATCGCGCCAGCCGCCGTCGCCCCCGCTGCGCCCACCCCGACAGAGCCTGCGCCGACGCCCGCTGCGTCGCCCGCGCCCCATGACCCTACATTGCCGCCGCGAGCCCCATGAGCGCTGATAAACCGGAAAACGACCAGCACATGCCGCTGGTCTCGCACCTCACCGAGCTGCGTACCCGCCTGCTGCGTTGCGTAGCGGCCATCTTCATCATCTTTGCCGGGCTGTTTGCCTTCACCCAGCAGATCTACACCTTCGTCTCGACGCCGCTGCGCCAGTACCTGCCGGCGGGCGCAACGATGATTGCCACCGACGTGTCGTCGCCCTTCCTGACACCGTTGAAGCTGACCATGATGGTCTCGCTGTTCCTGGCCATCCCGGTGATCCTGCATCAGATCTGGGGCTTCATCGCGCCCGGTCTGTACAAGCATGAGAAACGCATTGCCGTGCCGTTGCTGGTGTCGAGCATCCTGCTGTTCTACACCGGCATGGCCTTCGCCTACTTCCTGGTGTTTCCGCTGATCTTCAAATTCTTCGCCGCCGCCACCCCGGCCGGCGTGGAAATGATGACCGACATCACCAGCTACCTCGACTTCGTGATGACGCTGTTCTTCGCCTTTGGCGTGGCCTTCGAAATCCCGGTGGCGGTGGTATTGCTGGTGTGGATCGGCGTGGTCGACGTGAAGTACCTGAAGAAGATCCGCCCGTACGTGATCATCGGTTGCTTCGTGGTCGGCATGATCCTCACCCCGCCGGACATCTTCTCCCAGACCCTGCTGGCCGTGCCGATGTGGATGCTGTTCGAGATTGGCATCCTGTTCAGTGGCCTGATCAGCAAACGTGGTGAACATCCGCAGGACGCGTCCGCCGACGACGACCAGCCGCCAGCGACCCAGTCGTGAACCTGCTGCTGCTCGAAGAGGCCGATTTCATCGCGCCCGATCGCGTAATCCTGCGTGATCGGCGCCTGGTGCATATGCAGCAAGTGCATCGCGCCGAGGTGGGTGACAACCTGCGGGTTGGGCGCATCGGTGGGTTGATGGGCAATGCGCAATTGCTGCGCCTGCAGGCCAGCGAGGCCGAGTTGCAGGTCAGCTTCGACCAACCGCCACCGAGCAAACTGCCGCTGACCCTGCTGCTGGCGTTGCCACGCCCAAAGATGCTGCGCCGGGTGCTGCAAACCGTAGCGGCCATGGGTGTGCCGAAGGTGGTGCTGGTCAACAGTTATCGGGTGGAAAAAAGCTTCTGGCAAACCCCGTTTCTCGAACCGGAAGCGGTCCGTGAGCAACTGATCCTGGGCCTGGAACAGGCGCGGGACACGGTGCTGCCCGAGATCATTATCGAGAAACGCTTCAAGCCGTTCGTTGAAGATCGCCTGCCGGCCATGACGGCGGGCACGCTTGGCCTGATCGGCCACCCCGGCGACTACCCGCCCTGCCCCCGCGGGCTGGATGAACCGGTGACCCTGGCGATCGGGCCGGAAGGTGGCTGGATCCCCTACGAAGTCGAGTTGCTGACCAAGGCCGGCTTGCAGCCGGTGCAACTCGGTGCGCGCATCCTGCGGGTCGAGACCGCCGTGACCGCCCTGCTCGCCCGGCTGTTCTAACCCAATAATTCGGAAAACCATACCGACCCACTGTGGGAGGGGGCTTGCCCCCGATAGCGGTGCATTGGTCACTGAATGGGGTGACCGACACTCAGCCATCGGGAGCAAGCCCCCTCCCACAGTGGATCGGTGGCGCTACAGAATCCGATGCTCATGCCGATAGCCTGTGAATAAGTCCAAGCCTTGTTCCAGGGGAGTTTGCAGCATGTATCGTTGGTCAGCCGAAAAATTGGGGAACGTGAGCGTCAACCGCAAGCTGAGCGTAGGCTTTGGCTTGGTGTTGATCCTGACGCTGTTGATCACGTTCACCGGCTGGACCGGCCTGGGCGATGTGATCAGTCGAGGCGACAAACTGGGCTTTATCTCCAGCCTCAACGGACTGACCAAGGACCTGCGCCTGGCGCGCCTGGACTTCGATATGCGTCGCGGCGAGCAAGGCACAGACACGGTCAACGGCCTGATCACGCAGTTGGACAACGGCCTGAAAACCGCCGCAGAGCTGATCGAACAGCCGGGTGACAAGGCACTGGTGGAACAGCAACAGGAAGCCTTGAATCAGTACAAGAAAGCGTTCGCCAGCATGGTGCAGGCCGGCCTCAAGCGTGAAGGCGCGCGCAGCAAGCTGGGCGAAACCGCCGACAATGCCGTGCTGAAGATCAACGCGATTGAAAAGACCCTGTTGCAAGGCGACAGCGTCAGCCAGTTCAACAGCGTGGTCGACTTGAGCAAGCTGATGCAGCAAGCGCGCTTCCAGGTGCGCGGCTATACCTACAGCGGCAAGGTCGAAGCCGAGCAGCCCGCGCTCGACGCCATCGACAATGCGCTGAAGAAAGCCAGCGAACTCGAAGGGCAACTGCCTGAGCAATTTCACGCCAACCTGCAAGAGGCCAGCGTCTCGCTGCAGGCTTACCGTGCTGCCGTCAGCCAGTACCGCGATTCGCAGGTAGCCAGCGCCGCAGCACTGAAAATCCTCATGGCCCAGGGCGATGTCCTGCTGGACCACAGCGATAAGCTCACCACCTCCCAGACCGCCGTGCGCGACGCCGATGCCGCTCGGGCCAAATACCTGTTACTGCTGGCGACCGTGCTGGCGCTCGCCTGCGGCGTCTTTGCCGCCTGGGCGATCACGCGTCAGATCGTCATTCCGCTGAATCAAACCCTCAACGTCGCCGAACGCGTGGCCTCGGGCGACCTGAGCCACAACCTGACGTCCTCTCGTCAGGACGAACTGGGCCAACTGCAACGCGCCATGCAAAGCATGACCGTGGGCTTGCGCGAGTTGATCGGCGGCATCAGTGACGGTGTCACCCAAATCGCCAGCGCCGCCGAGCAGTTGTCGGCGGTAACCGAACAGACCAGCGCCGGGGTCAACAGCCAGAAGGTCGAGACCGACCAGGTGGCCACCGCCATGAACCAGATGGCCGCCACCGTGCAGGAAGTGGCACGCAATGCCGAAGAAGCCTCGGAAGCCGCCGTGGCCGCTGACCTGCAGGCCCGTGAAGGCGACAAGGTGGTCGGCGAAGCCATCGCCCAGATCGAGCGCCTGGCCACTGAAGTCGGCAACTCGACCATTGCCATGGGCGACCTCAAGCGCGAGAGCGACAAGATCGGCAGCGTGCTCGACGTGATCAAATCCGTGGCCCAGCAAACCAACCTGCTGGCGCTCAACGCGGCGATTGAAGCCGCACGTGCCGGTGAGGCCGGGCGTGGCTTCGCCGTGGTGGCCGACGAAGTGCGCAGCCTGGCCCAGCGCACCCAGAAGTCCACCGAAGAGATCGAAGAGCTGATCGTCGGCCTGCAAACCGGCACCCAGCAGGTGGCGACCATCATGGACAACAGCCGCGGCCTGACCGACAGCAGTGTCGAACTGACCCGCCGTGCCGGCAGCGCCCTGGAGAGCATCACCCGCACCGTTTCGACCATCCAGGCGATGAACTCGCAGATCGCCACGGCCGCCGAACAACAGAGCGCGGTGGCCGAAGAGATCAACCGCAGCGTATTGAACGTGCGCGATGTCTCCGAACAAACCTCGTCGGCCAGCGAAGAAACAGCGGCGTCCAGTGCAGAGTTGGCGCGCCTGGGCGTCTACCTGCAAACCCTGGTCGGGCGCTTCCGCATCTGACGGACCTGTGCGGCGGCCGATCGAGGCTGCCGCAACTTGTGAAATTTCCTACGCAGTTATCAGCCCGCCCTCACCTCAATTCGAATTAGCGTTTCAGCTGTCGCGAAACGCTTTTTCTGACTGGGAGGTGCGCCATGTTTTCTCGGCTGACCCGCATGCTGGTGAATGCCAGCGTCCGCCTCAAGCTCGCTCTGGGTTTTGGCCAAGTGCTGATCCTCAGCTTCATGATCGCTGCGGCGGGCTGGCAAGCCTTGAACGCCGTGCTCTATCGGTCCAACAGCCTGACAAGCCTGGGTGACCTGGCCGTGCACGCGGAGGCCATGCGCGCCGATCGCATCGTGTACCGCACCCTTGCGGACAGCGCCAGCCGGGACCAGATGGTGCAGAAGATCGAGAAGATCGATCAGCTCTTGGCGGACCTCTCCCATCGCCTGATAGATCCGGTCGATGTACAACGCAACCAGGAGGCGACGCGCCTCGTAGCCAGCTTCAAGACTGCGCTGGCAGAACTGCCCGCGTTGATCGAGCAGCGCGATGCTGTACGCCCTGCACTCAAGAAAACCGCCCTGCAGGCCAGTGACGCCCTGGCCCAATTCGCCAGCGACCTGCCCGACCAGAATGACGAAAAGGCGCTCGACGCCATTGAACACCTGCGCCAGGCCATGGAGCAGGCCGAGGACCGCGCCCAGAATCCCGCCTGGGCCGCCGAGTCGTTGCAGGCGTATGACGAGGCGGTAAGCCAGGCTTTGGATGCGCTGGACATCGCACAGGCGGCCGTGACCGCGCTGCCGGTAGACTCGACACTGCTCAAAACCGACCTGACCGACTACCGTGGGCAACTGCTCAAGCTCAAGCAAGCCCAGCTCAACGTCGAGGCCGTGCAGAACCGCTTCGAGCAACAACTCAATGAGTTGCGCGAAAACAGTAACCTGCTGACCCAGAGCCAGAACACCAAGCGCAATGACGAGGCCGACCACACGCGCACGCTGCTGATCGGCGTCACGGCGGCTGCACTGCTGCTGGGTGCCCTGGCCGCGTGGTGGATTGCGCAGCAGATCGCTTCGCCATTGCGCGACCTTCTCGTCGCCGCCAACCGGGTTGCCCAGGGCGACCTGAGCCACGACACCCAAGTGGAGCGCCGCGACGAATTGGGCCAACTGCAACAAAGCATCGGGCAAATGACCCGCAGCCTGCGCAGCCTGATCAGCAGCATCGGTGAAAGCGCTCGGCAGATCGCCGGGGCAGCAACGCAGTTGTCCACCGTGACTGAGCAGACCCGCGACGGGCTCAATGAGCAAAAAGATGAAACTGACCAAGTGGCCACGGCGATGAATGAAATGCTCGCCACCGCCCAGGAAGTCGCACGCCATGCCGAACGTGCCTCCGTGGCCGCGAACGAAGCCGATCAGCAGGCCGGCGCCGGCGAGCAGGTGGTCACTCAGGCGGTTGAGCAGATCGGCAACCTGGCCAGTGAAATGGCGCTATCGGGCCGCGCGATGCTGGCCCTGCAAAAGGAGAGCGAAAAGATCGCCAGTGTGCTCGACGTGATCAAGTCCGTTTCCCAACAGACCAACCTGCTGGCCCTGAACGCTGCGATCGAAGCGGCGCGCGCGGGTACCGCTGGCCGGGGGTTCGCCGTGGTCGCCGATGAAGTACGCAGTCTGGCCCAGCGCACGCAGGAATCGGCCGAAGAGATTGAAGGGCTGATCCTGGGCCTGAATAACGGCACCCAGCAGGTCGCGGACATCATGGACAGCAGTCGCAACCTGACCGACAACAGCGTTGCCCTGACCCGTGACGCTGGCGAGGCCCTCGCCGCCATCACCCGCACGGTATCGGTGATCCAGGAAATGAACCCGCAGATTGCCGCCGCCGCCGAACAGCAAAGCGCGGTGGCCGAGGAAATCAATCGCAGTGTTTTGAAGGTACGGGATGTGTCGGAACAGACTGCCGCCGCCAGCGAGGAAACGGCGGCGGCGAGCGTTCAGTTGACCAGGTTGAGCCTGGATCTGCAGACGCTGATCGATAAATTCAAGCTTTGAAACACCACTATCCTATGTGGGAGGGGGCTTGCTCCCGATAGCGCAATGTCAGTCAAATGTGTGGTGACTGACACTCCGCTATCGGGAGCAAGCCCCCTCCCACAGTTGTGTCCGCTTCGTGAACCTATAAAACCTGGCGCAGGAAGGCCTGGGCTCGCGGGTCTTTCGGCGCATCGAAGAACGCGGCCGGCGCAGCGTCCTCCAGCAATTTGCCGTGATCGAAGAACAACACCCGGTCTGCCACCTCGCGGGCAAAGCCCATTTCGTGGGTGACGCAGACCATGGTCATGCCTTCCAGCGCCAGGGTCTTCATCACGTCGAGCACTTCGCCGACCATTTCCGGGTCGAGGGCCGAGGTGGGCTCGTCAAACAGCATCACCTTGGGCTCCATCGCCAGGGCTCGGGCAATCGCTACGCGCTGCTGCTGGCCACCGGAGAGGCGCGATGGAAACTCGTGGGCTTTCTGTGCGATGCCGACCTTTTCCAGCAGCGCCAGGGCCTTGGCTTCGCGCTCCTGCTTGCCGCGCTTGCGCACGACCTTTTGCGCCAGGCACAGGTTTTCCAGCACGGTCATGTGCGGGAACAGGTTGAAATGCTGGAACACCATGCCGACTTCACGGCGATAGGCATTCACGTCGGTCTTCGGGTCGGCCAGCTGCAAACCGTCGATGCTCACCGAGCCCGAGTCGAACGCCTCCAGCCCATTGAGGCAGCGCAGAAAGGTGGATTTGCCCGAGCCGGACGGACCGATCACCACCAGCACTTCGCCCTTGGCCACCTGGGTGGTCACATGGTCCACCGCACGCACGATATGGCCACGGGTGTCGAAGACTTTTACCAGATCGCGAACTTCAATCACTTTGCGCGAGCCTCCGCTCAAGCCGGCTGGCCATTTTCGACAGCGGCAGGTTGATCAGCAGGTACAGGCCTGCCACACAGAACAGGATTTCGAAAGGCGAAAACGAGGTGGTGATAACTTCGCGTCCGCTCTTGAGCAACTCGGTGATCGCGATCACCGAGACCAGCGAAGTGTCTTTCACCAGGCTGATGAACTGCCCGGCCAACGGCGGCAGTACGCGCTTGAAGGCCTGTGGCAGCACCACATGCCGCATCGACTGGCTGGCACTCAAGCCCAGGGAGCGCGCGGCTTCGTTCTGACCACGGGTGATCGACTGCACGCCGGCACGCACGATTTCCGCCACGTAGGCACCGGTGAACAGCGACAGGGCGGCGATCCCGGCAAACTCCCGGGACAGGTTGAGCACCGTGCCGATGAAGAAATAGAAAATGAAGATCTGCACCAGCAACGGCGTGCCACGCACCAGTTCGACATAGATCGTCGACAGGTCGCGCAGGGTCGGGTTGCTCGACAGCCGACACAGGCCGGTAGCCAGGCCAATCGCCAGGCCCAGGATGCCGGACACCACCGACAGCCACAGTGTGGTCCACAAGCCCCACATCAGCGGGCCCAATGCCCAGTGGCGGTTCACGCCAATGACGTCACCTTCAGCCACGTCGTCGCCACGCGCCACTTGCAGGCTGTTGTCGGCGACCGTCACCTTTTGTTCGGTGCCGGCGTCACTGCGCAGGGTGACTTCGGCGACATCGCCCTTGCGTACCAATTCAATGACGGTGGATATATCCGCCGCACGCTGCGCTTCCTCGGCCTGATAGGCGAAGTACTGCGGCACGCGATTCCAACGCCATTCGTAAGACATCAGCGAGGTGGCGTAGTACAGGGCGCCAGCCAGGCCGACCAGCACGACTACCGTCAGCAGGTGCCAGGGCCATTGGGCTTTTTTCTGTTTCATTTCACATTCCGCATAGGTCTTGCCTGGCAGGCCGCCATCGGGGGCAAGCGCCCTCCCACAGGGAAATTCATTCCAAATGTGGGAGGGGACTTGCCCCCGATACAGGCAACTCGGTCTTAAGCCTTATTCCATGTCCTTGAGCCACTCGGAGCTCTTGAACCACTTGTCATGGATGCGATCGTAGGTGCCGTCGTTCTTGATCTGGTGCAGAAAGTTGTTGATGAAGTTGACGCTGTCGTAATCGCCTTTCTTCAGGCCGAACGCCAGGGGCTCAAAGGTGAAGGGTTCTTCAAGGAACACCAGCTTGCCATTACCGACTTTCTTCTCGGCCACCACGTTGTACGGTGCGTCGTAGACAAAGGCGTCAGCCTTGCCGTTGACCACGTCCAGCACGCCTTCCTGTTCGTTGTCGTAGCCGTGGTACTTGGCTTTGGCAATCAGCTTTTTGGCGACCATTTCGCCGGTGGTGCCCAGCTTGGAAGTCAGGCGGTATTTTTCGTCGTTCAGGTCTTTGTAGGACTTGATGGTGCCTTCCAGGTCCTTGCGGATCAGCAGGGTCTGGCCGACCACGATGAACGGTTCGCTGAAGTTCAAGCGCAGGTTGCGTTCTTGGGTCAGGGTCATGCCGCTGCCGATCATGTCGAACTTGCCGGTCAGGAAGGCCGGGATGATCCCGTCGTAGCCGGTGGACACCAGCTCCAGCTTGACGCCCATGGACTTGGCCATGGCCTTGAGGATGTCGACTTCGAAGCCAATGATTTCGCCACGCTTGTCGGTCATCTCGAACGGCATGTAGGTCGGGTCCATGCCGACTTTCAGCGTGCCGCGCTTGACCGCATCATCGATGGCGCCGGCCTGGGCCGTAGTGGCCGCCACCAGCGCGGTGACGCCGAGCATCAGCATCGACAGATACTTTTTCATCATCAAGTCCCCTGAACGGTTCTTATAAGGTTGGCGCACAAAAGGGCTGCGCCATTTCGGGGTGCGATCCTAACCCACTCGTTGCCCGTCACAAAGGTTTCACGGCTAAATGTTATCGGCGTATGTAAGAGAAGCCCTACGGCGCTTCGGCGGAACACAGCCCTAGACACGTCAGCGCATGAACGTGCTAATGGGTTGATGTGTAAGAAGTTATGACGATCAGTCAATCTCTGCGATCCAGGCCGTGTCCTTGAACCACTTGTCATGCAGTTGATCGTAGGTGCCATCCTGAGCCACTTGATTGAGGAAATGATTGATCCAGTTGAGGCTGTCGTAATCGCCTTTTTCCAGGCCGAATGCCAGGGGTTCAAAGGTAAACGGCTGCTCCAGCGTCAGTAGTGCGCTGTTCTCGGGTCGCGCCATTGCGATCAGGTTGTAGGGCGCGTCATGGATGAAGGCGTCGGCCTTGCCCTCCAGCACCTCGCGCACGCCCTCCTCTGGCGTTGCGAAGCTCTTCAATCGAGCCGCCCCGAGGAAGCGCTGAGCGGCTGCCTCGCCGGTGGTGCCTTCAATGACCGCGATCCGATAGCCCGCCTCGTCCAGGTCCTCGATGCTCGACACCGTGCCGGCCAGGCGCGGGTGAAGCAGGACTGTCTGCCCCACCACAATAAAGGAGTCACTGAAGTTGAGCTTGAGGTTGCGCTCCTGGGTGACCGTCATGCCGCTGCCGATCAGGTCGAATTTTTTCGCCATCAGCCCCGACAGCAAATCCGTGTAGGGCACCGCAACCAGTTCGAGTTCAACCCCCAGCGCGCGACTCATCGCGTGGAGCAAGTCGATCTCGAAGCCGATGATGCGCCCCTGCTTGTCGGTCATTTCAAACGGTACGTAAGTCGGCGTGGTGCCTACTCTGAGCACGCCACGGCGGACAGCCTCGTCAATCGCCCCGGCATTTAACAAGCCTGTGTGAATCAATGCGGCAACACCTATCAGCAATGCCGAACAATACCTCTTGAACATGGATGCCCCCGTGGCGCGTCAAATTTGGGGGGCGATGCTACCCCAGCCACAGGCACGGCAATACGCCTCGAAAGAAGGTCTTTTGTTTCGAAATAACAGGGAGTTAGCGAAGAAAGGAAGGGGCGCGAAACGCTTTAGGACCAGCGTCTGCAACACCCCCGAGGTGAGCCCTCGGGGGCGTCTGAATCAGGCCGGTTGAGCCTGGGACGACTGCGGTTGCAACGGCAGCAATGGCGCGTGCGGATCAGCCTTGATCGAAGCACGCCAAGCGTCGAGCCACTCGGCGTGGCCTTCGCTCCACACTTGCTCATGCAAGCGCGCCAGGGCCACTGGATCGCTGAGCAAGGCCAGACGTTCGCTGTTGTTGAGGCCGGCCGGGCCGACTTTCAACGCGTGGCGAACACGCTCCCCACGCAGGTACTCGATCGGCTCCGCCTCGCGGTGACGCGAGGTCGCCAGGGCGCAGGCCAGGGCGTTCTGCTGCGGGTCGACCACCGAACGCACGAAGCCGTCATTGAGCGCATGCCAACGGTTTTCGTGGGTGTACTTCTCAGTCGACAGCAACGCCTGCGGCGGATTGTATTCCTCAGGAATCAGGAACAGGCTCTCGTCGCGGGACTTGAGGCCCAGCTTGACCCGACTGGAAATCACCGACACCGGAATCGACAGCATCAGCGAACCGACGATCGGGATCAGCCACCACAGGAAGCTCGGGTTCAGCCACACCACCAGCAAGGCCCACAAGAAGCCCAGCAGGGTCTGCGGACCGTGGCGCTTGACCGCTTCGCTCCAGGGAGTGGAGTCGTCGTCGCGCTGCGGCGAGTTCCAGGTCGCGGCCCAGCCGAGGAACGCGGCGAGTACGAAACGGGTGTGGAAGATCATGCGCACCGGCGCCAGCAGCATGGAGAACAGCATCTCCAGCAGCATCGACAGGGTCACCTTGAACTTGCCGCCGAACTCTTTCGCGCCCTTGGCCCAGATCAGGATGATGCTGAGCAATTTAGGCAGGAACAGCAGCACGATGGTGGTGGAGAACAGCGCCACCGCCTTGTCCGGGTGCCATTGTGGCCACAGCGGGTACAACTGGCGCGGTGCCATGAAGTACTGCGGCTCCATCAGGGTGTTCACCGCCAGCAACGCCGTGGACAACACCAGGAAGAAGAACCACAACGGCGCCGACAGGTAGGACATCACGCCGGTCAGGAACACCGCACGGTGCACCGGGTGCATGCCCTTGACCAGGAACAGGCGGAAGTTCATCAGGTTACCGTGGCACCAGCGACGGTCACGCTTGAGCTCGTCGAGCAGGTTCGGCGGCAGTTCTTCGTAGCTGCCCGGCAGGTCGTAGGCAATCCACACGCCCCAGCCGGCACGGCGCATCAGCGCTGCTTCGACGAAGTCGTGGGAGAGGATCGCACCGGCAAACGCGCCCTTGCCTGGCAACGGCGCCAGGGCGCAGTGCTCGATAAACGGCTTCATGCGGATGATTGCGTTGTGGCCCCAATAGTGGGATTCACCCAACTGCCAGAAGTGCAGACCGGCAGTGAACAGCGGGCCATAGACGCGGGTGGCGAACTGCTGCATGCGCGCATACAGGGTGTCCATGCCCGACGCACGCGGCGCGGTCTGGATAATCCCGGCATCCGGCGTGGCTTCCATCAGGCGCACCAGGCTGGTCAGGCATTCGCCGCTCATCACGCTGTCGGCGTCGAGCACCACCATGTACTTGTAGTCACCCCCCCAGCGACGGCAGAAGTCGTCGAGGTTACCGCTCTTGCGTTTGACGCGACGGCGACGGCGGCGATAGAAAATCTTGCCGAAACCACCGGCTTCGCGGCACACGTCGAGCCAGGCCTGCTGTTCGGCAATGCAGATATCGGCTTCGTTACTGTCACTGAGCACGAAGAAGTCGAACCGATCCAGGTCACCGGTGGCGGCCACCGACTCGAACGTTGCGCGCAAACCGGCGAATACCCGCGGCACGTCTTCGTTACAGATCGGCATCACCAGCGCGGTGCGCGCATCTTTCGGAATCGGCTCATCGCCAGCACTTTTACCGGATATCCGGTATTTATCGTGACCGGTCAGCAGTTCGAGGAAGCCCATGAGCGCAGTCCAGAAACCGGCCGACACCCAGCAGAACAGAATCCCGAACATGATCAGGATGCTGGTCTGCAGTGCGTAAGGCAGTACCTGGGTCGCGGTTTGCAGCAGGGTCTGGTTGCGGATTTCGTCGAAGTCGACCAGCGACCAGCCCTGGTACGGCATGATGCCTTTCATGTACCAGCCGGCCACGATGGTCTGGCCCAGCATCAGCACCAGCAGAATATAGCGGCGGATCGAGCCCACGGTACGCCAGCGCGCAGCCGGCAGTACCCGCTCGTCCTTCGGCGGCTTCGGCGGGTTGGTACGCCCGGTCATCCGGCGCCAGCCGCGTACCAGGATGTTGGTACGCCACGGCTCGGGCACGACCTTGGTGCGACGAATCGGCGGCGTGGCCTTGAGGCACACGCGACCGCTGGCGTCGAGCGCCAGCATTTCGGCGTCCTGCAGTTCTTCGGCGGTGCTCAGGGTGAGCCTGCGGCCCACCGACGCTTGGGCAGCGTCGACAGGTGCATCGAAGGTGGCGGACGACAGGCGTTCGTGCAACTCGCTGAAGGAGCTGCAGCCCGCCAGCTCGGCGCGCTGCTCGGCCGTCATGGGGAGATGCGCCAGGTACTCGGACAGAGTTTCTGGCTTGGCTTGTGAATTACTCATCGGCAGGCAACTGGTAGCTCCAGGTTTCGGTCAGGACTTGTTCGGTCTTGGCCGGCTCCGGTGTGACAGGGGCCGGTGCGGCTTCTGGCTGCTTGGCGTCCTTGTCCTTCGCCTCTTTGGCGTCTTTCTTGGCCTGCTTCTCGTGTTGCTTGGCCAAGACCTTGTCAGCCTTGAGCACATGGGTCGAAACCTGCTCAGGCTCGGCCTGTGCAATCTCCTGCACCAGCGCGGCACGCATTTCAGTCGGCTTGCTCGCGTCCTTGATCTTCATGCGCAGGGTCAGGCGCCAGCCTTTGGTGTGCTCGTTGTAGCGCACGCTGTTTTCAACCAGCTCGGCATTGTCGCCAACGCTCACCTGGCTGCGCACCGGGGCGTCCGGCAGCAGTTTCTTCAGGGCCGGGCCCTCGAAGTCCACCAGGTAGGCCACGGTGCCGTCCGGCTGACGGATCAGGTTCGATTGCTTGACGTCACCCGTGGAACGCAGGGTCTGCTTGACCCAGGCGCTGTCCGGCGAATGGAAGGCAGCATCGTCCAGCGTCCAGTGCAGGCGGTAGGACACGTCCAGCGGCTTGCCGACTTCCGGCAACTCGGCCGGGCTCCAGAAAGCAACGATGTTGTCGTTGGTTTCGTCAGCGGTCGGAATCTCTACCAGGTCGACGCTGCCCTTGCCCCAGTCGCCTTCAGGTTCGATCCAGGCGCTCGGACGCTTGTCGTAGTTGTCGTCCAGGTCTTCATAGTGGCTGAAGTTGCGACCACGTTGCAGCAGGCCGAACCCACGCGGGTTTTCGACGCTGAAGTTGCTGACCGACAGGTGTTTAGGGTTGTTCAACGGGCGCCAGATCCACTCGCCATTGCCGGCATGGATCGACAGGCCGCTGGAATCATGCAGCTCGCGACGGTAGTTGAGGACCTTGGACGGCTGGTTGGCGCCGAACAGGTACATCGAGGTCAACGGGGCCACGCCCAGCTTGCTGACCTTGTCGCGCAGGTACATCTGGGATTTGACGTCCACCACGGTGTCGGTGCCCGGACGCAGGATCAGGCGATAGGCACCTGTCGCACGTGGCGAATCGAGCAGGGCGAAGATCACCAGGTGCTTGTCGCCAGGCTTCGGACGCTCGATCCAGAACTCGGTGAAGCGCGGGAATTCTTCGCCGGACGGCAGCGCGGTGTCGATCGCCATGCCGCGGGCCGACAAGCCATACACCTGATCCTTGCCAACGACGCGGAAATAGCTGGCGCCGAGCATGGTCATGATTTCGTCTTGCTTGTCAGCCTTGTTGATCGGGAACAGCACACGGAAGCCGGCATAACCCAGCTGTTCGGTGGCTTTCGGATCAAACTTTACGTCGCCGAAATCGAAGCGATTGGGGTCGTACTTGATTTCCTGGACGCTGTCAGCGGTGACTTCATTGATTTTCACCGGTGTATCGAAGTGCATACCCTGGTGATAGAAGGACAGCTTGAACGGGGTGTTCTGATCGGCCCATTCGGCTTTTTCATTGCGGAAACGAATCTTCTGGTAATCAGCGAATTTCATTTCGCGGAATTCGTTCGGCAGATTGCTGCGCGGAGCTTCGTACTTCTGCCCAGCCAGCTCTTTTGCCTTGGCCGACACATCGTCCAGACTGAATGCCCACAGTTGACCCGCGCCGAACAGGCAAAACAGGGCAGAGCCCGTCACCAGTGCGTTTCGTAACCGTTTGGCAGACAATTTTGGTGCATTACAGGGACTAACAATCACGAGCAACCCTCGCCGAAAACAGATCAAAAAACCAACGGCCAGCTATCTATATGCCAGGTTGGCGAGCATTGTTCCGACTCCCCAGGGGCAAAATGATTCCCCACTGGCTATCGGACAAGTCTCTACCTAAGTCAAAAATGGACCAAACAACGCTGATCCCCGTAGCGCGCGATTATCTAGTAGCCCGCGAGACAACGCATCAGGGACAACGAAGTATTTGTAGCGAAACCCTGCGTTTTTAGGCATTAACGTCGTTTTTCATACATTCAGGTCTGCAAGAGGAAGGTCACGGGGCCATCATTGACCAAATGCACCTGCATATCCGCGCCAAAACGCCCAGACGCCACCTTGCCATGCAATTGTTGCGCTTGTAACAACAAGTGATCAAACAGCGCCGCTCCCAGGGCCGGTGGGGCCGCTGTGGAGAAGCTTGGCCGCAGCCCGCTTTTGGTGTCCGCCGCCAGGGTGAACTGCGACACCAGCAGCAAACCGCCGCCGATGTCTTTCAACGACAGGTTCATCTTGCCTTCATCGTCGCTGAACACCCGATAGTTAAGCAGCTTATGCAGCAGTTTATCGGCGCTCTCGCGCGTATCTGAAGGCTCGACGGCCACCAGCACCAGCAAACCCTGCTCAATGGCCCCGACAACCTCGCCGGCCACCTCGACTCGGGCGCCTCGCACCCGCTGCAACAGGCCCTTCATGCTTCTTCAGGCGGTAAATCAAGCAGGCGCCGTGCCATTTCGCCGGTTGCGCGTACCAGCGCATCGGTAATGCCAGGCTCGGACGCGGCATGCCCGGCCTCGCGGATGACCTGTAATTCGCTGTTCGGCCAGGCCTGATGCAGCTCCCAGGCGTTATCCAGCGTGCAGATCATATCGTAGCGGCCGTGGATGATGACCCCAGGCAGATGGGCGATCTTGTGCATGTCGCGAATCAGCTGGTTGGGCTCAAGGAACGAGTCATTGGTGAAGTAATGACACTCGATGCGGGCAATCGACAGCGCACGCTGCGGCTCGGAGAAGCGCTCGACGTGCTGCGGGCTCGGGCACAGGCCGAGCATGCGCCCTTCCCAACCGGACCAGGCCTTGGCCGCGTGCATCTGGGCGATCTGGTCGTTGCCGGTGAGGCGCCTGTGATAGGCCGCGATCATGTCGTGACGCTCCTCCATAGGAATCGGCGCCAGGTAGTCCTGCCAGTAATCCGGGAACAGGCGGCTCGCGCCCTCCTGGTAGAACCATTTGATGTCCTGCGGGCGGGCCAGGAAGATGCCGCGCACGATCAAGCCATGCACACGCTCGGGGTGGGTCTGCGCATACGCCAGGGACAGTGTCGAACCCCAGGAGCCGCCGAACAGCACCCATTTGTCGATACCCAGGTGCTCGCGGATGCGCTCAAGGTCGGCGACCAGGTCCCAGGTGGTGTTGTTTTCCAGACTGGCGCGGGGCGTGGAGCGCCCGCAACCGCGTTGGTCAAAGGTGACGATGCGGTACAGGTTCGGATCGAAGTAGCAACGGCTCTGCGCGTCGCAACCGGAGCCGGGGCCGCCATGGATGAACACCACAGGCAGGCCCTCGGGGGAGCCGCTTTCATCGACGTACAGGGTGTGAACATCATCGACTGCCAGATCGTGCCGGGCGTAGGGTTTGATCTGCGGGTACCAAGTCTGCATTGCGCGCTCCGTAGGGTGTCGGGTTCATCCCTGGGGGGACGTCTATTATTCTGCCGTCTGGCATCATAAACCCGAATTGTGCAATGAGCATGTCCTTGAGCGCGTAGACCGGGGTCAGCCTTTATCGATAATGCGTTTGCCCCCACGCCAGCAGAGCTTGCAGCAATTGTTTCAACACTCCCTGCGTCGGCTCCGCGAGGTCGGGGCGGTACCGGAACGGCTCGAACTCTTCCATATAAGTGCTCTGGCACAACTCCAACTGCACCGCATGAATATCCTGGGCCGGGTCACCGTAGTGCCGGGTGATATGGCCGCCCTTGAAGCGTCCGTCCAATACATGAGTGTACTGCGGGTGTTGGGCGCAGATGGCTTCGAGCTGGCTGGCCAGGCCTGGATCACACGCGGCGCCGTTGAAGGTGCCGAGGTTGAAGTCCGGCAACTTGCCGTCGAACAGATGCGGGATTACCGAGCGGATCGAATGGGCGTCGAACAGCAACGCGTAGCCGAACTCGGCTTTGAGGCGGGCAAGCTCCTCCTGCAGTGTGCGGTGATACGGCCCCCAGATTTTCTGCAGGTAGCTCGCGCGCTCGGCTTCGGACGGTGTCTGCCCTTCGCGGAACAACGGCACGCCATCGAACAGCGTTTCCGGGTACAGACCGGTGGTGGCACCCGCGTAGAGCGGCTTGTTATCCGACGGCCGGTTCAGGTCGATGACAAACCGCGAATACTCCGCCGCCAGGGTACTGGCGCCGAGTTCTTCGGCAAAATCGTACAGGGTCGGGATGTGCCAGTCGGTGTCCGGCAGGCTTTGCGCTTCGGGGATCAACCCGGCCTGCACCGCAGGCGTCAGCCGCAGGCCGGCGTGGGGCATGCTGATCAGCAGCGGTGTGTTGCCTTGTTTGAATGTCAGAACCTTATCCACAACGCGACTCCTTATACAGTGACGTCGACGCCATGGCGTACGACGCGTTTATCCAGCTCGCCGCCCAGCCAATAGGCCAGGTCGGCAGGACGATCGATCTGCCAGGCGACAAAATCCGCGACCTTGCCCACTTCCAGGGAGCCATGGGTATCGCCCATGCCCAGCGCAGTGGCCGCATGTTGCGTGGCGCCGGCCAGGACCTCTTCCGGGGTCATGCGGAACAGGGTGCAGGCCATGTTCAGCATCAGGCGCACCGACAGGGCCGGTGAGGTGCCGGGGTTGAGGTCGCTGGCGATCGCTATCTTCACGCCGTGCTTGCGCAGGGCCTCCATCGGCGGCAACTGGGTTTCGCGCAGGAAGTAGAAAGCGCCCGGCAGCAACACGGCGACGGTGCCGGCAGCGGCCATGGCGATGGCGTCTTCTTCGGTCATGAACTCCAGATGGTCCGCCGACAACGCGTGGTAGCGCGCCGCCAGGCTGGAGCCATGCAGGGAAGACAATTGCTCGGCGTGCAGTTTCACCGGCAGGCCGAGTTTTTGGGCGACCTTGAACACGCGCTCCACCTGCTCGGTAGAAAACGCCAGGTATTCACAGAAGGCATCCACCGCGTCCACCAGCCCCTCTGCCGCCAGGGTCGGCAGCATCTCGCTGCAGATGTGCTCGATGTAGTCATCCGCGCGGTCCTGGTACTCCGGCGGTAACGCATGGGCCGCCAGGCAGGTGGCGCGCACGCTTACCGGCAGCGCTTGCCCGAGGCGCCGCGCCACGCGCAGCATCTTGCGCTCGTTGGCCAGGTCCAGGCCGTAGCCGGACTTGATCTCCACCGTGGTCACGCCGTCGCACAACAGGCTGCGCAGGCGCTTTTCGGCGCTGAGGAACAATTCATCTTCGGTCGCCGCACGGGTAGCGCGCACGGTGCTGGCAATCCCGCCGCCCTTGGCCGCGATGTCCGCATAGCTGACGCCTTCCAGACGCTGCTCGAATTCGCCGCTGCGGTTACCGCCGAACACCGTGTGGGTGTGGCAATCGATCAGCCCGGGGGTGACCCACGCGCCTTGCAGGTCATGCACCTGGGCATAGTCCGCCGTCGGCACCTGGCTGCGCGGGCCGATCCACTCGATGAGCGAACCGGCGGTGACTATGGCCGCGTCCTCGATGATCGAGTATTTGCCATGAGCCATGGTTGCGACGTGGCAGTGTTGCCAAAGGGTTTTCATTAACGCCTCCCTAAGTTATCGATGAGACAAAGCCGGTTCGTAATGGACCTTGGCCGCTTGCCCTGCAGCGGGTTTGACCCACAGCAGGTAGGCAACGACCAGCAGCACGATCCAGACCGCACCGACCATCAAGGCCGCCTGGGTGTCAGGGAAGTAACCGAGCACGCCAAACACGAACAGCATGAACACGATGGCCGCAGCCGGTGCATAGGGCCAGAACGGTACCGGGAATTTCAGTTCGGCCACCTGCGCCTTGGTCATCGAGCGGCGCATGGCGACCTGGGTAAACAGGATCATCAGCCACACCCACACGGTGGCGAAGGTAGCGATCGACGCGATCAGCAGGAACACGTTTTCCGGGATCAGGTAGTTGAGCACCACACCGCCCAGCAACGCGGCGCCCATCACCAGCACGGTCATCCACGGCACGCCGTGCCTGGACAACTGCGCGAAGCCCTTGGGCGCCTGCCCTTGCTGGGCCAGGCCGTACATCATGCGACCGGCGCCAAAGATGTCGCTGTTGATGGCCGAAACCGCCGCCGAGATCACCACGATATTGAGGATGGTCGCCGCCGAGCCGATACCCAGGTTACTGAAGATCTGCACGAACGGGCTGCCCTGGCTGCCGATCTGCGGCCATGGGTAGATCGCCATCAGCACGAACAGGGTCAGCACGTAGAACAGCAGGATGCGCAGCGGCACGGCGTTGATCGCCTTGGGGATCACGCGCTGCGGGTCCTTGGCTTCGCCGGCGGTGATGCCGATGATTTCGATGCCACCGAAGGCAAACATCACCACGGCGAAGGATGCGATCAGGCCGCCAATGCCGTTGGGCATGAAACCGCCGTGCGCCCACAGATTGCTCAAACCAGCGGCCTGGGTTTCACCGGCCGAATGAATACCGAAGAGCATGATGCCGAAACCGCCGAGGATCATCGCGACAATCGCCCCGACCTTGAGCAGCGACAGCCAGAACTCCATCTCGCCAAACACTTTGACGTTGCACAGGTTCAGGCCGCCGATCAGAAACACAATGCCGAGCACCCAGACCCAACGCGCCACCTCGGGAAACCAGAAGCCCATATAGATGCCGAACGCGGTGACGTCGGCGAGGCAGACGATGATCATTTCAAAGGCGTAGGTCCAGCCGAGGATAAACCCGGCCATGGGCCCCAGGTAGGTGCCGGCGTACTGGCCGAACGAGCCGGACACGGGGTTGTGCACAGCCATCTCGCCGAGGGCGCGCATCACCATGAATACAGCGGCGCCGCCGATCAGGTAGGCCAGCAGCACAGCGGGGCCGGCCATCTGGATGGCTGAGGCGGAGCCATAGAACAGCCCGGTACCGATCGCGGAACCGAGGGCCATGAAGCGAATATGTCGGGCGTTGAGCCCGCGTTTCAAACCTGTTTCTTGCTGGTGCATTTCTCGTCCCTATTATTTTTATCCTGAGAAAATTCAAAGCAGCGAATCACGGGCTCTGTGGCGAGCGAGCGAGCTTGCTCGCGCTGGGCTGCGCAGCAGCCCCGAGAAACTACGAGCGCTTCGCACTCGAGCGGGAGCAAGCTCCCTCGCCACAGGGATCCGTCCTTCGAATCAGTTACAGACTCGGCAACAGCTTGGCCGGCACCAGCTCATTCAGGCAGCGGCTGGCGAGCAGTTCGCTGGCGGCGTTGATGTCCGGGGCGAAGAAGCGGTCTTTCTCGTAGAACGCTACCTTGTCGCGCAGCAGCCCACGGGCTTTTTCCAGCTTCGCCGAGGTTTTCAGGCCGTCGCGCAGGTCCAAGCCCTGGCAGGCGGCGAGCCACTCCACCGCGAGCACACCCCGGGTGTTCTCGGCCATTTCCCACAGGCGCTTGCCCGCAGCCGGGGCCATCGACACGTGGTCTTCCTGGTTGGCCGACGTTGGCAGGCTGTCGACGCTGTGGGGGTGGGCCAGTGCCTTGTTCTCGCTGGCGAGCGCCGCGGCTGTCACCTGGGCGATCATGAAACCGGAGTTGACCCCGCCATTGCCCACCAGGAATGGTGGTAATTGCGACATGTGCTTGTCCATCATCAACGAGATACGGCGCTCACTGAGCGAGCCGATTTCGGCGATGGCCAGGGCCATGTTGTCTGCGGCCATGGCCACAGGCTCGGCGTGGAAGTTACCGCCGGAAATCACATCGCCTTCAGCGGCGAACACCAGCGGGTTATCCGACACCGCGTTGGCTTCCACCACCAGCACTTCAGCGGCCTGGCGGAACTGGGTCAGGCAGGCCCCCATCACTTGCGGCTGGCAGCGCAGGGAGTACGGGTCTTGCACCTTGTCGCAGTTCTGGTGCGACTGGGACACCTGGCTGCTTTCGCCGAGCAGGTCACGATAGGCCGCCGCCGCATCGATCTGCCCACGCTGGCCGCGTGCGGCATGAATCCGTGCGTCGAAGGGCGAGCGCGAGCCGAGCACCGCTTCCACGGTCAGGGCACCGCAGGCGAGGGCGCCGGCAAACAGGTCTTCACCTTCGAACAGGCCGCGCAAGGCATAGGCGGTGGACACCTGGGTGCCGTTGAGCAGGGCCAGGCCTTCCTTGGCGGCGAGGGTCAGCGGCGTGAGGCCAGCCACTTTCAGCGCTTCGGTTGCCGAGAGCCACTCACCCTTGTAACGCGCCTTGCCTTCACCGAGCAGCACCAGGGACATATGGGCCAGCGGCGCCAGGTCACCGGAGGCACCGACCGAGCCCTTGAGCGGAATATGCGGATACACCTCGGCGTTGATCAGGGCGATCAGCGCGTCGATCACTTGCCGACGGATCCCGGAGAACCCACGGCTCAGGCTGTTGACCTTGAGCACCATGACCAGCCGCACCAGCGCATCGCTGATCGGATCACCCACACCGGCGGCGTGGGACAGCACCAGTGAACGCTGGAGGTTTTCCAGGTCAACACTTGCGATACGGGTCGAGGCCAGCAGGCCGAAACCGGTGTTGATGCCATACGCGGTGCGGTTCTCGGCGAGAATCTGTTCCACACAGGCCACACTGGCGTCGATCTGCGCCGTGGCGCTGTCATCCAGACTGAGGGTTACCGGCTGCTGGTAGATGGCCCGCAGTTGGGCGAGGCTCAGTTGGCCTGGAATCAGGTTTAGCGCAGTCACATTCGTTCTCCTTGTGAATTGTTCTTTTTGAATAGGTATTCAGTGCACGTTCGGTGTTGCGGTGTGCTTGAGCAGCTCGGCCGCCGCCGCGATGTCCGGCGCCAGCCAGCGGTCCTGCTCATAGGCCGGTACCTTCTCGCGCAGCAAGCGCCAGGCGCGGTCGGTGCCGACGCCGAAGCGCTGGCTCTTGAGGAACTCGAACGCCTGGGCTGCCAGCAAGTATTCGATGGCCAGAATCTGGGTAACGTTGGTCAGTACCTGGTGCAGCTTGAGCGCGGCGTTGGTGCCCATGCTCAGGTGGTCTTCCTGCAGGCCCGAGGTGACGAAATTGTCGAGCACCGCCGGTTGCGCCAATTGGCGGTTCTGCCCGCACAACGACGCAGCGACGTACTGCACGATCATCATTCCGGAGTTGACCCCGGGGTTGCTCACCAGGAACGCCGGCAGGCCGCTGACGTGCGGGTTGATCAGGCGGTCCAGGCGGCGTTCGGCCACCGAGCCGATTTCGGCCATGGCGATGGCGAGCAGGTCGGCGGCCAGCGCCACCGACTGCCCGTGGGGGTTGGCCTGGGACACCACGCGGTAATGCTCCGGGGTACCGAGCACCAGCGGGTTGTCCGTGACGCTGTTGAGTTCGGTCTCGATCTGACGGGTAGCGTGCTCCAGCTGATCACGCGCCGCGCCGTGGATCTGCGGGATCGAGCGCAGGCTCAAGGCGTCCTGGGTGCGAATGCCGTGGCTGCTGGCGATCACCTCACTGCCGTCGAGCAAGGCACGCAGATGCCGACCGACCTGCTGCATGCCCGCATGGGGCTTGAGGGCGATGATCTCTGCGTCGAACGCATCGATCTGGCCGCGCTGGGCTTCGAAGCTCATGGCACCGATCACGTCGGCCCATTCCAGCAAGTGGTGCGCATCGGCCAGGGCCAGGCAGCTCAGGCCAGTCATGCACGGCGTACCGTTGACCAGGCACAGGCCATCCTTGGCGCCGAGCACCACCGGCTGCAAACCTTCGGCAGCCAGCGCCACTTGCGCCGGCACAACCTGGCCGCGATAGCTGACATTGCCCACGCCAAGCAGCGCCACGCCGACATGGGCCATGTGGGTCAGGTAACCGACCGAACCCTGGGACGGTACCTGGGGCGTGATGCCGTGGTTGAGCAGCGCCAGCAGCGCCTGTACCACTTGGGGGTGCAGGCCGGATTTGCCGTGGCTGTAGTTGATGATGGCGGCGCAGATGATCGCGCGGGTCTGCTCGTCGCTCAACGCAGGGCCGACACCGCAGGCGTGGCTCAGCAAGGTGTTGCGCGACAACTGGCTCAGTTGTTCGCCCTTGAGCGAAACATTGCACAGCGCGCCCAGGCCGGTGTTCACGCCATAGGCGCGCTCCCCGCTGGCGACGATGCACTGCACGATGGCCTGGGCATTGTCGATGCGCGCCCAGGCGTGGCCCGAGAGTTCGAGCACTGCGCCGTGGCGAGCGACGGCGACTATGTCCCGCCAGCGCAGTGGAACGTCGGCGATGATGATGGGTGTTGCCTGGGGCATCTGTGTACCTTCTTTAATTTTTGTGCAGCTTTACCGGCCCTATCGGGGGCAAGCCCCCTCCCACATTTTGAACTGTGAACACCTTCAAAGGTGGGAGGGGGCTTGCCCCCGATGAGGCCGGCAGCCTTACCACAACATCCGAATCAGACCACCGCCGCCCGCCGCTGAACGAACCGGTCCACATACTCATCCGCCGGCGAATGCAGAATCTCGCGCGGCGTGCCGACCTGGATCAACTTGCCATCCTTGAGAATCGCAATGCGGTTACCAATGCGCACCGCCTCGTCGAGGTCGTGGGTGATGAACACGATGGTCTTGTGCAGGGTCTTTTGCAGTTCGAGCAACTGGTCCTGCATCTCGGCGCGAATCAGCGGGTCAAGGGCGCTGAACGCTTCGTCCATCAGGATGATGTCGGTGTCCGCCGCCAACGCGCGGGCCAGGCCGACGCGCTGGCGCATGCCGCCGGAGAGCTGGTGCGGGTATTTGTTTTCATAGCCCTTCAGGCCCACGGTTTCGATCCAGTGCAGGGCACGCTCGGCGCAGACCTGCCTGGTTTCGCCGCGCACCTTCAGGCCATAGGCGACGTTGTCGAGCACGCTCTTGTGGGGCAACAGGCCAAAGCTCTGGAACACCATGCTGATTTTGTGGCGGCGAAATTGGCGCAGGGCTTCCATGTCCAGTTGCAGGATGTCTTCACCGTCGACCAGGATCGCGCCGCTGGTGGGGTCGATCAGGCGGTTGAAGTGACGCACCAGGGTGGATTTGCCGGAGCCCGACAGGCCCATGATCACGAAAATCTCACCGGTGGCGATGCTCAGCGACAGGTCGTTCACGCCCACCACGCAACCGGTCTCGGCCAGCACCTGGTCCTTGGTCTTGCCCTGGCCAATCAGCGCCAGCGCATCCTTGGAGCGGTTGCCGAAGATCTTGAACACGTTTTTGACTTCGATTTTGCTGACGGTAGTCATTTGCTCGCCTCATGCCGTGGACGACCATAGGCCTGGGTAATGCGGTCGATGACCACGGCGAGAATCACGATCGCCAGCCCGGCTTCGAGGCCGCGGCCGACGTTGAGGGTCTGGATGCCGACGAGCACGTCTTCACCCAAGCCACGGGCGCCGATCATCGAGGCGATCACCACCATCGACAACGCCATCATGGTGGTCTGGTTGATACCCGCCATGATGCTGGGCAGCGCCAACGGCAGTTGCACGCCGAACAGCTGCTGCCAGCGGTTGGCGCCGAAGGCGTTGATGGCCTCCATGACTTCGCCGTCGACCTGGCGGATGCCCAGGTCAGTCAGGCGAATCAGCGGCGGCGCGGCGTAAATCACCGTGGCGAAAATCGCCGGTACCTTGCCCAGGCCGAACAGCATCAGCACCGGGATCAGATACACGAAGCTGGGCATGGTTTGCATGATGTCGAGCAACGGCATCAGCACCGAACGCAAGCGATTGCTGCGCGCGGAAAGGATGCCCAACGGGATGCCGATCAGCACCGAGATCACCGTGGCGACCATCATCAGCGCCAGGGTCTGCATCAGTTTGTCCCACAGGCCAACCGCGCCGACGAGGAACAGCAAACCGACGATCACGACCGTGGTCACCACCTTGCGGGTGGCGTGCCAGGCGATGACCCCAACGATGGCCAGCATCAGCCACCAGGGAGCGGCGCGCAGCAGGCCTTCCAGGTTGACGATGGCCCATAGCAGGGTGTCGGAAATGTGCCGGAACACGTCGCCGTAGTTGGTGACCAGCGAGTCCACCCAACCGTTGACCCAGTCGGCGATGGAAAACGTAAAACTCTCAGGAAACATAGCGTGCTCTCGATCCAATGGGTTGAGGCCAGGCGTCCGGCTGCCCCTGAGGGTAGCCGGACACGCTTGACCTACAAGGCCGCGTCGATTTTCTTGGCTGCGTCGTCGCTCACCCAGGCGTGCCAGACTTCAGGATGTTCCTTGAGGAAAATTTTCGCCAGTTTCGGCGACTCGATTCGCTCTTTGGCCATGCGGCCAAGGTTCTGATTCAGCAGGTCGATGGGCAGATTGACCTTTTCCAGCACGGCTACCAGTTCCGGCGCTTGCTCGTGGAAGGTCTTGGACAGGCCGACCTTGATGCTCACGCTTTTATCCACGCCCGGTTTTTCTTCGAGCTTGACCAGGTCGACCTGGCCCATCAGCGGCGTCGGCGACCAGTAGTAGAACAGGATCGGCTCGCCGCGCTTGTAGCTCGACAGCACCGCAGCATCCAGCGCCGGGCCGGTACCGGGGCGGAAGTTGGTGTAGCTGCTTTCCAGGCCGTAGCTTTTCAGCATTTCGCTGTTGTCCAGTTCACAGGTCCAGCCGGCCGGGCAGTTGTAGAAGCGGCCCTTGGAGGGTTCTTCCTGGTCCTTGAACACCGCGGCGTACTTGGCCAGGTCCGCAATATTTTTCAGGTCCGGGGCCTTGGCTTCCAGCTTGCGCTTGGCATCGCCTTCGATCACGTAGCGCGGCACGTACCAGCCTTCGATGGCGCCCACGACAGGGGCGCCGACGCCGACGACCTTGCCGGCCTTCTCGGCCTTGTTCCAGACCTCGCTGCGCCCGACCCACTCTTCGGCGAACACCTGGATGTCGTTGCTGCTCAGGGCGTTTTCCATGGTGATGGAGTTACCCGGCAGGCTGTCGGTTTTGCAGTCGTAGCCTTTTTCCAGCACGGTTTGCAGGATGTCGGTGAGCAACATGCCGCTTTCCCAATTCAGCCCGGCGAACTTCACCGGCTTACCGGATTCGCACCAGCCGGCCGCCTGGGCGCCGGCGCTTGCCAGCAAGCCAGCGCAAAGCAGCGGGGTCAGCAGAGTCTTATGCATTTTCATTGTGTGACGCTCCCAATCATGAAATGGATTACGGCAGTCAAAAGGCATCCTGCCTTGTCCACGTCCCGTCAGGCCTGCGCCGCAGCGCGACCGGTCCCGCTTGTTTGCGTGGGTACAACGCTGTCCTGCTCGACCGGCAGGATCAGTTGATTGGGCATCGTGCCGTGCCATTTTTTCGCGCACAGGTAATACAGGGCCGCCGGCAACACCAGGCCGATGATCCAGGAGATGTCCACGCCACCCAGGGTTTCCACCAATGGGCCGGTATAAAACTTGGTGGAGATGAAAGGCAGTTGCACCAGCACACCGAACACATAGACGCTGATGCCCAGAGGGTTCCAGCGGCCATAGCGACCCTTGGGGTCAGCCAGCGCCGGCACGTCATAGCGCTCGCGTGTGATGCAGTAGTAATCCACCAGGTTGATCGCGCTCCAGGGCGTGAAGAACGCCAGCAGGAACAGGATGAACGACTTGAACGCGCCCAGGAACGAGTGCTGGCCGAGCAGTGCGATCAGGGTGGCCGTGCCGACGATCGCCAGTACGAACAGCAGGCGCTGCAGGCGCGATACCCGCAGGTGACCCTGGAAGCCGCTGATGATGGTGGCAATGCACATGAAGCTGCCGTAGGAGTTCAGCGTGGAAATTGTGACCTTGCCGAACGCGATGCTGAAGTACAGCAACGCGGCCGCGGCGCCGCTGCCGCTCAGGCCGACGATGTAGGCCACTTCGTGCCCGGCGAATTGCCCGTTGGCCATGGCGGCGGCAAACACACCGAGAATCATCGCCACCTGCGCGCCGATGACCGAGCCTGCGCCAGCGGCCAGAAAGGTTTTCACCGAGGAGGTGCTGCTCGGCAAGTAACGCGAGTAGTCCGCCACATAGGGCCCGAACGCGATCTGCCAGGAAGCCGCCAGCGAGACCGCGAGCAAGAAGCTGCTCCAGCTGAAATGGCGGATCTGCAGCAGTGCGCCAATGTCAGCCTGGCCCATCAAGCGACTGAACAGGTAGACGAAGGCGATCACGCCAATGACGCTGGCGACGCGACCAATGAAGTGGATCACCCGATAACCGAGCACCGTGACCAGCACGATGACACTGGCGAAAATCAGGATGCCGACGCTGTCGCTGACCCCGAACAACTGGCCCAGCGCCTGCCCGGACAATACCGTGCCGGTTGCGGTGAAACCCAGGTACATCAGGCACACCAGCACGATCGGGATGGCCGCGCCATACACGCCGAACTGCACCCGGCTGGAAATCATCTGCGGCAGGCCAAGCTTGGGCCCCTGCGCCGCGTGCAACGCCATCACCCCGCCGCCCAGCAATTGACCGATCAACAGACCGATCAACGACCAGAACACATCCCCGCCCAGCACCACGGCCAGGGCCCCGGTGACAATGGCGGTGATCTGCAGGTTGGCACCCAGCCACAGGGTGAACTGGCTCAATAGACGACCGTGTCTTTCCGCTTCCGGGATGTAGTCGATCGAACGCCTTTCAATCAACGGGGTGGTGTCGTTTGCAGCCATGGGTGTTCAACCTCTGATGGATTGTCTTGGGTTCGCCGCCGCTCCAATGTGGGAGGGGGCTTGCCCCCGATAGCGGCGGATCAGTCACTGATCTTTTAGCTGATACACCGCCATCGGGAGCAAGCCCCCTCCCACATTCATTACTTGATCATTGGCAGGTTGAGGCCCTGTTCCTTGGCGCAATCGATAGCGATCTGATAACCGGCATCCGCATGACGCATCACCCCCGTCGCCGGGTCGTTATGCAGCACCCGCGCAATGCGCTCGGCCGCTTCGTCGGTACCGTCACACACGATCACCATGCCCGAGTGCTGGGAGAAGCCCATGCCCACGCCGCCGCCGTGGTGCAGCGAAACCCAGGTCGCGCCGCTCGCGGTGTTGAGCAAGGCGTTGAGCAGCGGCCAGTCGGACACGGCGTCGGAGCCGTCCTGCATGGCTTCGGTTTCACGGTTCGGGCTGGCTACCGAGCCGGAATCGAGGTGATCGCGGCCGATAACCACCGGGGCGGACAGCTCGCCGCTGCGCACCATTTCGTTGAACGCCAGGCCGAGCTTGGCGCGCTGGCCCAGGCCCACCCAGCAGATACGCGCCGGCAAACCCTGGAAGCTGATGCGCTCACGCGCCATGTCCAACCAGTTGTGCAAGTGGGCGTCGTCGGGGATCAGCTCTTTGACTTTGGCGTCAGTCTTGTAGATGTCTTGCGGGTCGCCCGACAGCGCAGCCCAGCGGAACGGGCCGATGCCACGGCAGAACAGCGGGCGAATGTAGGCCGGTACGAAGCCAGGGAAATCGAAGGCGTTTTCCACGCCCTCTTCCTGGGCCATCTGGCGGATGTTGTTACCGTAGTCGAAGGTCGGGATGCCTTGCTTCTGGAACTCGAGCATGGCTTTGACGTGCACGGCCATCGACTGCTTGGCGGCCTTGATCACGGCGGCGGGTTCGGTCTTGGCGCGGGCGCGGTACTCGTCCCAGGTCCAGCCGGCCGGCAGGTAGCCGTTGAGCGGGTCATGGGCGCTGGTCTGGTCGGTGACCATGTCCGGGCGCACGCCACGTTTGACCAGTTCCGGCAGGATTTCGGCCGCGTTACCCAGCAGCGCGATGGAGATCGCCTTGCCTTCCTGGGTGTACTTGGCGATGCGCGCCAGGGCGTCATCGAGGTCGGTGGCCTGCTCGTCGACGTAGCGGCTGTTCAGGCGGAAGTCGATGCTGACCTGCTGGCATTCGATGTTCAGCGAGCAAGCGCCCGCCAGGGTTGCGGCCAGTGGCTGCGCGCCACCCATACCGCCCAGGCCTGCGGTGAGCACCCAGCGGCCAGTGAGGTCGCTGTTGTAATGCTGGCGGCCGGCTTCGACGAAGGTTTCGTAAGTGCCCTGCACGATGCCCTGGCTGCCGATGTAGATCCAGCTGCCAGCGGTCATCTGGCCGTACATGGCCAGGCCCTTGGCATCCAGTTCATTGAAGTGTTCCCAACTGGCCCAGTGCGGCACCAGGTTGGAGTTGGCGATCAGTACGCGCGGCGCATTGCTGTGGGTCTTGAACACGCCCACCGGCTTGCCGGATTGCACCAGCAGGGTTTCATCATCATTGAGATTGGTAAGGCTCTCGACGATCTGGTCGTAGCACTCCCAGTTGCGCGCGGCACGGCCGATACCGCCGTACACCACCAGCTCTTTCGGGTTCTCGGCCACTTGCGGGTCGAGGTTGTTCATCAGCATGCGCAGCGGCGCTTCAGTCAGCCAGCTTTTGGCGGTGAGCTTGTTACCGCGGGCGGCGCGGATTTCGACGTCACGGTATTTTGTAGGCTTGGTCACAGCTAGGACTCCTCGGCGATCGATGCGCGGACACTGATGGTGCAAAGAAAGGTCTTACGCACACATCTTTACTTGTATGTACAAGCATATGCAATCGAGCGGCCAACTTGCTAAGCGCGTGTTCGAATTTTTTTGGAAAGCACGTGCGAGCCTCGAAAATTAAGGCTTCGACGGATGATGAAATTTCTTACAAAGGAGTTTTTACAGCGTGGGAGGTTTGTCACGACAGCGTAGCGTTGCGCCGCACTGGGGCATTCGGTAACAAGTTGGTGCGCGCCTTGGAAACAGACTCTAAGAACAACACAAAACAAATGTGGGAGGGGGCTTGCCCCCGATTACGGTGTATCAGTCACAGCTGTACTGACTGATCCACCGCTATCGGGAGCAAGCCCCCTCCCACAGGTTTAACCGCGCTGGGTCAGTTCGATGACGCAGCAGCGGCCGCTGACCGAGATGTCCAGCAGGCCGGTGTTACCGTCCACCTGCAGGCAGTCGTGATGACCGAGTTTCTGGTCCAGCACTTTCACTTCATCGGCCACGCTGAACACCAACACGGTCTGCGCCGTGCTGAAAAACTGCTGCACGCCATCCATCCACTGCAACCGTGCGTGATAACGCTCAGGCGAATAGATCAGGTTGAAATCGCGGATCGGCCCGGTGATCAAGCGGCATGACACCTGGCTGTCACCCTTGAATGCGAAGGGTTGCAGCGGTAACAAACCACGCTGCTCCTCGCCATCCACGGTCAACACCATGCCCGCGCCCTTGATGACTGTAATCACGCGCTGGTAACCGGCGAAGGTGGAAAAACCACCTGACTCGGCGATATCGGCAATCGACAGACGCCAGCCGAAACCGTCCAGGCCGGTGCCCGCGTCACGGGTGATTTCTTCGGTACTGCCGCCGCCGTTCTTCCACGGCATGCGCACGTAGCCGGCGGCGCGCCAGACGTTGACTGAACTCATTTGCTGAAGCGTCCTTCAAGGCTGTGCCGGGAACCGGGGTGAATCAGGCGTGCGGCTGTCACCGGCTGGCGACCAGACCAGGTGCGCCGGCGAATCAACAGGCACGGCTCGCTCGGCTCGATCTGCAACAGCTTGCACTCGGCGGCATCGGCGAGGATCGCTTCAACCACATGCTCGCCCTCGGTCAGCGGTGCGACCTGGTTGAGGTAGGCGTAGGGCGTTTGCTGGGTAAAGTCCTGCTGCAGGTATTCCGGCGCAACCAGGGCGTTGACGAACCGGTCTTCGATCTGCACCGGAATGTCGTTTTCGAAATGCACGATCAGCGAGTGGAACACCCGCCCACCTTCGCGCATTTCCAGCGCGACGGCCCGTTCCGAGCCGGCCGCTTCTTCGCCCAGGGTAATCACCTGGCAGGTGTGTCGATGGCCACGGGAGGCGATCTCATCGGCAATGTTGTGCACTTCAAACAGCGCCGATTGACTCTTGGGCTCGGCGACGAACGTACCGACGCCTTGCATGCGCACCAACAAGCCTTCAGCGGTGAGCTCGCGCAGCGCGCGGTTGATGGTCATGCGGCTGAAGCCCAGCTGGCTGACCAGTTCACTCTCCGACGGTACGCGGTAATGGGGCGGCCAGTTGCCGTTGAGGATCTGCTGGCTGATCATCTGTTTGACGCGGGCATACAAGGGCGCCGGACTTTCGTCCATGTGGGCAGCCAGCGAAGACTTGGCAGGCGGAGTCGGCACAGGGAATCCTTGCAGGGGGAAAAGATGCATAGATTGCCGGAGTTTACCGAGCAGGCAAACGTCTGTATATGTATATACAAATAAACACACGACCGGGGTGCCTTGATCATGTCCGCTTTCTTTGCCGAACGCGCGCTGCTGCCTGATGGATGGGCCAATGATGTACGTCTTGAAGTCAGCGCCGATGGGGTGCTGACACAGGTTGCGGCCAACGCCAGCGCAGACGGCGCCGAACGGCTCAGAGGTCCGGTATTGGCCGGTATGCCTAACCTGCACTCCCACGCGTTCCAGCGCGCGATGGCGGGGTTGGCGGAAGTGGCGGGCAATCCGAACGACAGCTTCTGGACCTGGCGTGACCTGATGTACCGCATGGTCGGCAAGATCAACCCGGAGCAGTTGCAGGTCATCGCCCGCCAGCTGTACATCGAGATGCTCAAGGCCGGCTACACCTCGGTGGCCGAGTTTCATTATGTGCACCACGACGTCAGCGGCCAGCCCTACGCCGACCGCACGGAGCTGTCGCAACAGATCAGCCAGGCCGCCGCCAGCAGCGGAATCGGCTTGACGTTGCTGCCGGTGCTTTACACGCATTCGGGTTTCGGTGGCCAGGCGCCCAACGACGGGCAGCGCCGGTTTATCAACAGCACCGAAAACTATCTGGAGTTGCAGGCACGCTTGCAGCCGCTGCTTGCCGCACAACCTGCGCAGCGGTTGGGCCTGTGTTTCCACTCCCTGCGCGCGGTCACACCCGAGCAGATCAAGGAAGTGCTGGCCGCCAGCGATAAGGCGTGTCCGGTGCACATCCACATTGCCGAACAGCAAAAAGAAGTCGACGACTGCCTGGCCTGGAGCGGCAAACGCCCGTTGCAATGGCTGTATGACAACGTTGATGTGGATGAGCGCTGGTGCCTGGTACACGCCACGCACGCCGATGCCGACGAAGTGACGCGCATGGCCAAAAGCCGCGCGATTGCCGGTTTGTGCCTGACCACCGAGGCCAACCTGGGCGACGGGATTTTCCCGGCCGTGGATTTTCTTGCCCAGGGTGGACGCATGGGCATTGGGTCCGACAGCCATGTGTCATTGAGCGTGGTGGAAGAATTGCGTTGGCTGGAATACGGCCAGCGTCTGCGCGATCAGCGGCGCAATCGTCTGTATCGCAATGATCAGCCGATGGTGGGCCGCACACTGTTCGATGCAGCGCTGGACGGTGGCGCACAGGCCTTGGGCCAGCCGGTGGGACGTTTGGAAGTGGGCAAGCGCGCGGATTGGATAGTGCTGGACGGTAACGATCCGTACCTGGCGACGGCCAGCGAGGACGGGATCCTCAACCGCTGGTTGTTTGCCGGCGGTGATCGGCAAGTGCGCGACGTGCTGGTCAACGGCAAGTGGGTGGTGCGCGATGGGCATCACGCAGCTGAGCAAGACAGCAGCCGGGCATTCACCCAGGTCTTGAAAGACCTACTCGGTTAGAAAATGTGGGAGGGGGCTTGCCCCCGATAGCAGTGTGTCAGTCAGTACATCTGATACTGACACACCGCTCTCGGGGGCAAGCCCCCTCCCACATTTGGATTTAGGGTGATCCCGTTACTGCGAAGTCTTGGCCATCTGCTTGTCCGACGTGCGCCAGATCAAACGAGTGGTGTCATACCCCTGCTGTCGCGCTCGGCTCAGCAGGTCTTCACGGGTATCGGCGCTTACCGTCGGCGTGCGCGACAGGATCCACATATAACGTCGGCTCGGGCTGCCGACGATGGCTGTCTTGTAGTCATCGCTGACATACAGCACCCAATAATCGCCCTTGGCGACGCCCGGCAGTAGCGACGTAAACCAGTTATCGAATTCGACCCAGAGCTTGTCGGTCTTGCCCGGCACCTGTGGCGTGGCCGTGCCTTTGGCTTCCTGCCATTTCCACTCAGGCGTCAGGCAGCGGTTGAACACCGACATGTCGCCATCGGGCAGCAAGGTGTAGCGCGCTTCGGATTGTGCGCAGTTGCGCTGGAAGTACATCGGCAAACGGGCCAACTCGTACCAGGTACCCTGGTAACGCTTGAGGTTGACGTTGCTCGCGGTCTTGGGTTGCAGATCATCGCCAGAATGGCTGGCGCAGCCTGCCAAAAACAGGCTGGCGCAAAGGAACACAACAAAACGCATCATTCTTCTTCTCCCGCAGGCTCGCGCCCCGGTTTACTTCAGGCCTTGCCCGGAAAACATCAGAACTTTGTCACCGGCGTACTGCACGCTGATAAAGCTGTTTTTATCGCCCCAGGTGCAGCTGGACATGCCCAGTGCGCCGGAACAATCGGTTGGCTTGCCCAGCAACGACTCTACCTCGGCCTTGGCCATACCGGCCGACAGTTTCTGGTAGTTTTCTTGGTTGACCTTGCTGCAAGCGGCTAACAGCACGCAAAAAGCCAGCAGGGCGAGACGGCGTAAAGACATGGAAAAGCTCCTGGAGAGACAAAGCAGCTGGGGTATCTGCCAGAAGCTTAGAAGGGAAAAGAGGTGTCTGGTTCCCGACGAGCGAAAACAAAAAAGCCCCGAAAACGCTGAAACGTTTCGGGGCTTCTCATCGCTCAAAGCTAACTGCTTTGAACGTGGCGAGGCAGCTTGCTACCGCTGGGCTGCAAAGCAGCCCTGAAAACCTTGCGGGCGCTACGCACCCGAGCGGGAGCAAGCTTTCTCGCCACAGTTACTTCTTGTGATACGCCGTCACACGCTCAACCTCTTCCTTCGAACCCAGGAACACCGCCACACGCTGGTGCAGGCCTTCGGGCTGGATGTCGAGGATGCGCTGGTGGCCGTCAGTGGACGCACCGCCCGCCTGCTCGACCAGGAAGGACATCGGGTTGGCTTCGTACATCAGGCGCAGTTTGCCCGGCTTGGAAGGCTCACGGCTGTCACGTGGGTACATGAACAGGCCACCACGGGTCAGGATGCGGTGCACGTCGGCAACCATGGCAGCGACCCAGCGCATGTTGAAGTTTTTCTTCAACGGGCCTTCTTCGCCTTCCATCAACTCGTTGACGTAGCGTTTCACCGGTTCTTCCCAGTGACGCTGGTTGGACATGTTGATCGCAAATTCCTGAGTGGAAGCAGGAATGGAGATGTCTTCGTGGGTGAGTACGAAGCTGCCCATTTCGCGGTCCAGGGTGAAGCCTTTGACGCCATCGCCCAGGGTCAGCACCAGCATGGTCTGCGGGCCGTAGATGGCATAACCGGCAGCGACCTGCTCGGTGCCAGGCTGCAGGAAGGCCTTTTCGTTCAGGGCTTCGTTCTGGCTCAGGTATTCGTTCGGGCAACGCAGTACCGAGAAGATGGTACCGACCGGCGCATTGATGTCGATGTTGGAGGAGCCGTCCAGTGGGTCGAATACCAGCAGGTACGCGCCTTTAGGGTATTTGCCCGGAATCTGGTAGGCATTGTCCATCTCTTCGGAAGCCATGCCGGCCAGGTGACCGCCCCATTCGTTGGCTTCGAGCAGGATTTCGTTGGACAGCACGTCCAGTTTCTTCTGCACTTCGCCCTGCACGTTTTCAGTGCCCATGCTGCCCAGGACACCGCCCAGTGCGCCTTTGGACACGGCGTGGCTGATTTCCTTGCAGGCACGCGCCACCACTTCGATAAGGAAGCGCAGATCGGCAGGCGTGTTGTTGCTGCGGGTCTGCTCGATCAAATAGCGACTCAAGGTAACGCGGGACATGGAAGGCTCCGATGAATGGGGGGCTGAAAACCCGCGCAGTTTAGCGCGAGTCGGGGCTGATTTCCTCTAATCAGAGGATTTAACGCCAATAGAGTTCACGGCTGGCCCTGCGGTTTGCGCAACAGGCTGTAGGCCATCGCCCCGAGAGCAGCCACACCGAGCAGCAACACGGCCCACAGACCGAGCTTTTTCCAGTCGGTGCCCACCGGCGGCGATACGGCAACGGCAGCGGGCTTGAGCACCACCTCCCCCGCCAGCCTGGCCTGCCCCAGTGCGCTGAAACGCTCAGCGTTGTAGTCGGGAATCAAGGTAGACAGCGGCAGGTTGGCCGCCTTGACCGACCCGTTCCCCAGTGCCAGCGTGAACGGTGGCTCGCCCCGCGCCAGGAACACAAGCTGTGTGGCGCGTACCGCAAAGCGCAACGCCGGGGCTTCGCTGCCCAAGCCACCGCCGCGCTCATCCACTTGCAGTTTCAGCTCAGCGACCGTCTGACCCGGCAACTGCAATTGGTCCTGCATCACGTCCTTGCCGTTCTGGGTCAGGCGGTACAACAACCCTTTGCTCAACGGCTGCCACGTCTGCCTGGCATCACTTCGCCCCAGCAGCGTCACAGGTGCCAAGGTGTTGGGCTGCTTGAGCTCGATACGCAGGCGCTCGACATTCAGGCCCGTCGGCAACTGCCAGCTATATTCACCGGCCGTGAGCCGCACGCCCGCCAGCGGCTGCGACCACACCAGCGGCAACGGCAGGCTGCTGCGGGTCGCACTCGCCAGCGTGGCAGACGTCAGCAGGGGCGCCGCCTGCCCCTGCCACACCAGGCGCAGGTAACGCGCTGATTGGCCCGGCAAGCTGACGTCATGCTGTTCAACCCGCTCATCGGCAAACGACAGGCGCGCCACTTGCCCGTCACCCCAGGCTTCCCAGTGCTGCAAGTCGTTGCTGGCTTCGATGCTGAAACGCTGGAAACCGTCCTGTTCGCGGCTCCAGTCGAGGCTCAGTTGTTGCAACGGTGCCTTGATCGCGCTCGCGTCCAACACCCAGCCACGCAGGACCTGCTTGCCGGGTTTCGCAGCGCTGGCCGGTTTGATTTCAACCAGCGTGCCTTCGGCCGTGGTTTTCATTACCACACCGGGCAGGTTTTCCTGAGTGTCGGCGGCGTACAGCGGGAACCACTTCACCGGCGTCACATCGCGGCTTTCAGTGTGCGAGGGTGACTGACGCGACAGCGCATAAGCCTGCGCTTCGCCGGCGGCGTTAAATACCCGCACATCGCTGAGGTCGGCCTGACGGGCGCTCAATTGCACGGCCAAGGGCAATTCGAGGCGATACCAGGGGCCGTCGCCGCTGACACTCAGCGCCACCTGGGTACTGAAGTCGGCGGGTGTTTCCTGGGCCCACGCGGACAAGGTCACACAGATGCCCACCACGACTACGCTCAACTTACCGATCAAGAGGCTGCTCCTTCAGTTTCCAGTACAGGCTCGGCGCGCTTGGGCGGCAGTGGCGCGAAGTAGCCCACCACCAGTAACAATGCGCCAACGCCGATGAACGAAACGATCCGCGCCAGGCCGCCACGGTTGCTCAGTTCGACAAAAAACAGCTTGGCCACCACCACGGCAATCAATACCGCGCCGATCAGCCACACCTCGCGACGATGACGCAGGTGGCCGCCGATCATCAGGCCCAGGGCGACCAGGGTCCAGACGATCGACAGGCCGGCTTGCACCAGCATGGATTCGAGCAACGCATCCAGATGGAACGGCACGCCGCCCCGATGGTGGGCAGTGCGCATCACCAGCGCGGTGAAGAACGCAAACAGTGAAAGCCCCGCGATGCCTTGGGCGAGCCGCTCGGCATGTGGCCCGCGTTGCGGTGCCACGCTTCGTGTCCACACATACACACCCAGCAATGCGAACAGCAGGCCCAGGTCCAGCGGGTTCAGCAAGGGCACGTAGGGCAAAGGATTGGCCGTACCGTCGCTGAACATATTCGCCAGCCAGAACCAACCGAGCATCAGCACCGCCAGGGGCAGCGCTGCGAATACGCGGTATTCCCTGGCATACGCCGACACCGGCCACGCAAACCTGCGCGGCGCGGCGGCCAGCACAAGGTAGAGGCTTGGCAGGATCGCCCAACCCAGCCAGCGCCAGGCGTTGTATTCGGCCGTAAAGCGCAGTAACCCGTAGCGCAGCTCCAGCGCCAACAGGCCAAGCAACATCCAGCAGCCCAGCACATGGGCGATGCCCAGCCCTCTGCGCGGAGCCACCGCCGCCAAGCAGCGCAGTGAAACGAAATGCACCGCGAACAGCGCCGGCCACGCCAGCCAGCCGTAATGCGCCGCCGGGTGATAATAGGTATGGGCGCTCAGCAGCAAAACCACACTCGCCGTCGGCATCAGCAAGGTGCACAACAGGCCCAGTGACGACCACTTCAGCCGCCAGGCCAGCAACGTCCAGATCGCCACGCTGATCGCCGCGCCGGCCAGCAGGAAAGCGCCGCGCAGCTCGACGGGAACAAACCTCAGCACTTCGCCCGCCACAGCCAGCGTCCACCAGGCCGCGCCCCACACCAATAACAGGTCGGACAGGCGTTGCAGTTTCAGCGACGCAAACAGCGGCGCATGGGGTTCACGTTGCAAACGCCAGGCGCCCACCAAGGCCGCCAGCCCCAGCACCATCGGCGTCCAGAAACCGCTGTGCGCCAAGGGGCTAAAGCCCTCGCCCGTCAACGGCCCGACCCACTGCGGCACGGCGAGCAGGAACGACCCGCCGCCAACCAGTTGCAGCAGCAGACCAAACACAAAACTGACGCGCTGTTGCAGGTACAGGCTCAGCCAGATAATCAACAAACCACTGGCCGCCCATACGCCGCTGGCGCTTTCCCATGGCAGTACGAACAGTACGGCCAGGTTGATCAACACCAGACCGGCCAGCAACACCACCGACAGCCCGCGCAACAGCCGCCCATCACTGCGCACCTTTTCGTCACGCGCCGCCAGCAGCATGCCTGCAATCAAGGCCAGGCCGATCAACGAGGCGGTGATTAAACCGCCCCAGCCCGCACTGAATACCGCCGCCCCTTCACCGCCTCGCAAGCGCAGCAGGAACAACGCGCCGCCCAGCAACTGCACGGCGAAGGCGGTGAAGATGAAGGTGCGTGAGCCGATGCGCAGGCCAACAAACAACGTCACCAGACCAGCGACTGCCCAACTGATGGCGGTGCCTTGGGTCAGCAACAGCAGCGGCGCGAGCAGGTATAGAAAGCCCAGGCCCAGGCTCGCCAGCACCGGCAACCCGTTGCGCTCCCACTCCCTCGCCTGTTCGGTCGGCGCCTTGCGCAAATGGTGGAAGCTGAACAGCAGCGCCGCGCCCAGCAGCAGCGCGCCCAATGGCGCGCCGTCGAGCAAGGTCCGCTCGCCGGGGTGCAGCTCGCTGAGGAACGCCAGCGCCGAACCCAACTGCAGCAGCAAGCCAAACACCCGCGCCAGTGGCCTTTGCTGACGCAAGCCCAGCCAGAAAATCCCCGCCCCTTCCACCGCCCAGGCCGCAGCGGTCCAGCGCGCGTCCAGCCCCAGGGGAATGGCCAGGCTGGCAAAGATCACGCCCAGCGCCAGACAGGTTTGCGCCAGCAGCAAGGCGCGACCGCCGCTCAATAACCGCGCCAGGCCCATATAGATAATGCCAAGGCCCAACGCGCTGAAGGCGGCGGCAAATTCCAGGTGCTGGACCAGCGCGAACTGCAAGCCGAACCCCACCAGCGGCGGGCCGAACAGCAGGCTCCCGTCGACATAATCGCCCTTGGCCGCCGACCAGCGCAGCAACCCATCACGGTCCTCGGGCGCATTTCCCGCCTCCAGCAATTTGCGCCGAGCAAACAGTAGACCGATGGCCAGGTACATCAGGAAAAACACAATCAGGAACGGCTCGGTGCTCCACAGCAGTTCGGGGGTGTAGGAGCGCACGCCCCAGGCAAAGCCAATGCCGAAGGTGCCGACAAAACCGATGAGATTGAGCAAACGCCAAGCCTTGAACCAGGCGATGGCGAGGATGCCGGCGTTGAGCAACGCGAAATAACTGAACAATGCGACATGGTTACCGGCGCCGGTCGACGTGAGGATCGGTGCCGCGAAACCACCGAGCGCCGCGGCGCAGGCCAGGCCCAACGCATCCTGAGTAACGGCCAGGATCGCCGAGAACACCGTGACCGCCACCAACAGGCCCAACGCCGCGCCTGGGTCGATCAGCGGGTGCAGGCGCATCGCCGCAAACACCGTGAGGTACAGCACCGCGATGCCGGTGCCTTGCAGCATCAGCCCGTACTGGCGGTTGCGCAGTCGCAGCCACCAGCCCAGGCCCAGCAGGCCGACGGCAGCTGCGCCAACCCCGGCGTAGCGCAGCTCGACCGGCACCACCATGCCTTCGGTGGCGTAACGCAGCAGGAACGCCAGGCCGAGAAACAACAGCACGACCCCGACGCGCAGCACAGTGTTGCCGCCAAACAACCAATTGCGCGCAGCGCTGATGCCGCGTTCGATCAGGTTGGGCTCGCGGGGGGTGGCAGGCGCTTGAGGACGCGCCGAAGCAACCCGAACGGTGTCCGGCAGCGGCTGGCTCGGTTCGGCCACCACGGCGACGGGTGTCACTTCAGCCGGCAGCTCCCAGACAAGCTCGGAGGCCTTGGCGACAGATTGAGGTTGAGGTTGAGGTTCAGGAGTAGGCGCTTCAACCACGACGCTATGGGTCGGCAGCGGTACTTCCAGTTGCCGCAGGCGCTCGCCCAGGGCTATCAGGGCTTTCTGCGTGGTTTCCAGCTGTTGCGCCTGCTGGTCCGCCTGGGTCGCCAGTTTCGACAGGCGAATCGCCTGGCCGATGCCCAACCCCAATAACGCACCAATGCCCGCATCGCTGAACGACTCATCGAGCGTCCAGCCGAGCACCAGGCCAATCAGCATGAAAATCCATTGCATGGTCGATATTCCCTAAGCAGCCCGAGGCGGGCAAACCGGGGGCCAGTATATCGACGCGCAACCAATGTGGGAGGGGGCTTGCCCCCGATAGCGGTGTTCCAGTCGACATATCTGTTAACTGGTAGACCGTTATCGGGGGCAAGCCCTGATGCCAGTCAGCCAAGAAGCAGCAGAAGCGAGGAGTCATCTGTGGCGAGGGAGCTTGCTCCCGCTGGGCCGCGAAGCGGCCCCAAACAATGGGCCTGCTGCGCAGTCCAGCGCGAGCTTGCTCCCTCGCTACAGGTACGGTGCTAGCCTTAACTAACTGGCATTAGGGCAAGCCCCCACTTTTTACTGCGGTGTTTAATCGAGCGCTTTCCAGATCTCGGTGGCGTACTCGCGGATCGTCCTGTCCGAGGAGAACCAGCCCATGCGCGCCGTATTCAGCACCGCCGAGCGCCACCACGCCTTGGAATCATGCCAATGCGCCTCGACCCGCGCCTGGGCATCCCAGTAGGCGTCGAAGTCAGCGCACACCAGGAAGCGGTCGTAGTCGATCAGCCCGTCGATCAAGCCCACATAACGGCCCGGATCATCTGGCGAGAACACCCCGCCACGGATCGCTTGCAACACATCGTTCAAGCGATGGGATGCGGCGATATCCGGCCCGGCATTGAACTCGCCGGCATGCTTGCGAGCCTCTACCTGCTGGGCGCTGAGGCCAAAGATGAACATGTGCTCTGCACCCACGCGCTCGTGCATCTCCACGTTGGCGCCGTCCATGGTACCGATGGTCAGCGCGCCGTTGAGGCCGAACTTCATGTTACTGGTGCCCGACGCCTCGAAACCGGCGGTAGAGATCTGCTCCGACAAGTCAGCCGCCGGAATGATGCTTTCCGCCAGGCTGACGTTGTAGTTAGGCAGGAACACCACCTTGAGCAAGCCGCGCACGGTCGGGTCGTTGTTGACGGTGCGGGCGATGTCGTTGGTCAGCTTGATGATCAGCTTGGCCTGGTGATAACTCGCCGCGGCCTTGCCGGCGAAGATTTTCACCCGCGGCACCCAATCGACCTCCGGCTCGGCCCGGATCGCCTGATACAGCGCCACGGTGTGCAGCAGGTTGAGCAACTGGCGCTTGTACTCGTGGATACGCTTGACCTGCACGTCGAACATCGCCGCCGGGTTCACCGAAATGCCCAGGCGCTCATGGATGATCTCGGCCAGCGCACGCTTGCTGTGCAGGCGTTGGTCGGCGAAGGCTTTGCGGAAGGTTTGTTTCTCGGCGAAAGTTTCCAGCTCGCCCAGGCGGGTTTCCATGGTGTCGAGAATGTCCGGCCCCAGCGCGTCCACCAGCATATCGGTGAGTTTGGGGTTGGCCTGGTACAGCCAGCGGCGGAAGGTGATGCCGTTGGTTTTGTTGTTGATGCGCTCCGGGTAGAGCTTATGCAGTTCGGAAAACACCGTGCTGCGCATCAGTTGGGTGTGCAGGCCGGACACGCCGTTGACGCTGTGGGAGCCGAGGAATGCCAGGTTGCCCATGCGCACACGTCGGCCATTGTCTTCTTCGATCAACGACACGGCGCGCAGCACGTCAAAGTCATGAATGCCTTTGGCGCGCAGCGAGTCGATGTGCTGGGCGTTGATCAGGTAGATGATCTGCATGTGCCGGGGCAGCATGCGCTCCATCAAGCCCACAGGCCAGGTTTCCAACGCCTCGGGCAGCAAGGTGTGGTTGGTGTAGGAAAGGGTTTCGACGGTAACGTCCCACGCGGCTTCCCACGGGATGTCGTGCAGGTCGACCAACTGGCGCATCAACTCGGCCACGGCGATGGACGGGTGGGTATCGTTGAGCTGGATAGCCGCGTGTTCGCCCAGGCTGAGCACCGAGCCGTGCATGTTCTTGTGACGGCGCAGCAAGTCTTGCAACGAGGCCGAAACGAAGAAGTATTCCTGGCGCAGGCGCAGTTCCTGCCCGGCTTCGGTGCTGTCGGCCGGGTAGAGCACGCGGGAAATGCTTTCAGCGCGGGCCACCTCGGCCACGGCGCCCAGGTGGTCACCGGCGTTGAAGCGCTCCAGGTGCAGGTCTTCCACCGCCCGGGCACGCCACAGGCGCAGGGTGTTGACACTGGCGCCGCGCCAGCCGACTACCGGAGTGTCGTAGGCCACCGCACGTACGGTTTCGCTGGGCGACCACACCTGGATCATCTTGCCGGACGCGTCCGCCAGGGTTTCCACGCTGCCGCCAAAGCCGATCGGGTAGATCACCTCGGCGCGCTCGAACTCCCACGGGTTGCCGAAATCCAGCCAGCGTTCGGTTTGCTCCTGTTGCCAGCCATCGACAATCGCCTGGCGGAACAGGCCGTGCTCGTAACGGATGCCATAACCGTGACCGGCGATGCCCAGGGTCGACATGCTTTCCATAAAGCACGCGGCCAGGCGGCCCAGGCCACCGTTGCCGAGCGCCGCGTCGGGCTCCAGCAGGCGGATGCGCTCAAGGTCGACGCCCAGTTCAGACAAGGCATCGCGAGCGATCTCCAGCACACCGAGATTACTCAGGCTGTCGTAGAGCAAGCGGCCGATAAGAAATTCGAGCGAGAGGTAATAGACCCGTTTCTGGCCTTTGCGGTAGATCCGCCGCGTATGGTCCATCCAGTGGTCGACCATCTGGTCGCGTGCGGCCAGGGCAATGGCTTCGAACCAGTCGTGGTCGAAGGCGTGATCCGGGTCCTTGCCCACCGCGTAGGTGAGTTTGGTCAAGACGGCATCGCGAAATGCGGCTACCTCTGCTTCTCGTGCAAGTGGTTCCTGAGACATCAATTGCGACCTCGGGCGAGATAGAAGGAGTTGCTAGAGCCTAGACGGTCTGACAGACGGTGACCTGTCTGGTTCGGCAGTTTTTTAACGCATTTACCTTTATCGGGGTTTAATGCATTGGCCGTGCCTGTTTTGAACCCAACTGCTCAACGGCAAGCACCTTCTGACCGAAACTCAGAAAATATTGTTCAAAAAAACACCAATCCCGGTATGATCGCGCGCCCGGACACAGCCCCACCTTTTGGAACCCCGATGAAGCCTCAACTGATCGCCGCCGCGGAACTCGACCGTCTCGAGACCTGGCAGAAATATTCTGCCCATATGTGCGGTGGCTGCGTGTCCAGCTGCTGCACGCTGCCGGTCGAAGTGAAGATCAAGGACCTGATCCGCATCGGCATCGTCGACGAGTTCGAGCGCGGCGACCCGCCGAAGAACATCGCCAAGCGCTTGCAGAAGGAAGGCATCGTCGAGCGCTTCAATTCCAAATCCGAGATTTTTACCCTGCAGCGCATGAGCAACACCGACTGCCTGTACCTGGATCGTAAGACGCGCTTTTGCACTATTTATGACAAACGTCCGGATACCTGCCGCAACCACCCGAAAATCGGGCCACGACCGGGGTATTGCGCGTACAAGCCCAAGGAAGTGGTGCGCGAGACTAATTTCAAGACCCTCGACAAGTTCTGATCCGGATTTTGTGGGGCTCTCTCGGGCCTCATCGGGGGCAAGCCCCCTCCCACATTTTGAATGTATTCACAGGTCAAGGTGGGAGGGGGCTTGCCCCCGATAGGGCCGGCACAGTCACTACTAAATCTGCAGACATAAAAAAACGCCCCCGGCCTTTCGACCGGGGGCGTTTTTCATTCAGCCTGAGTTAACTCAGTTCTTGGCTTTCTTGGCAGCGCGGGTACGCTCGCCTTCGTCCAGGATTTTCTTACGCAGACGGATCGACTTCGGCGTTACTTCGCACAGCTCGTCGTCCTGGATGAATTCCAGGGCCTGTTCCAGGGTGAAGCGAACAGGTGGAACCAGAGCGATGGTTTCGTCTTTGCCCGAAGCACGCATGTTGTCGAGCTTCTTGCCTTTGGTTGGGTTGACGCCCATGTCGTTGTCACGGCTGTTCAGACCAACGATCTGACCGTTGTAGATCTCTTGACCGTGTTCAACGAACAGCTTGCCACGCGCCTGGAGGGTTTCCAGGGAGTAGGTCAGTGCCTTGCCGGTTTCTACCGATACCAGAACACCGTTCTGACGGCCGGACATGTCGCCGGACTTCATGGTGTCGTAGCGATCGAAGATCGAGGTCAGGATGCCAGCACCGTTGGTCAGGGTCAGGAACTGGTTACGGAAACCGATCAGACCACGAGCAGGGATGTTGTATTCCAGACGTACACGGCCTTTGCCATCCGGCACCATGTTGGTCAGGTCGCCCTTACGCAGGCCCATCTCTTCCATGACCTTGCCCTGGGATTCTTCAGGGGTGTCGATGGTGACGTTTTCGAACGGTTCCTGCTTCACGCCGTCAACCTGACGGATGATCACTTCCGGACGACCAACACCCATTTCGAAGCCTTCGCGACGCATGGTTTCGATCAGTACCGAGAGGTGCAGCTCACCACGGCCGGAGACCTTGAACTTGTCAGCCGAGTCGCCTTCTTCAACGCGCAGAGCAACGTTGTACAGCAGCTCTTTGTCCAGACGCTCCTTGATGTTACGGGAGGTCACGAACTTGCCTTCTTTACCGCAGAATGGCGAGTCGTTTACCTGGAAGGTCATGGAAACGGTTGGCTCGTCAACGGTCAGAGGCTTCATCGCCTCGACGTTGTCCGGCTGGCACAGGGTGTCGGAGATGAACAGCGAGTCCATGCCGCTGACGCACACGATGTCGCCGGCGAAGGCTTCTTCGACGTCGATGCGGTGCAGGCCGTGGTGGCCCATCAGCTTCAGGATACGGCCGTTACGCTTCTTGCCGTCGGCGCCGATGGCGACAACCGGGGTGTTCGGCTTGACGCTACCACGAGCGATACGGCCAACGCCGATAACACCCAGGAAGCTGTTGTAGTCCAGTGCCGAGATTTGCATCTGGAACGGGCCGTCACGGTCAACTTTAGGCGCCGGTACGTTGTCGACGATCGACTGGTACAGCGGGGTCATGTCTTCAGCCATGTCGGTGTGTTCCAGACCGGCAATGCCGTTCAGGGCCGAGGCGTAGACGACTTTGAAGTCCAGCTGTTCTTCGGTGGCACCCAGGTTGTCGAACAGGTCGAAGATCTGGTCCAGAACCCAGTCCGGACGCGCGCCTGGACGGTCAACCTTGTTGATGCACACGATCGGACGCAGGCCGGCTTCGAAAGCCTTCTTGGTCACGAAACGGGTTTGCGGCATAGGGCCGTCTTGAGCGTCAACCAGCAGCAGAACGGAGTCAACCATCGACATTACGCGTTCTACTTCGCCGCCGAAGTCGGCGTGGCCCGGGGTATCCACGATGTTGATGTGATAGCCGTTCCAGTTGATAGCGGTGTTTTTTGCCAGGATGGTAATACCGCGCTCTTTTTCCTGGTCGTTGGAGTCCATCACGCGCTCGTCGTTGAGCTCGTTGCGCTCCAGGGTGCCGGATTGACGCAGGAGTTTGTCTACCAGGGTGGTTTTACCATGGTCAACGTGAGCAATGATGGCGATGTTACGTAGATTTTCGATCACTTGTGTATCTCGATCAGAGGATTCGGTGTGCTGACAGGTCGTGGCAGCGATTTACAGTAGAGTCAGGCCTTGCCGTTACAGCTTGACGGCAGAGTCGGGGGGCCGGTGACGCAGGCCACAGGCAAACAGCCCCGGGCTCTTAGCTCGGTCGATAAACGCGCACATTGGCATGCCCCTCACTGAGCAAATGGTGGGCATGCAGGCGACTCATCACGCCTTTGTCGCAATACAACAGGTACTGACGGCTGTTATCCAGTTCCTTGAAACGCGCGTTCAATGCATAGAACGGCAGCGTTTGTACGTCGATGCCGGCGATTTCCAGCGGCTCATCCTCAGCGGCATCCGGGTGACGGATGTCGATGACGATCTGGCCGGCCAGGGCTTCGTCGACTTCTTCGATCTGCACATCCTGGCCCAATTCGTCGATCACTCGATCGATTGGCACCAGTTTGGCGTTCTCGAGCGCACGCTCCAGAATCGCCATGTCGAATTCTTTCTCTTCATGCTCCACGCGGTGACGCTTGGCGTGGGTCTTGGGGTTCACCGAAATGACCCCGCAGTATTCAGGCATATGCTTGGCAAAATCGGCGGTGCCGATCTGCTCGGCCTGATCAATGATGTCCTGCTTGTGGCTGGCGATCAGCGGGCGCAACACCAGTTTCTCGGTGACGCAATCGATGATCGACAGGTTCGGCAGCGTCTGGCTGGACACCTGGGAGATCGCCTCGCCGGTCACCAGCGCGTCGATCTGCAACTGATCGGCAATTCGCGACGCCGCGCGCAACATCATACGCTTCAATACGACGCCCATATGACCGTTATCGACTTTGCCGAGAATTTCGCCCAGCACTTCCTCGAACGGTACGCTCACAAATAGCACGCGTTGGGAGCTGCCGTACTTCTTCCAGATAAAGTGCGCGACTTCCATCACGCCCAATTCGTGTGCACGCCCGCCCAGGTTGAAGAAGCAGAAGTGGCTCATCAGGCCGCGACGCATGATCTGGTAAGCCGCCACGGTCGAATCGAAACCGCCGGACATCAGCACCAGGGTCTGCTCCAGGGCGCCCAGCGGGTAGCCGCCGATGCTGTTGTGCTGGCTGTGGATCACGAACAACCGTTGGTCGCGAATTTCCATGCGAACTTCGATTTCGGGTGCTTTCAGGGAAATTCCGGCGGCACCGCACTCGCGACGCAGCTTGCTGCCGACGTATTTTTCCACATCCATGGAGCTGAACGGGTGCTTGCCGGCACGCTTGCAGCGCACCGAAAAAATCTTGCCGGCCAGCGCGTCACCGAAGTGCTGCCTGCACTTGTCGGTGATGTCGTCGAAGTCGCCCAGCGGGTATTCGTCCACCTGCAGGAAATGCGCGATGCCCGGCATGCAACTCAGGCGTTCGGTCATGTCCTTCAAGGCTTTGGCGTCGGTCAGGCGGGTTTCCAGCTCGAGGTTGTCCCACACGCCATTCACCACCACAGCCGGGTCCAGGTCACGGAGCACGGCACGGATGTTCTTGGCCAACTGACGGATGAAACGCGTCCGTACCGGTCGGCTTTTGATGGTGATCTCGGGGAAGACTTTAACGATTAATTTCATGGAAACAGCGCGCGCCGGGCCTGCTGAAAAAGGGGGGCGCGGATTATAGCGGAAATCGCTCAAGGTTTAACCAGTTAATATGCATCACCTGTGCAACGCACCAAAACGGGTCATTTGCGCCGAATAACGCTACATTGCAGTGCGCTATTTATCGCGCTTTGGCCGATTGCACCGTTATAGGGGCCATTTTGAGGCAAAAAGGCCATGTTGGCGCACTGGCATGCAATTTGCTCTCTTGTGAGGCAGGTTGCCTTGGCGGAGTATCCGCGCCGGCATCACCCAAATTCTAAGGGCTAACTCCACTACCCTAGCCCGAAGCCACCCGGAGGACACCATGTCGAAGTCGGTTCAACTCATCAAAGATCATGACGTTAAATGGATTGATCTGCGCTTCACGGACACCAAAGGTACTCAGCACCACGTGACCATGCCGGCTCGCGACGCGCTGGATGATGCTTTCTTCGAAGAAGGCAAGATGTTCGACGGTTCCTCCATCGCTGGCTGGAAAGGCATCGAAGCCTCCGACATGATCCTGATGCCGGACGACAGCACTGCCGTCCTAGACCCGTTCACCGAAGACCCAACCCTGATCATCGTCTGCGACGTGATCGAGCCTTCGACCATGCAAGGCTACGACCGCGACCCACGTGCGATCGCCAAGCGTGCCGAGGAATACCTGAAGTCGACCGGTATCGGCGACACCGTATTCGTAGGCCCAGAGCCAGAATTCTTCATCTTTGATTCGGTCAAGTTCAAGTCCGACATCTCCGGCTCCATGTTCAAGATCTTCTCCGAACAAGGTTCGTGGATGTCCGACCAGGACGTGGAAGGCGGCAACAAGGGCCACCGTCCAGGTATCAAAGGTGGCTACTTCCCAGTTCCGCCATTCGACCATGACCACGAAATCCGTACCTCCATGTGCAACGCCATGGAAGAAATGGGCCTGGTCATCGAAGTTCACCACCACGAAGTGGCCACTGCTGGCCAGAACGAAATCGGTGTGAAGTTCAACACCCTGGTGGCCAAGGCTGACGAAGTACAGACCCTGAAGTACTGCGTACACAACGTGGCTGATGCCTACGGCCGTACCGCTACCTTCATGCCTAAGCCGCTGTACGGCGATAACGGTTCGGGTATGCACGTTCACCTGTCCATCGCCAAAGAAGGCAAGAACACCTTCGCTGGCGAAGGTTATGCCGGCCTGTCCGACACTGCCCTGTACTTCATCGGCGGTATCATCAAGCACGGTAAGGCCCTGAACGGCTTCACCAACCCGTCGACCAACTCCTACAAGCGTCTGGTCCCAGGTTTCGAAGCGCCGGTCATGCTGGCCTACTCGGCCCGTAACCGTTCGGCTTCGATCCGTATTCCATACGTGTCCAGCCCACGCGCCCGTCGTATCGAAGCGCGCTTCCCGGACCCGGCAGCCAACCCATACCTGGCGTTCGCAGCCCTGGTTATGGCTGGCCTGGACGGTATCCAGAACAAGATCCACCCGGGCGATGCCGCCGACAAGAACTTGTACGACCTGCCGCCTGAAGAGGCCAAAGAGATCCCACAAGTGTGCGGCAGCCTGAAAGAAGCCCTGGAAGAGCTGGACAAGGGCCGTGCGTTCCTGACCAAAGGCGGCGTGTTCAGCGACGACTTCATCGATGCCTACATCGAGCTCAAAAGCGAAGAAGAAATCAAGGTTCGCACCTTCGTACACCCACTGGAATACGAGCTGTACTACAGCTGCTGATCCGGTAGCGCTGCTTGACGTAGCGTGACGAAAAAGGCCTCCTTCGGGAGGCCTTTTTTTGTGGGATTACGCCGCTTTACCGCCTGCAAACCCGATAAAAATGTGGGAGGGGGCTCGCTCCCGATGGCAGAGTGTCAGGCAGCATAGGTACTACTGACACACCGCCATCGGGAGCAAGCCCCCTCCCACAGGAGATCTGCATTGAAACATAGACTCGTGTTCGCCCTGCTGTTCGTCAGTGCCGGCGCCTGCGCCGCACCGCCCACCCTCGAGCCGCTGCTCAACAGCATCGCCGAGCGCCTGGAGATCGCCGATCAGGTGGCCTTGAGCAAATGGGACAGCCACAAGCCCGTAGAAGACAAGAAGCGCGAGCAGGAGGTGATCGCCAGCGTCATCGCCCAGGCACCCGGCTACAAGCTGGACCCCGCCGCCGCCGAACAGTTTTTCTCGGCGCAGATCGAAGCCAACAAACTGGTGCAGTACACCCACCTGTCCGACTGGCAATTCCAGGGCAAGGCGCCCGATGACCCGCGCCCGGACCTGGTCAAGCAGATCCGCCCGCAACTGGACGAGCTGCAAAAACGCCTGCTGCAGCAGTTGGCCGACTTCACCCCTCAGCGCACCGACCCCAAGTGCCCCCAATGGCTCGCCGAAGCCGTGCATGAGCCATTGAATGACCCGCTGCGCCAACTGGCAATGATCCGCGCCACCGCCGAGCTGTGCATCTACAAAGGTTAACGCCTGCAAACCCAATCAAAAATTGTGGGAGGGGGCTTGCCCCCGATAGCGGTGGATCAGGCATGTAAATGTCGAATGACACTCCGTCATCGGGGGCAAGCCCCCTCCCACATTTGATTGCATGTATTCAGGACTGTCTCTTTGATCGTTCCCACGCTCTGCGTGGGAATGCCCCTTGGGACGCTCCGCGTTCCGCCACCGCTACCAGTTTCGGCAATTGCACACGGGTGACGCAGAGCGTCACGGGCTACATTCCCACGCAGGAGCGTGGGAACGATCGTAGGGTCATCACGACAGTTGCTCACACATCGGATGTGGGCGCATTCAGCTTCCTGAACAGACCGCCTCAAACTGCACTATATTGGTGCGAGAGACTGCACCCTCCTCACCTGTCCAGCCCATTTTGGTTCGAATCCTCACGACAAAGCTGGCAGAACGCCACAGTTTCGCGCCAAAACTGCTTATTTCAGGGCTTTGACGCTTCTTTTCGGAGCCTTGGTTTGGTTTTTGCATTTTCCTTGTATCAGCGTGTGCCTCAAGCCTGCGCCTTGCTCCAAAAGAGGTCCTGATGACCATCAGTGATGCACTGCACCGTTTGTTACTCGACAACCTGACCACCGCGACCATCCTGCTCAATGCCGACCTGCGCCTTGAGTACATGAACCCGGCGGCGGAGATGCTCCTGGCCATCAGCGGCCAGCGCAGCCATGGGCAGTTCATCAGCGAATTGTTCACCGAGTCGGCCGAAGCCTTGAGCTCGTTGCGCCAGGCCGTGGAGCAGGCACACCCGTTCACCAAGCGCGAGGCGATGCTCACCGCCCTGACGGGCCAGACGTTGACCGTCGATTACGCCGTGACGCCGATCCTGAGCAATGGCGCGACCCTGCTGCTGCTCGAAGTGCACCCTCGAGACCGCCTGCTGCGCATCACCAAGGAAGAGGCGCAGCTGTCCAAGCAGGAAACCAGCAAGATGCTGGTGCGCGGCCTGGCCCATGAGATCAAGAACCCGCTGGGCGGTATTCGCGGCGCGGCACAGTTGCTGGCCCGCGAGCTGCCGGAAGAGCATCTCAAGGACTACACGAATGTCATCATTGAAGAAGCCGACCGCCTGCGTAACCTGGTGGACCGCATGCTCGGCTCCAACAAGCTGCCGTCCCTGGCCATGACCAATGTGCACGAGGTGCTGGAGCGCGTCTGCCAACTGGTCGAAGCCGAAAGCCAGGGTTGCATCACCCTGGTGCGTGACTATGACCCGAGCATTCCCGATGTATTGATCGACCGCGAGCAGATGATCCAGGCGGTGCTCAATATCGTGCGCAACGCCATGCAGGCCATCAGCAGCCAGAACGAGCTGCGCCTGGGCCGCATCAGCCTGCGCACCCGCGCCCTTCGCCAGTTCACCATCGGCCATGTGCGCCATCGTCTGGTGACCAAGGTCGAGATCATCGACAACGGCCCGGGCATTCCTGCGGAGCTGCAGGAAACCATCTTCTTCCCCATGGTCAGCGGCCGCCCGGACGGTACCGGGCTGGGCCTGGCCATTACTCAGAACATCATCAGCCAGCATCAGGGCCTGATCGAATGTGAGAGCCATCCCGGCCACACCACGTTCTCGATCTTCCTGCCATTGGAACAAGGAGCCCCCACGACATGAGCCGTAGTGAAACTGTCTGGATCGTCGACGACGACCGTTCTATCCGCTGGGTCCTGGAGAAAGCCTTGCAACAGGAAGGCATGACCACCCAGAGCTTCGACAGCGCCGACGGCGTGATGAGCCGCCTGGCTCGCCAGCAGCCGGACGTGATCATTTCCGATATCCGCATGCCCGGCGCCAGCGGCCTGGACTTGCTGGCGCGTATCCGCGAGCAGCACCCGCGCCTGCCGGTGATCATCATGACGGCGCACTCGGACCTGGACAGCGCTGTCGCGTCATACCAGGGCGGCGCCTTTGAGTACCTGCCCAAGCCGTTCGATGTGGATGAGGCGGTGGCGCTGGTCAAGCGCGCCAACCAGCACGCCCAGGAACAGCAGAACCAGGAGGCGCCGCCGACGCTGACCCGCACCCCGGAAATCATCGGTGAAGCGCCGGCCATGCAGGAAGTGTTTCGCGCCATCGGGCGCTTGAGCCACTCCAACATCACCGTGCTGATCAACGGCGAGTCGGGCACCGGTAAAGAGCTGGTCGCCCATGCCCTGCACCGTCACAGCCCTCGGGCGGCCTCGCCGTTTATCGCACTGAACATGGCGGCCATTCCCAAGGACTTGATGGAGTCCGAGCTGTTCGGCCATGAAAAAGGCGCCTTCACCGGCGCGGCCAACCTGCGTCGCGGGCGCTTTGAGCAGGCCGACGGCGGCACCTTGTTTCTGGATGAAATCGGCGACATGCCGGCCGACACCCAGACCCGCCTGTTGCGGGTGCTGGCCGATGGCGAGTTCTATCGCGTCGGCGGGCATACGCCGGTCAAGGTCGATGTACGCATCATTGCGGCGACCCACCAGAACCTCGAAACCCTGGTGCACGCCGGCAAGTTCCGTGAAGACTTGTTCCACCGCCTCAACGTGATCCGCATCCACATTCCACGCATGTCGGACCGCCGCGAAGACATTCCCACCCTCGCCCGTCACTTCCTCAGCCGCGCTGCCCTGGAGCTGGCCGTAGAGCCGAAGCTGCTCAAAAGCGAGACCGAGGAATACCTGAAAAACCTGCCGTGGCCCGGCAACGTGCGCCAGTTGGAGAACACCTGCCGCTGGATCACCGTAATGGCGTCCGGGCGTGAAGTGCACATCAGCGACCTGCCGCCGGAGCTGCTGAGCCTGCCTCAGGATTCGGCCCCGGTCACCAACTGGGAACAGGCATTGCGCCAATGGGCCGACCAGGCCCTGGCACGCGGCCAGTCGAACCTGCTGGACAGCGCCGTGCCGGCGTTCGAGCGGATCATGATCGAGACCGCCCTCAAGCATACCGCTGGGCGCCGTCGCGATGCCGCCGTGCTGCTGGGTTGGGGGCGCAATACCCTGACGCGCAAGATCAAGGAGCTGGGGATGAAGGTCGACGGCGGGGATGACGACGAAGGCGACGAGGGCTGACCTCGATTTCCGACCCACCAAAGAACCCATGTGGGAGGGGGCTTGCCCCCGATTGCGGTGTATCAGCCATGTAGATGTTGACTGACACACCGCCATCGGGGGCAAGCCCCCTCCCACATTTGGATCTTCATCAGGTTCATGGTTATGCACCGATTCAATGCACCATGAACCGGCATTGGGCATGGAGCGGACAGCCGAAACATCGCTACGACTGAAGAATGCTTCAACGCTGAAACCAGAAAAGCCCCGTATTCCGGGGCTTTTTGCTTTCTTGCAGTTTTTTGTTGAGCAAATTGCGAACTCTGGCACGTCCCCTGCAATAACCCCAGTACTACCCAGTTTCGGGGACCTTGGTACAGGCAGGCCGAGAATCCCCTCTTTAACACCGAAGCCTTTGGCTTCACCCCGTTTTGGGAGCCCTGGTACAGGCAGGCCGGGAACTCCCTCTTTTATTACTCCTGGAGATGGATCTCCAGCCGCCAGCGGTCGTCGACCTCTTCGCCCTTCCACTCCCCACGCAATGGCCGGGCCGCTACCAGGTTGAGCAGCAAGCCGCCGTCGGTCTTGCGGATGCGCCAGTTCACATCCTTGTCGTTTACCTTCAGTTGCCCACTGGCCGCCTTGCCCTGCGCGTCGAACAGCAGCGCCACGGTGCCGTCGATATGCTCGCCGTGCAGCTTGGGCTCGCTGTTGAACCACACCACCAAACCGTCCACCGCAGGTTCCACCTGTTGCAGCTCGACTGGCTCGGGCGCGGTCAAGCGACCGATCATCAAGCCAATCATCAAGCCGACAATCGCCAATGAACCGAGCACCCGCGGCAATAGCTTCGGCCTTGGGTCGTCTTCGGGGGTAGAATGCAGCGCATCTTTACCTTCGGAGCCGTGCATGTTTCACGTCATCCTTTTTCAACCAGAAATTCCGCCGAATACCGGCAACGTTATCAGGCTGTGCGCCAACAGTGGCTGCCACCTGCATTTGATCGAGCCGCTGGGTTTCGACATGGACGACAAACGCCTGCGCCGTGCCGGGCTGGACTACCACGAGTACGCCACCCTGCAGCGCCATGCCGACCTGGCCAGTTGCCTGGAAAGCCTGGGCCACCCACGCTTGTTCGCGTTCACCACCAAGGGCTCGCGGCCGTTTCATGATGCCAGCTTTGCCGAGGGCGACGCGTTTCTGTTCGGCCCGGAGAGCCGGGGCCTGCCAGCCGAGGTGCTTGACGCATTGCCCGACGGCCAGCGCCTGCGCCTGCCGATGCGTGAAGGCTGTCGCAGCCTGAACCTGTCGAACACCGTCGCCGTGGCGGTCTACGAAGGCTGGCGCCAACTCGGCTTCAAGTAACACACAAAACCAATGTGGGAGGGGGCTTGCCCCCGATAGCGGTGGGTCAGTCACAGATACAGTGACTGACACCCTGCTATCGGGAGCAAGCCCCCTCCCACATTTTTTACCGCATCGACTTATTGAACCGTCGACGAACCTTCCTGTTGCATGCGCTGCAGCTCTTGGGCGTACAGGGCATCGAAGTTCACTGGTGCCAGCATCAGCGCCGGGAACGAGCCACGGGTGACCAGGCTGTCCAGGGTCTCACGCGCGTACGGGAACAGGATGTTCGGGCAGAACGCGCCCAGGGTGTGGCTCATGGACGCTTCGTCCAGGCCCTGTATCAGGAAAATACCGGCCTGTTGCACTTCAGCGATGAAGGCCACTTCTTCGCCGTTCTTGACGGTGACCGACAGGGTCAGCACGACTTCGTGGAAGTCACCTTCCAGGGCTTTCTGACGGGTGTTCAGGTCAAGCGCGACGCTTGGGGTCCACTCCTGGCGGAAGATGGCCGGGCTTTTCGGCGCTTCGAACGACAGGTCACGCACGTAGATGCGCTGCAGCGAAAACTGTGGGCCTTGAGCTTCTGCTGCTTCGGTGTTCTGTTGATCAGTCATCGCAGATCCTTCTTTATCTTGGGGCTTTTAGGGGTTAGGCGGACAGCAGCGCATCAAGTTTACCGGCGCGCTCCAGGGCGAACAGGTCATCGCAGCCACCGACATGCCTGGCGCCGATCCAGATCTGCGGGACCGACGTGCGCCCTGCCTTCTGGGCCATTTCGGCACGCACCTGGGGTTTGCCATCGACCTTGATCTCTTCGTAGGCAACACCCTTCTTATCCAGCAAAGCCTTGGCTCGCATGCAATAAGGGCAATAATCGCTGGAATACACGACAACCTGGCTCATATCACTTCACCAGCGGCAGGTTATCGGCTTTCCAGCTGCCGATACCGCCGGACAGTTTGGCGGCGGTGAAGCCGGACTTGAGCATTTCGCGAGCGTGAGTGCCGGAATGCTGGCCCTGGGCATCGACCAGGATGATGGTCTTGGCCTTGTGCTTTTCCAGCTCGCCCAGACGCGCCATCAGCTTGTCCTGGGGAATGTTCAGGGCGCCGACGATGTGACCGGCGGCGAAATCCTTGGCCGGGCGGATATCCACGACAACGGCCTCATCCTTGTTGACCAGCGCGGTCAGCTCCGAAGTGCTCAGGCTGCGGCCACCACGGCTCAATTCGTGAGCGATCAGCAGCGCCAGCAGGATGACGAAGGCACCCACGAGCAGATAGTGGGCAGTGGCAAATGCAATCAGGTGATCAACCATCAAGGAGGTTCCAGGGCGTTAAAATGGCGGTAAGTATACACAGCCGTCAGGGGCGGCCAACCCCCGTAAAGCGGTGACGCGGTTGGAACTTCGCTTTAAACTGCCACTCCCTTTTCCATTGTCTTCCTTTATTACCGCCGCGAGAGGATCTATGACTACCACGCCTAAACCTTTGGTCCTGATAATTCTCGATGGCTTCGGACACAGTGAAAGCCACCACGACAACGCCGTGTACGCAGCGCGCAAGCCCGTGCTGGACCGCCTCACCGCCACCGTGCCCAACGGCCTGATCTCCGGTTCCGGCATGGACGTGGGCCTGCCGGACGGCCAGATGGGCAACTCCGAGGTCGGCCACATGAACCTCGGCGCCGGACGAGTGGTATATCAAGACTTCACCCGTGTGACCAAAGCGATCCGCGATGGCGAGTTCTTCGAGAACCCGACCATCTGCGCGGCGGTGGATAAAGCAGTCGCCGCCGGCAAGGCCGTGCACTTGATGGGCCTGCTGTCCGAGGGCGGCGTGCACAGCCACCAGGACCATCTGGTCGCCATGGCCGAACTGGCCTTCAAGCGCGGCGCCGACAAGATCTACCTGCACGCCTTCCTCGATGGCCGCGATACCCCGCCCAAAAGCGCGCAGTCGTCCATCGAACTGCTCGACGCCACCTTCGCCGCCCTGGGCAAGGGCCGTATCGCCAGCATCGTCGGCCGCTACTTCGCTATGGACCGCGACAACCGCTGGGACCGCGTGGCCCAAGCCTACAACCTGATCGTCGACGGCCAGGCCGAATTCAACGCCGCCACCGCCCAGCAAGGCCTGGAAGCCGCCTATGCCCGTGGCGAGAGCGATGAGTTCGTCAAGGCCACCACCATCGGCGAGCCGGTAAAGGTTGAAGACGGCGACGCCGTGGTGTTCATGAACTTCCGCGCCGACCGCGCTCGCGAGCTGAGCCATGTGTTTGTCGACGAGGGCTTCAAGGACTTCGAACGCGCGCGCCAGCCGAAAATCGAGTTCGTCATGCTGACTCAATACGCCGCCAATATCCCGGCCCCCTCGGCTTTCGCCCCGGGCAGCCTGGAAAACGTACTGGGCGATTACCTGGCGAAGAACGGCAAGACCCAACTGCGCATTGCCGAAACCGAAAAATACGCCCACGTGACCTTCTTCTTCTCCGGCGGGCGTGAAGAACCGTTCCCCGGCGAAGAGCGCATCCTGATCCCATCGCCCAAGGTCGCTACCTATGACCTGCAGCCGGAAATGAGCGCACCGGAAGTCACCGACAAGATCGTCGACGCCATCGAGCATCAGCGTTATGACGTGATCGTGGTCAACTACGCCAACGGCGACATGGTCGGTCACAGCGGCAACCTGGAAGCGGCGGTCAAGGCCGTAGAATGCCTGGACCTGTGCGTCGGCCGTATCGTCGATGCCCTGGACAAAGTCGGTGGCGAAGCGCTGATCACGGCCGACCACGGCAACTGCGAGCAGATGTCCGATGAATCCACCGGCCAGGCGCATACCGCGCACACCACCGAGCCGGTGCCGTTCATCTACGTTGGCAAGCGTGACTTCAAGGTGCGCAACGGCGGAGTACTGGCGGATGTGGCACCCACCATGCTGATGTTGATGGGCCTGGAGAAGCCGCAGGAGATGACCGGAACCTCGATCCTGGTCTAATCCGACACACACCACAAAACAGTGTGGGAGGGGGCTTGCCCCCGATAGGGTGGGTCAGCCAGCACCTATTTGGCTGACCCACTGCATCGGGGGCAAGCCCCCTCCCACATTAGCCTTGCGCTGTTTGGTAGATGTCTTTTTGCCATACCACCGCCACTCGGCGCCTAACTTGCCCGCCAGCCCCAATTGGGCGTTTTTTTTGCAGCGCTTGGCGGGCATACTAGGCCGTCCTTTTCCCCTGGTGTCGCCCGCCTCTATGCTTCGCGCCTTGATTACCCTTGCTCTTGTCTGCCTGCTCCAACCGGCGTTTGCCGATGAGCGCGCGCAAACCCAACAACAGCTGGACGCTACGCGTCAGGACATTACCGAGCTGAAAAAGCTGCTCGGCAAGCTCCAGGAAGAAAAATCCGGCGTGCAGAAAGACCTGCGCGGCACGGAAACCGAAATGGGCAAGCTGGAGAAGCAGGTCCAGGAGCTGCAAAAAGAACTAAAGAAGAGCGAGTCGGAACTGGAGCGACTCGACGCTGAGAAAAAAAAACTCCAGAGCGCACGCGTTGAGCAGCAACGCCTGATCGCGATCCAGGCCCGCGCCGCCTACCAGAGCGGCCGCCAGGAATACCTCAAGCTGCTGCTCAACCAGCAGAATCCGGAAAAATTTGCCCGCACCCTCACCTATTACGATTACCTGAGCCAGGCGCGCCTGTCGCAATTGAAGGGCTTCAACGAGACGCTGCGCCAGCTGGCCAATGTCGAGCAGGAAATCAATGATCAGCAGGCACAGCTGCTCGACCAGAAAACCGCACTCGACACCCAGCGTAACGAACTCGATAAAGTCCGCAAGGAACGCCAGCAAGCCCTGGCCAAGCTCAACGACGATGTGAAAGCCCGCGACGCCAAGCTGCAAGCCCGCGAGCAGGACCAGGCCGACTTGGCCAAAGTGCTCAAGACGATCGAAGAAACCCTGGCTCGCCAGGCACGCGAGGCCGAAGAAGCGCGGCAAAAAGCGCTGATGGCCCAGCAGGAAGCCGAAAAAAAGCGCCAGCGTGAGGCCGAACTGGCTGCCACCAGCGATGCCCCTGCGCCCCGCAAACCGGCGCATGCAGCGCCTGGCCCACTGGTTTCCAGCAGCGGCGAATCGTTCGGTGGGCCTTTTGCTTCAGCCCGCGGAAAACTTCCATGGCCCGTTGATGGTCGACTACTGGCACGCTTTGGGGAAACCCGTGGCGATGACACCCGCGCCAAATGGGACGGTGTGATGATCAGCGCCTCTGCCGGCAGCCAGGTTCACGCCGTCCACGGCGGGCGTGTGGTGTTTGCCGACTGGTTGCGTGGCGCCGGTTTGCTGGTGATTCTTGATCACGGTAATGGCTATTTGAGCCTTTATGGCCACAATCAGACGTTACTCAAGTCGGCAGGTGATGTGGTAAAAGCCGGTGAATCCATCTCCACTGTCGGTAACAGTGGTGGTCAGGACACGCCGGCGCTGTACTTCGCTATTCGTCAGCAGGGTCGCCCGAGCGATCCCGCACAATGGTGCCGATCCCAAGGATAGGGTCGCATCTACATTAGGAGTTCGTTCGACATGCTGCATTTGTCCCGCCTCACTTCGCTGGCCCTGACGATCGCCCTGGTGATCGGCGCGCCTCTGGCTTTTGCCGACCAGGCCGCACCGCCTGCGCCCGCCGCGATGGCCGCGACCACCAAGGCACCGTTGCCGCTGGACGAGCTGCGCACCTTTGCCGAGGTCATGGACCGGATCAAGGCAGCCTACGTCGAACCCGTGGACGACAAGACCCTGCTGGAAAATGCCATCAAGGGCATGCTCAGCAACCTCGACCCGCATTCGGCCTACCTGGGCCCGGAAGACTTCGCCGAACTGCAGGAAAGCACCAGCGGTGAGTTCGGTGGCCTGGGCATTGAAGTGGGCTCCGAAGACGGCCAGATCAAAGTCGTGTCCCCCATCGACGATACCCCTGCGTCCAAGGCCGGCATCCAGGCCGGTGACCTGATCGTCAAGATCAACGGCCAGCCGACCCGCGGCCAGTCCATGACCGAAGCCGTCGACAAGATGCGCGGCAAGCTCGGCCAGAAAATCACCCTGACCCTGGTACGCGACGGCGGCAATCCGTTCGACGTGACCCTGGCCCGCGCGACCATCACGGTCAAGAGCGTGAAGAGCCAGTTGCTGGAATCGGGCTACGGTTACATCCGCATCACCCAGTTCCAGGTCAAGACCGGCGACGAAGTGGCCAAGGCCCTGGCCAAGCTGCGCAAAGACAACGGCAAGAAGCTCAACGGCATCGTGCTCGACCTGCGTAACAACCCAGGCGGCGTGTTGCAGTCGGCGGTGGAAGTGGTCGACCACTTCATCACCAAGGGCCTGATCGTTTACACCAAAGGCCGGATCGCCAATTCCGAACTGCGCTTCTCGGCCACCGGCAACGACCTCAGCGAAAACGTGCCGCTGGCCGTGCTGATCAACGGCGGCAGCGCCTCGGCCTCGGAGATCGTCGCCGGCGCCCTGCAGGACCAGAAGCGCGGCGTGCTGATGGGCACCACCAGCTTCGGCAAAGGTTCGGTGCAAACCGTGCTGCCGCTCAATAACGAGCGCGCGCTGAAGATCACCACCGCGCTGTACTACACACCCAATGGTCGCTCGATCCAGGCCCAGGGCATCGTGCCGGACATCGAAGTGCGCAAGGCCAAGATCACCAACGAGATCGACAGCGAGTACTACAAGGAAGCCGATCTGCAAGGCCACCTGGGCAATGGCAACGGCGGTGCCGACCAGCCGACCGGCAGCGGCGCCAAAGCCAAACCGATGCCACAGGACGACGATTACCAGCTGGCCCAGGCACTCAGCCTGCTCAAGGGCCTGAGCATCACCCGCAGCCGTTGATATGCGTGTTGCGCTGATTATCGCTGTGCTGTGCAGCCTGGCCGGATTCGCGCAAGCGACCCCGGCCGGGGCGCCGCACAAAGCCTACCTGACCTTGATCATCGACGACCTGGGGCAAAACCTGCCACGGGACCGTCGCGTACTGGCCCTGCCGGGGCCGGTCACCACCGCGATCATGCCCGACACCCCCCACGCCGCCGAATTTGCCCGCGAAGCCCACAAGGCTGGCAAGATCGTCATCCTGCACATGCCCATGGACCCGGCCACCGGACCGTTTGCCTGGCACCCCGAGCTTTCCATTGAAGAGCTGGGCAAGCGCCTGGACGCTGCATTCGAGGCCGTGCCCTACACGGCTGGCATCAACAACCACATGGGCAGCCGCATGACCGCGCAGCCGGCCGCGATGGCGTGGTTGATGGGCGAGCTGCAACGGCGCCACAAGTTCTTTGTGGACAGCCGTACCAGCGCGCAAACGGTCGCTGCAGCCGAGGCGCAGAAGATTGGCCTGGCCCATGTCTCGCGAGATGTATTCCTCGATGATGAACGCACCGAGGCGGCGATTACTACCCAACTGCAAACCGCGATCAAGCTGGCGCACAAGCAAGGTTCGGCGGTGATGATCGGGCACCCTTATCCGCAGACGCTGGCGGTGCTTGAGCGCGAATTGCCCAAGCTCAAGGCGCAGGGCGTGGAGTGGATCGATATCAAGTTGATGATCAGCGTGCGCAGCAATCAGGCGATGGCCGGGCATGGCAAAGATGGCCTATACCGCTAAATGAAGGTAACGAAAAAATTCAAATGTGGGAGGGGGCTTGCCCCCGATAGCAGTAGATCAGCCAATACATTTTAATCTGACACACCGCCATCGGGGGCAAGCCCCCTCCCACATTTTTGACCGCGTTTATTCTGCTGATTCCCCTGCGCTGCATGGGAACTGCCAACTTTAGAGGTAACGCGCCATGATCTCGTCTACGCGACCGCTCTTGCGTAACTCATCCAGCGCCGCCTGGAGCTTGGCAACCAGCTCATCAGGCACATCCTTGTTCAACGCCAAGTAAAGCTGCGCACTGTTGAACCGCAACACCGTCTTGAGCCCGGTCACGCCTACCTGCCGCGCCAAGTACCGCCCGGCGGGATCGCCGGTGGCCCACAGATCGATCTGGCCGTCCATGAGCTTGTTCGCGTTGTCCTGATCGCGCAGGGCGATCACCGGGTTGAGCCCCTGCTTTTCAAGCGTCTGGGCAATCGCATCGCCCTTGTAAGCGCCGATCTTGTAGCGCTGGGCGCGCTCAAGGCTGTCGAGCTGGATCTTGCTATCGGCCTTGGCCAGCAGCACCCAGTCGTCCGGGCCGATCGGGCCTACCCATTTGAACAGCGCTTCACGGTCGGGCAAGCGCGCCATGACGAATACGCCATAGCCCGGCTTTTCCAGGGCGAGTTTGTAGATTCGCTCCCAGGGAAAACGCAACGTGAGGTTGTAGGAAATGCCGGCGCGTTTGAAGGTTTCACGCACGATGTCCACGGCGATGCCTTCGATGTTCTCGTCCTTGGCGAAATTCTTGCCGTTTTTCGCCATGTTGTAGGGCGGGAAATTTTCCGTCAGCAGCACCAGGGAGGTGTCAGACGATTCTTCGGCGTGTGCCGTAGCCACCATGAGCATGGAGGAACTGGCGAGGGCGAGCAGGAGGTTTTTGAACATGAAGGCTACCGGAATCCATGGCAAGCGCAGAGAGTGCCGCGAGCCTGCCATGGTGTCCAGCAACGTTTAGCGAACGACGATCCCGCGCGCTGCCATGTAGGCCTTGGCCTCGGGGACGGTGTATTCGCCGAAGTGGAAAATACTTGCCGCCAGTACCGCGCTGGCATGGCCTTCGATAACGCCATCGGCCAAGTGCTGCAGGTTGCCGACACCGCCCGAGGCGATCACCGGGATGCCCAGCGCGTCGCTGATGGCCCGCGTCACGCCCAGGTCGAAGCCGTTTTTCATGCCGTCCTGGTCCATGCTGGTCAGCAAGATTTCACCGGCGCCGAGGGCTTCCATCTTCATTGCCCACTCCACCGCGTCCAGGCCAGTGGGCTTGCGACCGCCGTGGGTGAAGATCTCCCAGCGCGGGGTTTCGCCAGGGCCGGAGACTTTCTTGGCGTCGATGGCGACGACGATGCATTGCGAGCCGAAGTGCTGCGCGGCCTCGCCGACGAATTCCGGGTTGAACACCGCGGCAGTGTTGATCGAGACCTTGTCCGCGCCGGCATTGAGCAGGTTGCGGATGTCCTGCACGGTGCGCACGCCGCCGCCCACGGTCAGCGGAATGAAGACCTGGCTGGCCATGCGCTCAACGGTATGCAACGTGGTGTCGCGACCGTCGACGCTGGCGGTGATGTCGAGAAAGGTAATCTCGTCGGCACCTTGCTCATCGTAGCGACGGGCGATTTCCACCGGGTCGCCGGCGTCACGGATGTTCTCGAACTTGACGCCCTTGACCACGCGACCGTTGTCGACGTCCAGGCAAGGGATGATGCGTCTGGCTAAAGCCATAGACTTAATCTCCGATTAAGAAGCTTTAAGCTACAAGCTGCAAGTTGAAGCAGGTCTGCTTTTACTGGCAGCTTGCGGCTTACGACTTGGAGCTGGCCGCGTAGCCATCACAAAAAGCTTGAGCTTCGGACACATCCAGCGTGCCCTCGTAGATCGCGCGGCCCGTAATGGCACCGATGATCCCAGGCGCCTTGGCGTCCAGCAGCGACTTGATGTCGCCCAGGTTGTGGATGCCACCGGAAGCGATCACCGGAATCTTCGTTGCCGCAGCCAGCGCCGCGGTGAACGGCACGTTGCAGCCCTGCATCATGCCGTCTTTGGCGATGTCGGTATAAACGATGGCAGACACGCCGTCGGCTTCGAACTGCTTGGCCAGGTCGATCACTTGGATGGTGCTGATTTCAGCCCAGCCGTCGGTGGCGACGAAGCCGTCTTTGGCGTCCAGGCCCACGATCACTTTGCCGGGGAAGGCGCGGCAGGCTTCGGCGACAAACGCCGGGTCTTTCACGGCCTTGGTGCCGATGATCACGTAGCTCACGCCAGCCTTGACGTAGTGCTCGATGGTTTCCAGGGAACGGATGCCGCCGCCGATCTGGATTGGCAGGTTCGGGTAGCGCTTGGCAATGGCGGTGACCACCTCGCCGTTGACCGGCTGGCCTTCGAAGGCGCCGTTCAGGTCCACCAGATGCAGACGACGGCAGCCCCCTTCCACCCATTTGGCGGCCATGCTCACCGGGTCATCGGAGAACACGGTGGAATCTTCCATGCGGCCTTGGCGCAGACGGACGCAGGCGCCGTCCTTGAGATCGATAGCGGGGATAATGAGCATGCTTTTCCTTCGTCAAAAAGTTGCAAGCTGCAAGCTATTAGCTGCAAGCAAGCACGCGTATCAATTCTTGCAGCTTGGGGCTTGAAGCTTTCAGCTGCTCTTTTCAAGCGACCACAAGTCGCTTTCGATGCTTTCGAACCTTTCTTTAAGGAGCGTCTGCGTATCGAAAATCGCCTTGTTGTAATAGTGCGGTGCCACTTCAGTAGTGAACAGCTCAAGAATCTCGGCGACCTCAAACGAGCCCAGCTTGAGCTCGAAGCGGTCTTCCATGAAGCGCTTGATATTGTCGGTAGCCGCACGCTCCTGCTCGGGCGTGAGGTTCAAGATGGGCGCTATGGGCTTCTTGGCCATTTACCAGCGACCATCCCACGCGGCGAAGTTCTGCAGCAATTGCAGGCCGTGGGTATGGCTCTTCTCCGGGTGGAACTGCACGGCGAACCGCGAACCGTCGGCCAGCGCAGCCGCGAAGTCGACGCCGTAGTGCCCGCCACCCACTACCTGCTCCGGTTTACCGGCGGCAATGTAGTAGCTGTGCACGAAGTAGAAGCGCGCCATGTCCGGCACTTCGTGCCACAGCGGGTGATCCATGCTCTGACGCACTTCGTTCCAGCCCATGTGCGGGACTTTCAGGTGTGCGCCGTCTTCATGCAGGTCTTTGCCAAAGAACTTCACCTGGCCCGGGAACAACCCGATGCAGTCAACGCCGTCGTTCTCTTCGCTGCTGTCGAGCAAGGCTTGCATGCCCACGCAGATGCCGAGGAACGGGCGGTCCTGGCTGACTTCGCGCACCAGGCTGTCAAAGCCCAGGCGGCGGATCTCGGCCATGCAGTCGCGAATCGCACCGACGCCGGGAAACACCACTCGGTCGGCTTCGCGAATCACATTGGCATCGCTGGTGATCAGCACTTTGCCGGCACCGACGTGCTCGAGGGCCTTGGCCACCGAGTGCAGGTTGCCCATGCCGTAATCGATAACCGCGACCGTCTGCATTACAGGACGCCCTTGGTCGACGGCATTTGCCCGGCCATGCGGTCATCCAGCTCGACGGCCATGCGCAGCGCGCGGCCGAAAGCCTTGAACACGGTTTCGATCTGGTGGTGGGTGTTGGTGCCGCGCAGGTTGTCGATGTGCAGGCTGACGAGTGCGTGGTTGACGAAGCCTTGGAAGAACTCCTGGAACAGGTCGACATCGAAGCCGCCCACGGTGGCGCGGGTATAGGGCACGTGCATCTGCAGGCCTGGGCGGCCGGAGAAGTCGATGACCACGCGCGACAGCGCTTCGTCCAGCGGCACATAGGCGTGGCCGTAGCGACGGATGCCTTTTTTGTCGCCGATGGCCTTGGCAAATGCCTGGCCCAGGGTGATGCCTACGTCTTCCACCGTATGGTGGTCGTCGATATGCAGGTCGCCCTTGCTGACGATATCCAGGTCGATCAGCCCATGACGGGCGATCTGGTCCAGCATGTGCTCAAGAAAAGGCACACCGATATCAAATCGGGCCTTTCCGGTGCCATCCAGGTTGATCGAGGCTTTGATCTGGGTTTCCAGAGTGTCGCGCTCGACGGACGCCATACGTTCGACCATCACCAGCTCCGCAAATCATTGGGCGAAAAAGGCAGCCATTATAGGGGCGCGGGCGCTAAACAGAAACATCGGAGGGGATAAGACTGACGAGTTGAAGCGGGGAGTGGAGGGGATAGACATGTGTATACATGTGGGACCCAGCCCACCAGAACACTGAACAACCAATGTGGGAGGGGGCTTGCCCCCGATAGGGGTGGATCATTCAATAATGCATTGACTGATGCGCCGCTATCGGGGGCAAGCCCCCTCCCACAGGGTCTTGCAGTGTTAGTGGAACAGCACAGCTGTCTTCTGCAGAGTCACCCACACCCCCCACGCCAGCGGAATACCCACCACCAGCCATGCCGCAACCGCCAATGGCTTGCTGCCAGCGGAGGCTTTCCACTCAAGTACGGTGGAAGCATCAGCGCCTTTGTCATGGCCCAGCGCCTGCTCGGCGGCAAGTTCCGCGTCGGTCATGAAGTACTTGTCGGCCACCGGGCGCACCAGCAGGTTGCAGATGAAGCCCAGCACCAACAGGCCTGCGAGGATGTACAAGGTGATGTCGTAGGCCGCGGCGCGTTCAACGCCGATGCTCAGCTGATATTCACGCAGGTAGTTCACCAGCACAGGGCCCAGCACGCCGGCCGCCGCCCATGCGGTGAGCAGGCGACCATGGATCGCGCCGACCATTTGCGTACCGAACAGGTCGGCCAGGTAAGCCGGAACCGTCGCAAAACCACCGCCGTACATCGACAGAATGATGCAGAACGCCGCCACGAACAGCGCCACGTTGCCCAGGTGGCCCAGGTTCGGGATCAGCGCATACAGGGCAAAGCCCAGGGCGAAGAACACGAAGTAGGTATTTTTACGCCCCAGGTAATCGGAGAACGACGCCCAGAAGAAGCGGCCACCGATGTTGAACAGGCTCAACAGCCCGGTAAAGCCTGCGGCGATGGCAGCGATAGACGCCAGCTGCCCGGCATCCAGTTGACCGAACGGTACGTCCACACCCAGCAGCTTGCCACCGAACACTTCCTGCAACAGCGGCGACGCCATGCCGAGAATGCCGATACCGGCCGACACGTTCAGGCACAGCACCAGCCAGACCAGACGGAATTGCGGGGTTTTCCACGCCACGTTCACGTGCACATGGCGGTGGGTGATCATCGCGTTGCTGGCTTTTTTCGCCGGCGCGGTCCAGCCCTCAGGCTTCCAGCCGGTCGGTGGAACACGGTACGAGAGTGCGCCACCGATCATGAACACGAAATAAATCGCGGCCATGACCAGGAAGCTCTGCCATACGCCCACGCTGGTTGGCGAAGCGAAGTGGCCCATCAGGGCTGCTGCCAGTGGTGCGCCAACCATCGCGCCGCCACCAAAACCCATGATCGCCATGCCGGTGGCCATGCCGCGCTTGTCCGGGAACCACTTGATCAGCGTCGATACCGGCGAGATATAACCCAGACCCAGGCCAATACCGCCAATGACGCCGGAGCCGATCCACATCAGCCAGATCTGGTGGGTATAGATACCCAATGCCGAGATCAACAGGCCGCCGCACCAGCACAGTGCCGATACAACGCCGGCCTTGCGTGGCCCGGCATGTTCCAGCCAGCCGCCCCAGATCGCTGCCGAGCAGCCCAGGAAGATGAAGAACAGGGTGTAGATCCAGCCCAGCATGGAGATCGGCCAGTCGCACTGAGACGAAAAGACCTGGGCGATAAAGCTCATGTCCGGCGCACAGGCAACCGGTGCGGTGATACCCAGCGCCTTGGACAACGGCAACCAGAACACCGAGAAACCGTAGGCCATGCCGATGCACAGGTGGATGGCCAGGGCGGCCGGTGGAACCAGCCAGCGGTTGAAGCCGGGCTTGGCGATAATGCGTTCCTTGGACAGGAACGCAGGCTGTGCGGCGCTAATACCGGCCGCAGTGCTAGTGCTCATTGGTGTTTCCCCCAGTTATTGGTATGCGTCCGTCAGGCGCTCTCCCCCTCGGCCTTGCACGCAAAGCGTGACCGTTTTTTTGGGTGAAACTCCATTTTGGCGCGACGATACGTCGCAGAAGGCGGACGAACGCGCAGAGATTAGCATCTGCGGATGTGAGAAAAACCAAATTGATATCACTTTTTCAGCGAATCTGTTTTTTTTGACGCCAGAATCCTGTTTCGTCGGTCCTAGATACAATGTAACGATCCACGAACTGATGCACGCCGTCGGGCGTTATACTCTGCGGCTAAATTTTGAAATCGACATACAAGGACTCGCCCATGAAAGCGTTCGGCAAAATCCTGGGTCTGGTATTTCTCGGGCTGTTGCTGATCATTGTGGCTCTCGGCTTTGCCCTGACCCATCTCTTCGATCCCAACGACTACAAAGAAGAAATTCGCCAGATTGCCCGCGACAAGGCCCACATCGAGCTGACGCTCAATGGCGATATCGGCTGGAGCCTGTTCCCCTGGCTGGGCCTGGAGCTGCACGAAGCCGGGGTGGCGACCCTGACCAACCCCACCCAACCGTTCGCCGACCTGCAGATGCTCGGCCTGTCGGTACGCGTGCTGCCGCTGCTGCGCCGCGAAGTGCAGATGAGCGATGTGCGCGTCGAAGGCCTGAACCTGCGCCTCAACCGCGACAAGAACGGCCACGGCAACTGGGAAGACATCGGCAAGAACCTGCCCGATGAACCTACGGGCACCCCCGCTCCCGCGCCGGTCGAGCCGGTGGCCGAGGCCAAGCCGGAAAAACCGCCGCAGCCGATCCGCCTGGACATCGACAGCCTGACCATCAACAACGCCCGCGTTGAATACAACGATGAACAGACCGGCAAGCAGTTCAGCGCCGAAAGCATCCAGCTGAGCGCCGGCGCGATCCACGAAGGCGCCAGCATCCCGTTGAAGTTGACCGCGTTCCTGGGCAGCAACCAGCCGGTCATGCGGGTCAAAAGCGAGCTGAACGGCAACCTGCGCATCCAGCGTGCGCTCAAGCGCTACCAGTTCGAAGACATGCGCCTGAGCGGCGAAGCCACCGGCGAGCCCCTGCAAGGCAAGACCGTAAGCTTCTCCACCCAGGGTCAGGTGCTGGTAGACCTGGCGGCCAACTTTGCCGAATGGACCAACCTGAAACTCTCGGCCAACCAACTGCGCGCCCTGGGCGAACTTCGGGTCAATGACCTGGACAAAACCCCGCAGATCAGCGGTGCGCTGTCGGTCGCCCAGTTCGACCTGGCCAAGTTTCTGGAAAGCATCGGTCACCCTCTGCCGGCCATGGCGCCGGGCAGCCTGAGCAAAGTTGAACTGGTCAGCCGCCTTCAGGGCACACCGACCAGCGTGGCGCTGGAAGACCTCAACCTGAAACTCGACGGCAGCACCTTCACCGGTCGCGTCGCCGTGGACGATTTCGCCAAGCAGTCACTGCGCGTACAACTCAAGGGCGACACGTTCAACGTCGACAACTACCTGCCGGCCAAATCCGAGGCCGCCAAAGGCGCCACCGCCGCACGCGAGGCCCAAGTGCAGAGCAGCGAAGCCGGTGCAATGGCCGCAGGCGGCAGCACACCGCTGCCGGAAGCCCCGACCAAAGGTGCCTGGAGCACTGACAAACTGTTGCCACTGACCCGCCTGCGCAGCCTGGATGTGAACGCAGACCTCGCCTTTGGCGAGCTGACCCTGAGCCAGTTGCCGATCCGAAATGCTGTGCTGAAGGCTTCCGGCATCGACGGCCAGCTCAAGCTCGACAGCCTCAGCGGTGGCCTCTACAACGGCACATTCCAGGCCAACGGCACCCTCGACGTACGCCAGGACATCCCGCTGCTGGCGCTGCAAAGCCACATCAAGCAGGTGCCTGTCGAACGCATCCTGCAGGCCCAGGGCAAGACCCCACCGGTCAAGGGCCTGATCACCCTCGACAGCAACCTCAGCGGCCGAGGCAACAGCCAGAAAGCCCTGATCGACAGCCTCAACGGCACCGCCAGCATCGTCATCAACAACGGTGTGTTGCTCAATGCCAACATCGAGCAACAACTGTGCACCGGTATCGCCCTGCTCAACCGCAAGACCCTGAGCACCACGCCGCAAGGCAAGGACACGCCCTTCCAGGAACTGCGCGGCAACCTGACGTTGCGCAATGGAGTGGCCAGCAACCCTGACCTGAAGGTGCGCATTCCGGGGCTGACGCTCAATGGCAACGGCGATGTCGACTTGCGCGTGCTGGGCATGGATTACCGCGTGGGCATCATCGTCGAAGGCGACAAGCGCGACGTACCCGACCCGGCCTGCGAAGTTGGCGCCAACTTCCAGGGCATCGAAGTGCCGCTGCGTTGCCGCGGCCCGCTGGAGCTGGGCGCCAAGGCCTGCCGCCTGGACAAGGACGGGCTCGGCCAGGTCGCCATCAAGGCCGCCGGCAATCGCCTCAACGAGAAGCTGGAAGAGAAGCTCGACAAAGTGAATCCAAAGCTCAAAGACGCATTGAAAGGCCTGTTCAACCGATGAGAAACGAGCAGTTTTCAGCGGCGGTACTCGACTGGTACGACCGCCACGGTCGCCACGACCTGCCCTGGCAACAGGGCATCACACCGTATCGGGTGTGGGTGTCGGAAATCATGCTGCAACAGACTCAGGTCAGCACCGTGCTCAATTACTTCGACCGCTTCATGGCGTCCCTGCCGACGGTCGAAGCCCTGGCCGCCGCGCCGGAAGACGAAGTGCTGCACCTGTGGACCGGCCTGGGTTACTACACCCGCGCGCGCAACCTGCAGAAGACCGCGAAGATCGTGGTAGCCGACTACGGCGGCGAGTTTCCCAGGGATGTCGAAAAGCTCACCGAGCTGCCCGGCATCGGCCTGTCCACCGCAGGAGCGATCGCCAGCCTGAGCATGGGCCTGCGCGCGCCGATCCTCGATGGCAACGTGAAACGCGTGCTGGCACGCTTTACCGCGCAAGAAGGCTACCCGGGCGAGCCCAAGGTCGCCAAGCAGCTGTGGGCCACTGCAGAGCGCTTCACGCCCCATGACCGCGTCAACGCCTACACCCAGGCGATGATGGACATGGGCGCCACCCTGTGTACCCGCAGCAAACCCAGCTGCCTGCTGTGCCCGCTGGAAAAAGGCTGCGAAGCGCACATGCTCGGCCTGGAAACGCGCTACCCGATTCCCAAGCCACGCAAGGCCGTCCCGCAGAAACGCACACTGATGCCGATGCTGGCCAATGCCGAGGGCGCGATCCTGCTTTACCGTCGCCCCTCCACGGGCCTGTGGGGCGGTTTGTGGAGCCTGCCGGAGCTCGACGACCTGGGTGACCTGGATCACCTGGCCAACCAGCACGCGCTGGCGCTGGGCAAGCATCAGGAACTGCCCGGGCTGATCCACACCTTCAGCCACTTCCAACTGGCCATCGAACCCTGGCTCGTCCAGGTCGAGGAAAGCGCCCATCACGTGGCCGAGGCCGACTGGCTCTGGTATAACCTCGCCACCCCGCCGCGCCTGGGCCTTGCCGCCCCGGTGAAGAAACTGCTGAAGCGCGCGGCTGAAGTATTGAACGCAGGAGAGTCGTCATGACCCGTACCGTAATGTGCCGCAAGTACAAAGAAGAACTCCCAGCCCTGGAACGCCCTCCGTACCCAGGCGCCAAGGGCCAGGACATTTACGACCACGTCTCCGCCAAAGCCTGGGGCGACTGGCAGAAACACCAGACCCTGCTCATCAACGAAAAACGCCTGAACATGATGAACGCCGAAGACCGCAAATACCTGCAGGGCGAAATGGACAAGTTCTTTTCCGGCGAGGAATACGCCCAGGCCGAAGGTTACGTGCCACCTGCTCAATAATTGATCAAAAACCGGGGTCGACACGTAAGCGACGGTAATAATTAAATATTTTTTGAAAACTTGCTTGACGACCCCCTGAAAAACCCGTTTAATGCGCCCCGTTGCCCAGATAGCTCAGTCGGTAGAGCAGGGGATTGAAAATCCCCGTGTCGGCGGTTCGATTCCGTCTCTGGGCACCAAAATACCGAGAAACCCCAAGGAACAATGTGTTCCTTGGGGTTTTTTATTGCCTGCGATTTAATGGCGACCCACCTATTGGCGTCACGATGTCGCAGCAGGACGATTGAGGGTTGTTTTGCGCTAAGCCCAATCGTTCAGCCTTTACCCAATCCTCGCTGTAAGGTTTCTTCATGACCCGCTTCTCGCTCTGCACGCTATTACTACTGACCGCAATGCTCAGTGGATGCGCCACGCAAATGGACGTAGCGATCAACGCAACGCCTGACCCCGACTACCACTTCGATCGACAGGCCACGGTACTGGTGACATCCAGCGGCGGCAGCGACGAAAACGCACTCAACGCCCGCTACTACCTGCGCGACATGGTCAGCGCCATGAAAGACCAGGGCTTTCGCAACGTCTTCACCGACACCACCCTGCCCAAGAACCATGCCCCGATCAAAATGACCGTCACCCTGGACGTCGACAGCAAGCAAGTCACCTACCGCTATACCGCCACCGAATACGGCCAGGTCGCCAACAGCACCACCACCCAGTGCAAAAAGAACAAAAAGAAAACTGACCAACTGACCTGCACCAGCACCCCAAACACCACCTACGGCCCCGTAGGCACCTCTGAGCGCACCGGTTACACCACCCTCACCACGTTCAGGGCCACCGCCCGGGATGAAGCGAGCAAACGCGCGGTGTACCTGTTGCGGGCATCGTCCTATAACGACGACTGCCAGGCCGCGAAGGTGGAAGCCTTTTTGGTGGAGCAGGGGCTGCGCAATCTGAATTTTCAGGATCGGGTGCAGCGTAATTACACGGTTACGATGCCGGAGGGGTTTCGTTGTAAGTAAGCTTTAGGTGGCCAGGGAGCCCGGAACTATTTCTCAAACGTTTTTCACTTATCTGAGTAGTGCTTTTGAGATAATGTAGGCCCTCATCAGGCCCTGAGAACCTATAAAACCGGGCACTAGGCCGCTAATTTTTCGAGATAATCGAAAGCCTACTGGAGATATTTCCGATATGGCCGAGTTTGTTCACCATGAGCTCAAGCTACTGAATCCCTCGTTCGACTCAGGCCTGGTTGACGTTCTGAGCGAGCTGGAACATTTACGGCGCCTTGAGCTGGGCGGGGATACGCCACATGCTGTATTTGTCCAGTTGAAGGATTTATTTCATACGCTTGAGAGCCTCGGCTCAGCTCGTATTGAGGGCAACCATACAACCCTCGCCGATTACATCGAAAGCAAAGTGGACGGAACAGCCCAAGGCTCCGACCCTTTGCGGGAAATCGCGAATATAGAAAAAGCGATGGAATATATTGAAAGCTTCATGCAACCCGGTACGCCCTTTACCGAGCTTGCGATCCGAGAGCTTCACGCAATTACCGTTCACGGCCTGACACGCGAGGGTGATCGTACGCCGGGGGCTTACCGTGAAGGCACCGTGCGTATCGCCCAATCGGATCACCTTCCTCCTGACGCAGTGATGGTGCCTGGGTACATGCAAGAGCTGGTTGGGTTTGTGAATAAGCAAGACGCGCCCAAGTATGATCTGATGAAAGTTGCGCTGGCCCACCATCGATTCGGCTGGATCCACCCCTTCGGAAACGGTAATGGTCGTGTCGTGCGCCTGCTGACCTACGCACTTCTGATGAAGTACTGCTTTAATGTCAATACAGGCGGGCGGGTTCTAAACCCTACCGCTGTATTTTGTATTGATCGAGAAAAGTACTACTCGATGCTATCGACTGCCGATACCGGAACAGAAGCGGGCCTTGAAGCTTGGTGTACTTATGTTCTGGCGGGCATCAAGGACGAATTGGCAAAAGTCGGCAAGCTGACTGACTATGATTACTTGACCAAACACATCCTGACCCCAACCGTCACACTCGCGAAAGAGCGAGGATGGATTACGGCACTCGAAGAAAGAATCCTCTCCACGGCAGTCCAACTGAAAGTGGTTAAATCGAGCGACATTGCCGACGTTTTGCCGAAACTGTCCGCGGCACAACGGACCTACCAGATAAAAAAGCTGGTTGATCAAGGCATGCTGCTTCCCATCAGTCCAAGTGCACGGCAATACACAATTGGATTCTCGAACAATTATTTGATCAGAGGCATCGTCAAGTCATTACGCGAGAAGGGCTTCATTCCGGAGCAGTTGGATAATCCCTATGCTTGAAGATCTTCTCACCTGAGCAAAAACACCATCAGCGGATTGTCATTCAACCGCCCCTGAAAGCTCGGCGCCAGCGGCTCCACGGGTGAGTCCTTCAACAGCGCGGTGTCCTTGCGCGGCACAATCACCCAGGATGGCCGGGGCAATGTGGCGAGCTGCTCCAGCTCGTTACGCCCGACGAATAGCGGCTGCTCGTCGTGGTCCAGGTTCATCATGTAGCGCACCGCCCAGGTGTCTCGGGCCAGGTCGACAAATACCAAAGGCCCCGGCTGCGCATCGCGCAACGCTTCCACCTGGCTGACGAATTGCCGGGTATCGAACTGAAGGTCCTTGGCCGGCTCGATCACGGTCACCAACAACAGCCACTGCGCCGCCAGGGCGATCATGCTGAGCCACACCAGGCGTGCGGCCCGACGCCATGCCATCATCGCAGCCAGTTGCAGCAGCACCAGCACGCCGATCAACAACGGCATCGAAACCTCGGGCCAGTAACCCTGCTTGTGCCAGGCATGCCGACACACAAACAGCACCACCACGCACAGCGCCGGCAGCGCCACAACCAGCCCTTCGTAACAGCGGCGCACGCCAACGAGCCAGCCTTGCGCCTGAAGCAGCCCATAGGCCGCCACCGCAGCGAACATCGGCACCATGGGCAGGATGTAATAGGCCCGCTTGAAATGCGGCACAGACAGGCCGAGCAAAATCATCAGGCCGCAGGCGCCGAGCCGTATCAGCAGCTGCACCTCATCATTGGCCCAGCGCTGTGCCCAGCGATGACGGAGCGCAATCAAGGTAGCCAGCGCCAATGGCACCACCGGGAAGTAGCGGTACAAACTCAGCTGGAAATAGAAGTAGAACGGTTCCCCGGACTCATCGAGGCGCCCGCCGACCTGCATCTTGAACACCTCATCGGCAAAGGCATCGCCGCCGCTGATGCGCGCAAGTTTCATCAGCACCCACCAGCACGCCGCCAGCAACAACACCCCGGCAGCCCCGTGAATAAGTACCTGCCTGACGCGCTCTCCCGGCCTGCCCAGCGCCCAGTACACGCAGGCAACACCACACACCTCGATCAACCCCAGCGGCCCGCGTATCGCAAAGGCCAGGATGAACAACGGGAACACCGCCAGTTGCCTGAACCGCGAGCCCAACTGCTCGCCACTGTGCAGCAGGTAGAAAGCGCCCACGCACAACAGCGCGACCATTTGGTCCAGGCACACCGAGCGTGACTTTTCGAGCAGTTGGGTGGTGAGTAATGTCAGCAGCACCGTTAGTAATGCCCACGGCCGGCTGGACGGCGCCAGCAGGCGATAGATCAGGGCAATCACGCCTGCCGACGCGAGCGCGGTGGGCAGCACGTTCGCCAGATGGTTGGGCGCGTCAAACAACCGGGCGAAGACGTAGCTGAAGAAGGTCGCGGTGCCGGGGTAATCCGCGTATGGCTGGCCGTAGGTGGTGGGGAAAAGACTCGCACCGTGGCGAAACATTTCCTGCAGGAACAGCGCCCAGCGCCCGTCAAAGCCTTGGGGCTGTTGGTCCCAGATCCCCAAGGTGAACAGCAATAGGGCAATCAGAAAAATACCCAGGGATTCCAGGCGAAAGCGGCTGCGGTGATCCATCGGTTGACCTGTCAGGTAAGAAGCGCGGGCTTATGGTGCCGACCGCCTGCCTGAATAGCGCCTGAACGAACCTGAAGATTCATCGGTTACCGACTGCCGGGCCACACCAGGGCCGGGATCAGGCGGATGTAGATCAGCTGCGCAACCAGCTCGACCAGGGTTTGCAGGATGACCGCCGTCGCAGCCAACCCGCGCACGCCTTCAGGCAACGCCAGCGCCAGGGGCAGCACCACCAGCGAATTGCGCGTGGAGGTGCTGAACGTCACCGCACGCGCCGTTGCCGCCGGCAGCGCAAACAGCCGCGCGGCCAACATCCCCATCAGCGGCGCCAGCAGCACGAAGCCCACATAGACTGGCAGCACTGGCAGCAGCGCGTTGATATCCCGAACCACTGAAGCGATCTGCGAGCCGATCACCACAAACAGCACGAGGGCCATCGCCGGCACCGGCAGCCAGGCCCAGGCGCTGCTCCACCGGCTGACAAGCGCTGAGCGGCACGCAAGCAACAGGGTCAGCGCGGCCAGCACCATCGGCGCCACGATCAGCAACAGAAACGCTTCGATAAACGGCCCGACCGCGATCACCACCTCCGATTGCGTTCCCAGCATCAACCCCAGGTACACCGGCAGCAAGGCCAGCTGCATCAGCAGCAGTAACGGCGTGGCCGCCAGTACCAAGCGCGAGTCACCTTTGCCGATGTGAGTAAACACCACCACGTAATCGATACACGGCGTCAGCAACACCAGCAACGCGCCGACCAGCAGCGCAGGGTGGGCCAACAGGCCACGGGTCAGCGCCCATACCAGCAAGGGCACCAGGACGAAGTTGGCCAGCAGCAACGCCACCAGAAAGCGTTTGTTGCCCCAGCTGCGGCGCAGGTCGAGGAAAGGAATTTGCAGGAACATTGCGTACATCAACACCGCGATGGCGGGCGTGATCAATACGCTGAGGCCTTGGGCGAATGACGGCGCAACTGCACCACAGAGAGCGGCCAGCAGGATGGCGACAAAGTAGAGGGGAATCTGGTTGTGCTCTAGGGTGTCGCGGGGCATGAAGACGCTCTGGCAAGTCGCAAAGGCCTAGCCTACTCGGATTCCCTTGGGATTTGTCCCAACCTGCGCTTCAATACCCCATCCCCATTCCTCCCCCCAAGGACGTCACGCCCATGGCCTCGCCGAACAAACAGCAAAAACGCGCCCAGCGCGCCAAAACCAAGGCCAAGCAAAACCGAACCCAGCGCGCCGTGGCGACCAAGCCGGATGCCTTTGCTGGCGATGACAGCCGTATCGACCTTGAATCGGTGGATTTGACCGAGCTATTCGAAGAGATGCGTGTTGCGGGTCAGACCAGCCAACAGGCGCTGTGTGCGGCTTTCCTGGCGCACCCGCTGCTGGCGCTGGTGCTGGAGCAGGAAGGCGAAGAGCAAGCCACCGACTTCATCCTGGCAGCGCTGATGGAATACCGTCAGTGGGCCACCGACAGCGATGATGAAGCGGCCGCATTGGCGTGGATCGAATCGCCGCAGTTCCAAGCGGACTATGTAGCAGCGTCCCAGTCCCTGACGAATTCAGCAGACTGACACCTACAAAAATGTGGGAGGGGGCAAGCCTCAATGCCAGTCAGTTAAGAAGCAGCAGAAGCGAGAAGCATCTGTGGCGAGGGAGCTTGCTCCCGCTGGGCCGCGAAGCGGCCCCAAACAATGGGCCTGCTGCGCAGTCCAGCGGGAGCAAGCTCCCTCGCCACAGGTTTGGTGTTCGCCTTAACTGACTGGCATTAGGGCAAGCCTCCTCCCACTTTTTTGGTCGACATTTTGTCAGTTCAGTACGGCAGCGCCCACTCTCTGGGCCTTGCGACGGCTCGCAACGAACAATCCCGCCAATACCACCAGCAGGCTCAGAATGCCCGTCGCGATGATTTCAACGCGGTGCGCTTCCTGGAACAGCATGATGGTCAACGTCCCCACGATAAACACCATCACCGCGTAGGTCAGGCCGGGGAACAGCCACATCTTGAAGACGATCTTCTCGCCCGCCGCCGTACGCTTCTGACGCATGCGCAGTTGCGACACGGCAATCACCAGATACACCAGCAAGGCGATGGCACCAGAGCTGGCCAGCAGGAACTCAAATACCGCCGCCGGCGCCACATAGTTGGCAAATACCGCCAGGAACGCAGCGCCCGTGGACAGCAACACAGCCCAGTAAGGCGTACCGCTTTTATTGGTGCGCTTGGCCACGGCCGGAGCATCGCCGCGACGGCCCAGGGAAAACAGCATGCGCGAGGCGGTGTACAGCGCCGAGTTGAGGCAACTGGTCACGGCAACCAATACCACCAGGTCGACGATCAGCTTGGCATTCGGGATGCCCATGCGCTCGAGCACGGTCTGGTAGGAACCCACCGCAGCCAGGGTCGGATCATTCCAGGGCACCAGTGAGACGACGATGAAGATCGACAACAGATAGAACAGGCCAATCCGCCAGATTACCGAGTTGGTGGCCTTGGTGATTTGCTGGCCGGGGTTCTTCGATTCGGCGGCGGCGATGGTCACGATCTCGGTACCCATGAACGAGAACATGGTGGTGAGGATCGCCGCGAGCACCGCGCCCATACCGTTGGGCATAAAGCCTTGGGTGTCGAACAGGTGCGACACGCCGCTGACCTGGCTGGTGGGCAGGAAGCCGAAGATCGCCGCCAGGCCGAGGATGACGAAGCCCACAATCGCCACGACCTTGATCAGCGCGAACCAGAACTCGAACTCACCGTAGTTCTTCACACTGAACAGGTTGGTTGCGGTCAGCAGCAAGGTAATGATCAGGGTGAAGGCCCAGATCGCCACGTCGGGGAACCAGGCATGCAGGATGGTCGCCGCCGCGTTGGCCTCCAACGGAATCACCAGCACCCAGAACCACCAGTACAGCCAGCCGATGGTGAACCCGGCCCAGTGACCGATCGCCCGGTCGGCGTAAGTGGAGAACGATCCGGTGTCCGGCGACGCAACCGCCATCTCGGCCAGCATGCGCATCACCAGTACCACCAGCGTACCGGCAGCCGCATAAGCCAGCAGCACGGCCGGGCCGGCGGCGGCAATCGCGTGGCCGGAGCCGACAAACAAACCGGCCCCGATAACGCCAGCAATCGACAGCATGGTGACATGCCGCGGTTTGAGCCCCTGTTCGAGGTCATTGGAGCTTTGCGTACTACTCATTGACACACCTTTGCGAGGAATTGCGAAAACGGTTCGCCTGGCCTGCGGTCTTTCTCGTGAAAAGAAACCAACAGAGCGTTCTTTATTTTTTACGCAAGTTTTGCGCCAAAATGTAACAAAGCCGCAATTGACGCGGGCTGTAGGACTATTCAGCAGTGACTGCAAGTCTTTGAGAACAATGGCATTTCGCTATAGCGTTACCGTGCGACTCACCTTCAGAACGAACAGGCGCACCAAAAACACACACAAAAAGTGCGTCACGCTCCATAAAAGTGCCGTTAAGCGCCGTTTGCCCGGTTAACCCTTCCAACACCCGCCCAAAGCTGGCACCATCGCGCCTTTTTTTACGCGAAGCCTGTGGATTCTTCGGGTTCAAACGTCTGTTCGGTTGTTGATGGCGCGACACGCCGCTGCGCTGATGCGACACCCTGCCGCAGACCACCTGTTAACCGTCCGCAGCGCTGTTGGCTGTCATCCAAACGCTATGCTAGCTTGGCGCCTCGCCAGGAAGGCGGCCCAACAGTGCAGAACGCAACGAATACAATGAGGACCGCACATGGCTCAGGCCACGCCCGCGCTTGAAATCCGCAACTTGCACAAACGCTACGGTGAGCTGGAGGTACTCAAAGGTATCTCGCTGACCGCTCGCGACGGCGATGTGATCTCGATCCTGGGTTCCTCCGGCTCCGGCAAGTCCACCTTCCTGCGCTGCATCAACCTGCTGGAAAACCCGCACCAGGGCCAGATCCTGGTGGCCGGCGAAGAACTCAAGCTCAAGGCGGCAAAAAACGGCGAGCTGATGGCCGCCGACGGTAAGCAGATCAACCGCCTGCGCAGCGAAATCGGTTTTGTGTTTCAAAACTTTAACCTGTGGCCGCACATGAGCATCCTCGACAACATCATCGAGGCGCCCCGCCGCGTGCTCGGCCAGAGCAAGGCCGAGGCTATAGAAGTGGCCGAAGCCCTGCTGGCCAAGGTCGGCATCGCCGACAAGCGCCACGCCTACCCCGCCCAGCTCTCCGGTGGCCAGCAACAACGCGCGGCGATTGCGCGTACGCTGGCGATGCAACCCAAGGTCATCCTGTTCGATGAACCGACCTCGGCGCTTGACCCGGAAATGGTCCAGGAAGTACTTAATGTGATCCGCGCGCTGGCCGAAGAAGGCCGCACCATGCTGCTGGTCACCCACGAAATGGGCTTCGCCCGCCAGGTGTCCAGCGAAGTGGTGTTCCTGCATCAGGGCCTGGTCGAAGAGCAAGGATCGCCACAGCAGGTGTTTGACAACCCGCTTTCGGCGCGCTGCAAACAATTCATGTCCAGCAACCGCTAACGGAGCAACATGCATGCAGACCTATAAAAAATTCCTTCTGGCCGCGGCCGTCTCGATGGCGTTCAGCGCCACGGCCATGGCAGAAACCTTGAAGATGGGGATCGAAGCGGCCTACCCGCCCTTCAACAATAAAGACGCCAGCGGCAATGTCGTCGGTTTCGACAAAGACATCGGCGACGCCCTGTGCGCCAAGATGAAAGTCGAGAAGTGCGAAGTGTATGTGTCCGACTGGGACGGCATCATCCCGGCCCTGAACGCCAAGAAGTTCGACTTCCTGGTGTCCTCGCTGTCCATCACCGATGAACGCAGGCAGGCCGTCGACTTTACCGACCCCTACTACTCCAACAAGCTGCAGTTCATCGCGCCAAAAGCCACTGCCGACTTCAAGACCGACGCCGCCTACCTCAAGGGCAAGGTGATCGGTGCACAACGTGCAACGCTGGCCGGCACCTACCTGGAAGACAAGCTGCCAGACACCGAGGCCAAGCTGTACGACACCCAGGAAAACGCCTACCTCGACCTGACTTCCGGCCGCCTGGACGGCATCCTCGCCGACAAGTACGTGCAGTACGAATGGCTCAAGAGCAAAGACGGTTCGGCCTATGAATTCAAGGGCGACCCGGTTGTAGAGAGCGACAAGATCGGTATCGCCGTACGCAAGGGCGACCCGCTGCTCGAGCGCCTGAACAAAGCCCTGGCAGAGATCAAGGCAGACGGCACCTACAAGAAGATCAACGACAAGTACTTCCCGTTCAGCATCGAATGATCTGAACGGCCTGACCGACGCGCGCTCTGCAGCGCGTCGGCTTTTAGCAATGCCTGCCGCGATATGAAAACACCATGAATTTCGATCTCTACGGATTCGGCCCGGCCCTCGCCGCCGGCGCGCTGATGACCGTCAAACTGGCACTCACGGCCCTGTGCCTGGGGCTGGTGCTGGGCCTGGCCGGAGCCTTGGCCAAGACCTCACCGTACAAGCCGTTGCAATGGCTGGGCGGTGCTTATTCGACCATCGTTCGCGGTATCCCCGAATTGCTGTGGGTGCTGCTGATTTACTTCGGCACCGTCAACCTGATGCGCGCTATTGGCGAGTTTGTGGGTAACCCCGACCTGTCCCTGAGTGCCTTTGCTGCGGGCGTTATCGCCCTGGGCCTGTGCTTTGGCGCCTACGCCACGGAAGTGTTTCGCGGAGCGATCCTCGCCATTCCCAAGGGCCACCGTGAAGCCGGTGTGGCCTTGGGGCTGTCGAAGTTTCGGATCTTCACGCGGCTGATCATGCCGCAGATGTGGCGCATCGCCCTGCCGGGCCTGGGCAATCTGTTCATGATCCTGATGAAAGACACCGCGCTGGTATCGGTGATCGGCCTGGAAGAAATCATGCGCCACGCGCAGATCGGCGTAACCGTGACCAAGCAGCCGTTCACCTTCTTCATGGTCGCCGCCTTCATGTACCTGGGCCTGACCGTGCTGGCCATGACCGGCATGCATCTGCTGGAAAAACGCGCCGCCCGCGGCTTTGCAAGGAGCGCCCAATGAGCGGTGACTACAGCTGGCTGTCGCATTTCGACCTGGGCCTGAACTGGGCCGTGATCATCAAGTGGCTGCCCAAACTGGCCCAAGGCGCCACGCTGACCCTGGAGCTGGTGGCAATCGCCGTGATTGCCGGCCTGCTGCTGGCGATTCCGCTGGGCATCGCACGCTCTTCGCGCCGCTGGTACGTAAGCGCCCTGCCCTACGCCTACATCTTCTTTTTCCGCGGCACACCCTTGCTGGTGCAATTGTTCCTGGTCTATTACGGCCTGGCGCAGTTCGACAGCGTGCGTGGCAGCTTCATGTGGCCGTACCTGCGCGATCCGTTCTGGTGCGCCACCGCCACCATGACCCTGCACACCGCCGCCTACATCGCCGAGATCCTGCGCGGCGCGATCCAGGCCATCCCTCCGGGTGAGATCGAAGCGGCTCGCGCCCTGGGCATGTCCAGACCGAAGACGCTGTTCTACATCATCCTGCCGCGTGCCTCGCGTATCGGCCTGCCGGCCTACAGCAACGAAGTGATACTGATGCTCAAGGCCAGCGCGCTGGCCAGCACCGTGACCTTGCTGGAACTGACCGGCATGGCCCGCACCATCATCGCGCGCACTTACCTGCCGGTGGAGATCTTCTTCGCGGCCGGGCTGTTCTACCTGTTGATGGCTTACGTGCTGGTGCGCGGGTTCAAACTGCTGGAAAAATGGCTGCGCGTCGATGCGTGCCAGGGACGTTGAGGCACGCTTCCAGGCACTGGACGCGTTTCTGATCGAGCACCAAGGGCTGTGGCGACCACGGCCCTTTACCCATCTGCAATTACCCTGGGAAACCGAGCATCCCGCGTTGGCGCAGTGGTTACGCCAGCGCTCGCTGGAGGATGCCGAAGCCAGTCACAACCACCCCCACCACCTGCAGGCTCCCGCGCCTTTTCCACACCTGGCCGCCCAGGCGCTGCAGCTTGGCGCTGTGGATAAGTTACCGACACACCCACTCGCCCCCGCTTGCCTTCGCCTGAATGTCGACGTTCCGGGCCGCAAGTGGCAGCAGATCGAAGCCTTCGGCGCCGCGCTGAATTTTGCCACCACGCCCAGCCATTGGCTGGACTGGTGCGCCGGCAAAGGCCACCTCGGCCGGCGCCTGCTGCAACCCGGCCAGCAACTGACCTGCCTGGAATACGACCCGGCGCTGATTGCCTCAGGCAAAGCCTTGAGCGAACACCACGGCCTGCCCGTCACCCATCGCCTGCAAGACGTGATGGCCAATGTGGCGATCAGCCCCGACCACACCCCCATCGCCCTGCATGCCTGCGGCGACTTGCACGTGCGCTTGCTGCAGCTGGCCAGCGCCGCCGGCTGCAAGCAACTGGCGCTGGCGCCATGCTGCTACAACCGCATCGGCGCCGACCGCTATCAAGCGCTGTCCGCGACCGCCCGCGCCTCCGTCTTGCAATTGTCAGTCGACGACCTGGGCCTGCCGCTGAGCGAAACCGTCACAGCCGGTGCCCGCGTGCGTCAGCAGCGCGACATTTCCATGGCCCGACGCCTGGGTTTCGACCGGTTGCAACGGCAGTTGCGCGGTTGCGACGACTACCTGCCCACACCGTCCCTGCCCGCCGCGTGGCTGGGCAAACCCTTCGCGGACTATTGCCGAGAGCTGGCAAGCCTCAAAGGCTTATCCACAGGTGAACACGATTGGGGAGCGTTGGAAGCACACGGCTGGCGGCGCCTGGCCGAAGTGCGGAACCTGGAACTGGTTCGAAGCCTGTTTCGCCGACCGCTGGAAATGTGGCTGGTGCTGGACCGGGCTTTATTCCTGATGGAACAAGGCTACGACGTCGAGCTAGGCAGCTTCTGCGAGCCGAGCCTCACACCGCGCAACTTAATGGTGCTGGCCCAGCGCAATTAAGGGGCAAAATTTCCTACAGACGCCTGTGGATAACTCTGTTGATGAATTCTTTGCAGAGGCTGTAGTTATCAGCGCTACAGGCCAAAAGCCGTGCTGTTCATTTTTTGTTCACAAAATAAAACGCACGCAAAACAGGCAGTTGCAGCGTGTTGAGAACGGCTCCACAAAATGGCTGTTTCGTGACAACCGTTACTAACCGATTGTGCATAAGCATCACGCATAAACCGTATAAACCGCGCTTTCACACGGTTTTCTTCGGTGCCTTCAGCAGCAGGCACAGCTCATTGATGTCGTCACTGGCCAGCCGCTGCGTGACGTTATCCAACGGATCGGCGGCAAAAGCCAACGCCTCGTTGATCGCCATGTCGCGATGCACCCCCAGAGGTTCTTTGCCAAGCCGTTGCTTGAACGCCTCGATCATATCCAGGCTGAAGGCATTGCTTTCATCCACCTGATTGACCACCACCTGCACAACAGGTGGGCGTTGGCCCTCGAGGTGCGGAGCGAGCAGCATGTCCAAATGGTCCAGCGTGCCCAGACACGCAGCGTCCGGCTGCACAATAACCAGCACCACATCGGCGACACTCAGTGCCTGATGGAAATAGACGTTATTGCCGGCTGGAGTATCGATAATCACCGTCTGCCGCTCGCTCAAATCCAATGAGGCAAGACGCTGCGCCAGCCAATCGGGCTCATGCTTGAGCCAACGCTCCAGGTTCTCCTGCTGCTGAATATCGACATCGCCGAAGGTGATCACCTGGCAACCGGCAAAACCCAACTGCTGCAGCGCGCCCCATTGGCCATGCTCCAGGCTGGTAAGCCCGAGGCCCGGCAAGGTGGAACTGACGCCAAAGTGATGGTGCAAGGCATTCTGCGGGTCCAAGTCCAGCGCCACCACTGACTCACCATGGCGCTGCAAACCGCTGCTCAACGCAGTAACCAACGTGCTGCGGCCGACCCCGCCATTGATAGACACCAGCGCCACTATTTTTGGACGCAACACAGGGGGATGCAACGGATGAAGACGCTGATGGGATTCTTCAGGGACACTGCCAAAAAAGTGCATTCGAGCATTGATGCCGTCAGCATCATGGGTGACGTCTTTGCCGAACAACGCCAGGATTTCTTTACCAAGGCTCATAGCCTGCTCCTCACGACGCAGCTCAAAGACGTGAAGCTCGGCAAGCGCGGGTACTCACCGCAGGTCTTTTTATAGGCGCCCTTTGTTTGGGCATTCTGTGGCAACGGGTGACGAGTGTCATTATTTTGATGTTTTTGCGGATTGATTTTTAGATGAACGGTTATAAGTCAATTTAATGACTTTTTTATCGAGTCTTTTTGGGATGTTTTGAGGCGGTCAGAATGTGCAGGAAACACCGTGATCGTGGAAAACCTCGGCGTTTGCAAAAATAGTCAGAATTCAGGGGTTTACAGAACCTTTTCAATCGCTATAATCGTCGCCCTAACACGCCGGTATAGCTCAGTTGGTAGAGCAACTGACTTGTAATCAGTAGGTCCCGGGTTCGACTCCTGGTGCCGGCACCATATCTCGAAGCCCCGCAATGCGGGGCTTTGTGGTTTCTGGGGTTTGGAGTTCCGAAGACTTGGTTTGCACTTTTTGGCGAGAATGCCCAAAAAGCGTCCACACTTAAAATCGAGGGCTGCTCGCCAAGCCCGATTTCTGAACCATCAAACCCCATCTATAACCCGCCCAACAGCGCCGCCTTCTTTAAACTCCGAGAACGAAGCAACCTCAACCAAACAGCATCTTTTGCCAATGAGCCTCACCCACAATGGCAATCGAAGCCCCTGCTTCTCGCAGTTCCACTGCCTTCATGATCTTCGTTCCATAGGTACTGTGGCGCCACTGCTCATTGCCTACGCTGCCGACCACTAGGTAATGCACCTTCTTACTCACCCCGCCCCCGATCAAACCGCCACGCTCCTCAACCAATGCCTGACAATCTTTGCGCGGCCCAAAGGCCATGACGCCGGTAAATACAAACATCCGGCCACTCCACACCAAATCAGGGGCCGGGAGATTGTAGGGAAGGTCCGTAGGCGCGACCGCAGCAACACCGTCGACTTTAGGTCTTTCGATGCTCATGCCAGATAACCCACGCAATATGTTAAGCAGTTCCAGGGACTCGTCTTTATCCAAAGCATCATCCTGAAGCATGCACGACAGCCGCGAATACAGCAGATTGATCACAGGGTCGTTCAAATGCGCAAGATTGCTCTCTAGCCATTGCTTTAGAAAAACCGCTTCGGTGGTATTCACAACACCATCCGCGGTGATCCCTGCAGCCAGGCCCACTTAGGCATCGGCGGCACGTCGATCAATGCGAGCGCGGTGGAAAAATTTGCTGCTCTCGAACTCGTTGTGTAGGTCCATTACAGGTATTCCTTGAGATAAGCATTGGCTCACTGCTGAAGCGTTGCCAGTTAGGAAACTTTTCAAGCTGAGAGAATAGAAGGAATGCCGCCTTTGGGTGTTTTTTGTTCCAGGGGGCTGGAACGTTCCTATGGGCGGCCGTTTTCCTCTATGCCTTACCCGACAACGACTCCGTCATCTCCCCATGACACACCGCCAATATCTCATCCGCCAACGCCGAATCATCAGGACAAGCACGGGACAACATAATGGCGCCAACCCCCCGCGCCAGCAGGTCGATCATTTTCGCCCTCGCTTCACCCGGCGCCGCATCCGGGCCGGTGGGGTATTTTTCGCCGAGGGTTTGCAGCAAGCGCTCGATGCCTTCAGCGAAGGCCGCCTTCAAATCATCCGATTGACGCGCCGCGTCGCCGCATAGCGCTGCCATGGTGCATCCCGTGGCGCGGGCGTCGCGGTGGTCTCTGGACACGTATACGTCGATGAAGTCCTGCACGCTCAACCGTTCGGCGCCGGCCAGTGACTGCGCAAGGCTGTTGGCTGAGGCTTCGGCCATCAGGTCGGCCTTGGAGCCGAAATGTTTGTAGAAGCCGCCATGGGTGAAGCCGGCGGCGGCCATCAGGTCGGCCACGCCGACGCCATCAAAACCACGTTCGCGAAACACCACTGAGGCGGTTTCGACGATGTGTTCCCGGTTTGCCTGGGCCTGGGCCTTGGATACGCGCATGTTCGATCCTCTCTACCGCTGAATTCATCGCCTGATGATACATAGATGTCATTCATAATCAAAACTGTTGACAGCTTAGATTTCGATCATCATCCTAATGGCAAGCGATATGCCCCTTTAACCAACAGGCACGGAAGAAGCACCCATGAGCGATCTGAACCTGTTTATCCCTTAGCCGACACTTGCCGAATCATCCGCTGCCGCGAACTAGGCACTGGCTGATCAAACCTGGTTTACCCGTGCCTCAATCCCAATCGCTGTTCCTGATAAAGAGCTGACATCATGACTACTCGCCCTACCGTTCTCATCACTGGCGCTTCCACTGGCATCGGCGCGGTTTACGCCGAGCGTTTCGCCCAACGCGGGCATGATCTGGTGTTGGTCGCCCGCGACCACGCGCGCCTGGAAACGCTCGCCACGACGTTGCGCGGCACACATAACGTCGCCGTTGAAGTGCTTCAGGCCGACCTGACGCAGCTCAGCGACCTGCACACCGTTGAAGCCCGCCTGCGCGATGACGCGCACATCGGCATCCTGGTCAACAATGCCGGCGCCGCACAGTCTGGAAGCTTTATCGAGCAAAGCACTGAAAGCGTTGCACATCTGGTGGCCCTCAACACTACCGCGCTGGTGCGGCTTGCGAGCGCTATCGCACCCCGCCTGGCCAAGGCAGGCGAAGGCGCGATCATCAACATCGGTTCGGTGGTGGGGCTGGCGCCTGAGTTCGGCATGTCGGTGTATGGGGCGACCAAGGCGTTCGTGCTGTTCCTCTCCCAGGGCCTGGACCTGGAGCTTTCGCCGCAGGGTGTTTATGTGCAAGCGGTGCTGCCTGCTGCCACGCGCACGGAGATCTGGGATCGCGCCGGTATCGACATCAACACCTTGAGCGAAATCATGGAAGTGGGTGACTTGGTGGATGCCGCGCTGCTGGGTTTCGACCGTCGCGAACGGGTGACCATCCCTGCGCTGCAGGAAGGCGAGCGTTGGGATGCATTGCAAGCCGCGCGTGGGGGGCTTTTGGCGCAGATCGAGCAATCCACCGTGGCGCCACGCTATCTGACTCAAGCCTGATCCCGCTCGGCACCGGCAGCCTGAATATCCCAAGGCTGCCGGGGCCAAGTTTCTCATTCCAACGACAAGAGCAGTCGCGACATGAAGGCATTTTTTATCGACCGCTACGGCAAACAGAACGGAAGGATTGGCGAAGTGCCTGAGCCTGCGGTCGGTGTGCATGACGTTCTGATCCAGGTGCACGCAACGAGCGTGAACCCGTTGGATTCGAAGATCAGAACCGGCGAGTTCAAACTGATCCTGCCCTATACCTTCCCATTGATACTGGGCAATGACCTGGCCGGAGTAGTCGTTCGCACGGGTGCGGCAGTGACGCGATTCAAGCCGGGAGACGAAGTTTACGCGCGTCCTCCTGAAACACGGATCGGGACGTTTGCTGAACTGATCGCCGTGGACGAAAACGCCCTTGCGCACAAACCTTCGAATCTGGACATGGCCGAAGCGGCGTCCATTCCCTTGGCTGCCTTGACGGCCTGGCAAGCGCTGGTTGAAACCGCCCGGCTGAAAAAAGACCAGAAGGTGTTGATTCATGCCGGATCCGGCGGTGTCGGCACGCTTGCCATCCAGCTCGCCAAGCACCTCGGCGCCTTCGTTGCCACCACCACCAGCACGGCGAATGTGGAATGGGTGAAGGCACTCGGCGCGGATGTAGTCATCGATTACAAGCAGCAGGACTTTGCCGACGAGTTGCGCGATTTCGACGTGGTGTTGAGCAGCCTCGGCACTGATGTACTGGAAAAGTCGGTCAAGGTTCTCAAGCCGGGCGGGCACCTGATTTCTCTGTCGGGGCCACCGACCGCGCAGTTTGCCCAAGCGCAGGGCTTGCCTTGGGTGTTGGGGCAGGTTATGCGCCTGCTCAGCAGCGGTATTCGCAGAAAAGCGCGCAAACGGGGGGTGAGCTATACATTCTTATTCATGCGTGCCGACGGGATGCAGCTGCAGAAAATTACCGCGCTGATCGAGGCTGGCGCCATCAAACCGGTTGTTGACCGTTCCTTCCCTTTTGCATCGACCGCAGAGGCGTTGCGGTACGTCGAGCAGGGCAGAGCGAAAGGCAAAGTCACCGTCACACTCCGATAAGTTTTTTCCCTCCCGCGCGGCGCTCAACGCCTGACGCAGTTGATCGCCCACAGAAGAAAGCCCTGGCCTGATAGGCGAGGGCTTTTTTGCGAGAGGCGGTGCACACGTCAACAGCGATATGGCACTTAGCCACTTTTCCAATTGACACCTGCTCCCCTCCTCCGTTAAAAACCCCGCCTTGCCAGGTATTTAATCGAGACATGGATGTTGTCCAACCCCCCGCTGTTCAAATACCGTCGCTATTGGCTGGCGGTCATCATCGTGTTGCTGGCGATTCTTGATCCTTTCGGCCTGGCCAGTTCCAGCGACAAGGCGTCGGCGCAGTGGCTCAATCGTATGTTCGCCAGCCATTACCCGAGCCTCGGGCAGCAGCAGGTGGCGGTGGTGTTGATTGATGATGCCTACCTGATGCGCAACGACACTTCGTGGCCAATGCCTTACGGCGAGCAAAGCAAGTTGTTCAAGCGCTTGCTGGCGTACAAGCCGCGCGCAGTGTTTGTGGATCTGCTTTACAGCCACGACCACTCGCTCGGCGACCCGGCACGGGGCAGTCAGTTGCTGGCGAATGTGTTTGAGCGTTATCAACGCCAAGGCATCCCGTTGTGGCTGGCCAATACCGGGCTGACGCGCGCGCAGGAAGGCCAGGCCAATACGCTGGCGCCTTTCATGCAGGTCAGCCGGCCGGCCCTAGTGGTGTGGGAAGGGGTGGACGACAAGTACCCACTGGCTGCGCACACCCAGGCCGGGCTGATGGAAACCCCTGCCCTGGCGCTGTACCGGGTGTTCTGTGCCACCCACGACTGCACGCCGCCGCCTGTGGATGCGCAAACCGCTGCGCAGCGCCAGCCCATCGCGGTGCAATGGGGGCTCAAGCTGGCCGCGCAACAGGCGCGGATTGCCGATATTCGTCACTGCGCTGCGGCGCGGCATTTCTTGCTGGACGCAGTGGCGCAGTTCTTCCAGGCCGTGTTCTGGAAGCTCGATGACTCGGCCCAGGCGCAGTGCCCTTACACGCTGACGTTGTCGGCCAGTGACCTGGAGGTCAGCGACCCCGGCGACCAAGCCCTGGTCGCCGAGTTACTGCGCGACCGCCTGGTGCTGATCGGCGCCACTATCACATCCACCGGGGACTTGGTGGAGTCGCCGGTACACGGCCAACTCCCCGGCGTTTACCTGCACGCCATGGCCCTGGATAACCTGATCAATGCCGGCATGGGCTATGACCATGAACCCGCCAACTTCCCCTACCTGCCCTTCAACTGGCTGGACCTGCTGGGACTCGGCCTGCTGGCGTTGATCGCGGTGCTCAAGGCCCTGCACGCACGACGCCTGGCGGGCCATCGCACCTGGAGCCGTTGGCGGCGCCAGGAAATCTGGTTTTTTACCTCGCCATGCCCGTCGTGGCTGCTGGTGATGTCGATGTTGGCGGTGGTGAGCGTGCTGCTGAGCCTCAATGACATCACCCCGGTCAACGTGCTGGGCATTGTATTGCTGTCGTTGGTGTTGTTCAGCGAGCGGATCGAAGCCTTCTTCGACCGCGATCGCTGAGCGTACCGTTTTGCCCTTTGACTCAAGGAAACCAAGGATGAACAGAAGCCTTATCGTCTTGCTCGCAGCCCTCGTCACCCAGGGTGCGTGGGCGCAAAACCACGCTATCCAGGCGTTTCTCGCCGACCCGGTGACGGTGCTCGACGAGCAGGGCAAACAGCAGCGTGAGTTGGCGAAAAAGGATGCGCCTACCCAGCCCGTGCCGGTATTGCAGTACAACCCGACGCTGGATCTGGTGCAGGTAGAACTGGCTGGTCAGAAGGTCTGGCTGGACACCATGGACCTGCGCATCGAACCGCCGCTGAACGTCGTCGACCTGCCCTGCCAGGGCCTGACCAGAAGCCAGGCCAAGGACAGTCGCAATAATTCCACCATTGGTTTTGGTGCCGGTTGCAATCAATAAAAGGAGCGTTGCGGTGAAGGGATATCTAGTAGCAGCCAGCCTATTGGCCAGTTCGGTGCTCAGTGGTTGCGCCACCCTGAAGGGCGCTGACCAGGCGTTCCTGAACCTGGTGGGGCCTTCGACCCAATCCCGGGTCCAGGGCCACTATGTGGACAACACCGATGTGCGCCAGTACTACAAGCTCGACCCCCAGCGCCAGAGTCAGCAGCGCTTGAGCTACGACGGGCGGGCGGTACCGGCTGCCGAAGCGCGCCAGCAGAACCTGGTGGATATTCCGATGCTGCAAAGCTACCTGCAGGGCATCGTCACGCGCTTGTCCAAGGGCTGGCCGGGCGAGTTGCCGCCGCTGCAGGTGAAGATCACCGACAGCTATGGATTCGGGCCGTCGGCAGACCCTTACGGCAACCTGTTCGTACCGCTGGGCATGCTCGACAACGTCGGCAGCGAGGATGAAATCGCGGCGATGCTTGGCCACGAAATGAGCCATGTGCTGCTGCATCACCATGACCGCATGGCGGCATTCCAGCAGCAGAAAGACCTGTTTACTACCGTCGCCTCCACGGTCGCCCTGGCGACCATGGCCGCCGATACGGGCGTCGACCGCAGCTCCGGTACGATGAAGCTGTTCAGCAAAGACCCGGCCGGTACCCAGAAGACCATCGGCAACACGGTGCTGTACACCGCGCTGGCCAATACGTTTTCCGATCAGGTGTGGAGCACCGCCTGGGGCCGCAGTCAGGAAGACCAGGCCGACCTGCTCGGCACCGACTTGATGATTCGCGCCGGCTACGCCCCGCGCGCCGCCACCCATAGCCTGGAACGACTCAACGACTTCCAGGGCAAACAGAAACCCTTGCTCACCGGCTTTCTCACGGCGCGCAAGAATGCCATGCAGGATTCACTGCAGCAGTTCAATCTCAACCAGTTCACCAAGGAGTTGGACGTGCTGGTCAAGGACGGCTTGACCACCGGCATCACCGCCACCACGCAGTACTTCAACCGCTCGCACATGTCGGCTACCGACCGCGACACCGAGCTGCGCCAATATTTGCAGCGCGAATATCGCCAGGAACGCCGCGCCCGGGTCAACCCGCAGAGCTGGGCGAAGATGAAGACTACGCCCCAGGTGGCGGCGGCCTTGCAGGGCTACAAAGACGCCTACTTCGCAATCGACGCCCTGGAAAAAAACAAGGTGCCGGATGCCGAGCGGTTTATTCGCAAAGCCCTGGCCTCGCCGGTCAAGGACCAGCCGAGCATTCGGCGCACCGCCTATACCGTGCGCCTGGCCCAGGGTAAAAACAGTGAAGCGGTGAAAGAGTTGCAAGCGATCAAGGACTGGTCCCTGGCAGGCCCTTCCACCTATGACTTGATGATCAGCTATCACCTCAAGCGCGGTGACGGGCAATCGGCACTGGCGATGATCGACAAGGCCGAGCGCAACCTGGGCTCGGAGGAACTGTTCATTACCGAGAAACTGTTGGCCAACCAGCAACTGCAGGATGTGCAGCAGGTGAAAACCGTGCTGCGCAAGTGCGAGCAATATCCGACACGCAAGGAAAACTGCAAGAAGCTCGCGCCGATCAAGGCCTGACATTCTGTACTGGCGAGACGGAAACGCTCGCCACCGGGCATAAAAAAACCCCGAACCAGTCGGGGTTTTTTATCGCTTGGCATCAGGCGCGACCTGCGATCAATTAGAAAACGTTGATCGGGTAGTCGGCGAACAGGCGGATTTCGTTGCCACCAACGTTGTATTCGCTGGCGTTGTTGGAAACGCGCAACCACGAGGCGCGAGCACGCAGGCTCAGGTCTTTGGCCGGGCCGCTCTGTACCACGTACTTGAACTGGTTCCAGATTTCACGCTCGGTACCATCGCCACGGCCGGTGCCGTCGTCGATGTTGGTACCGCGTACATAGGCAACGTTGTAGGTCAGGCCCGGTACACCGAAGGTGGTGAAGTCGATGCCGTAGCCTGCTTGCCAGGAGCGCTCGTCCTTGCCGTTGAAGTCGGACCAGTAGGAGTTGGCCAGCAGGATGGTATTGCCGCCGTCGCCGATGCCGCCAGCGTTGCGGTAGCCGCCGTACAGGTAGCCAGTGTCGCCGGTGCTGCGCTGGTGAGCGAGGGTGAAGCTGTGCGCCCCAACGGCCCAGGTAGCGCCTAGGCTCCAGATCTTGTTGTCGCGGGCTTCAGCGTCTTTCTGGTTTTCCAGGGCGAAGCTGCGGTCCAGCTTGGTTTTGTAGCCGTTGAAGTCAAAGGTCAGCGACTGTTTCTCTGGCAGCGCCAGCACATAGTTGACGTTGACGTATTGCTTCTTCAGTACGTCCTGCATGTCGGAGGCATACAACGCTGCCGACAGGCTTTCGGTGAATTTGTAGCTACCACCGATGTAGTCGATGCTTTTCAGGCGACCGCTGTCGGTGCCTTCCATGCTCTTGCGTGCTTCCTTGGTGAAGTGGCCGGCGTCCAGTTGCAGACCGGCGATCTCTTTGGAAACGATCGACGTACCGGTGTAGGTTTCCGACAACAGGCGGGAGTTGTCGTACTGCAACACAGGCACTGCAGGGAACTGGTCACCGTACTTGAGCACGGTATTGGAAACGCGGAACTTAACGGCCGCGCCGCCCTTGGCCAGGTCATGCGGTGCCGAGCCTGGGTTTGGCTTGCCGTCGTCACCGACAGTACCGTTGCCCTGCTTGAAGAAGTCGATACCGCCCGCGCCAGCGCGGCCTTTGCCGCCATCCAGACGAATCGCGTATTGGCCGATCACGTCCACACCCACGCCCACAGTGCCCTGGGTGAAGCCGGACTCGAACTTACCGATAAAGCCTTGGCCCCACTCGGCCTTGTCCTGCTTGCCGTTCTTGTAGTCACGGCTGATGTAGGCGTTACGTGCTGCGATGTTCAGGTGGCTGTCTTCAACGAAACCCTTGGATTGCTCCTGGTCGTTCGCCATGGCTGTCGATGCGCTCAAAATCCCCAGAGCGATCAGACTCATCCGTTGCTTCAACATTTTCTTATATTCCTTATTACTGGTTGAGTACGCGCTATGACACCAGGCCCCGTATCGCTTTCTGGTGTCGACTTTCTCCAGAAAAAACAAAGCCCGCGGACGACTGAACTGCCGCGGGCCCTTTCTTATTGGATGAGTCATGGCTGTTAGCCACAGGCGTTGGACGCAATCCTATGCGCGCGTTGAACTATGTGTCAATTTCGTGAACCACTTGGATTTAGGCTAAATAATTCTAAGCAAAGACCCATTGCGCCCCGGCGATGGGTGCGAAAATTCCAGCTTTCCTTTTGGAAAACACATTAAGTAACAAATTAGTGCCCTGTACGTTTGGGAATAGATCACGCGAGCAAATGCAAAGCATTACCATTCGCGCACTTTTCCATCCTGACAATTCGGACACTTTTTCCCATGCTTGCGCCTCGCCTGACACCCCTTTCCCTCGGGCTTTCTGTAGTGCTGTCTGCCGGTTTCGCCTGTGCCACCACCGTCTTGCCCGCCACTTCGATCAGCGCCGAAGTCGACGAAGACGATCCACGCGTCAAGCAGAGCAGCACCGCCACGCGCACCGCGACTGCCGTACGTTATGTGCCCCAGGCGATCGATTCGGTAAAAACCGAAAGCCTGCGCGCCTATGGCACTAACGATCTTGGCCAGGCGCTAAGCGGTATTCCCAACGTCAGCAGCGGCGCCGACACACGTTTCGACAGCCTGCGTATCCGCGGCTTCGACGCGAGCAATGACTTCTACCTGGACGGCATTCGCGACGACAGCCAATACGTGCGCGACCTGCACAACATCGAGCGCATCGAAGTGCTCAAGGGGCCGGCGGCAGTGCTCTACGGGCGCGGCGGCCAGGGCGGGATCGTCAACCGTGTGAGCAAGCTGCCAAGCCCCGGCCGCGAATCGAGCATCGAAGCCCAGGGCGGCAGCAACGATTTGCGCAGCGTGTATGCCGACCTGAGTACCGATCCCAGCGATGACATCGGCCTGCGCCTGAACATGGGCAACCAGGACAACAACAGCTTTCGCGACGGCGTCAGTGGCAACCGTCAGTTGTTCGCGCCCTCGATGAGCTGGCAGCTCTCGCCCGAGTTGAACTGGCTGGTGCAGTACGAATACAGCCGCTACAACCGCACGCCGGACCGTGGCGTTCCTGGCGTCAACGGACGCCCTGCCGATGTGAGTCGCAGCACCACCTATTTCTCCAGCGGTGACTACATCGACGACACTTCCCAGTCCCTGCGCTCCAAGCTCGCCTATGAGCTCAACGACAACTGGCAACTGCGCCACACCCTCGGCGTATTCAAGCTCGACAGCGATTTCGACAACACCTACCAGACCGGCTACGACGCGAAAACCAACACCGTCAGCCGCCAGCATTGGCAGCAGGACCTGACCACCCGCAACGTGTTCAACAACCTCGAAGTGGAAGGTGGTTTCGATACCTTCGGGCTTGAGCACCGCCTGCTCACCGGTATTGAACTGGGCAGCCAGCGCCGCGATCCGAAACTCTACTCAGCCACCGCGACCAATCGTGGCGGCCAGGCCGTGCCAAGCCTGGACCTCAACCAGCCCAATCGTAATCTGCGCCATACCGGGCGCATGAGCCTGTCGAGCGACAACCACACTGAAGTCGAAAGCCGTGCGTTGTACGTGCAGGATCAACTGCGCCTGAACGATCAATGGCAACTCTTGGGCGGGCTGCGTTATGACCGCTTCGAAGTCGACACCACCAACAAGCTGCTCAATACCCAGCAGGACGTGAAGAGCCACAGCACCAGCCCACGTTTGGGCCTGGTGTGGACGCCGCTGGAGCATCACTCGTTCTATGCCTCGTGGAGCAAAACTTTCTCCCCGGCGGGCGGCGGCTTGATCGGCATCACGCCGAATGCGGCCGGCAGCGTCAACGACCTGAGCCCCGAGCTGACCAAGCAGAAGGAAATCGGGGTCAAAAGCGACTGGCTCGACGACCGCTTGAGCACCACCCTGGCCGTGTACGAACTCGAACTCTACAACCGTCGCACCAGCGACCCCCTGGACCGCACGATCACTCTGCTGACAGGTAAGCAGACTTCACGCGGTATCGAGCTGACGGCCACGGGCAAGGTCACAGGCAATTGGTATGTGCGTGGCGGTATCGGCTTGCAGGATGCCAAGGTCGAGGAGGACAACAATGGTTTCGAAGGCAAGCGCATCAGCGACGTAGCCAAGCGCAATGCCAGCTTGTTCGTCACCTGGAAACCGGAGATGGGCTGGTACGCGGAAACCGGGCTGACACTGGTCGGTGATCGCTATGCCGACAACCTCAATACCGTGGTGTTACCGGGATATGGTCGCTGGGATGCGCTGGCCGGGTTCCGTCAGAAGGCGTGGGACGTCAGGGCGGCACTGAACAATATCGCCGACAAACACTATTACGCCTCAGCGACCAGCGTCGCGCAGATTCAGCCGGGTGAGCCACGTAGCCTGGTGGTGACAGGCACCTACAGCTTCTAGTTTCCATAAGACCAGACGCAACCAATGTGGAAGGGGCTTGCCCTCTCCCACCGGAGCAACCGGCATCGTACAGATCCAGCCAGACGAACCACGTATCCTGGTGGTGACAGGCACCTACAGCTTCCAGATTCCATCAGACCAGACGCAACCAATGTGGGAGGGGGCTTGCCCCCGATTGCGGTGTGCCAGTCAACGAAATAATGACTGACCCACCGCTATCGGGGGCAAGCCCCCTCCCACACTTATTTTCTTCGGTGGTCTTCAGTTGTTTTCCAGTTCGTACAACACCTTCACCTCATCCGCCGTGAACAACCCTGCCGGGTAGCGTTCACTCATCACGCTGAGCACATCAGGTTTTTGCCTGAGCTGCCGCGAGCCGTTCTCTTTCAACCAGAGCGCCAGCGCATTGATCGCGTCGCCGTCGACCCGAACCGGGTGAAACATGCGTGTGTACATCGGGTTGATTTCGGCATTCATTTCAGCGCTCTCCCCTGCTGCGTGAGCGGCTAACTTACTCAAGGTTTGTGACAGAACCATGCAGTCATCACCAAGCGGCTCTGTTGTTTCTGTGTCGATACAAGAGCTATGCCAAAACCCCTCATCGCTGGCGCACCCAGGCACAAAAAAGCCCGCGACCGTGCCGGGCCGCGGGCTTGGCTGGAACACTGCGCTCACGCAGTGCTCGCTCACCCTCAAGGTGCTGTTACAACCGCACTCAGTTTCTCTGCGGGGCTGGCTGCTGTTGGGTCAGGCAATGGATATTACCGCCCCCCAGTAACAGTTCGCGGCCTGGCACCATCACCACTTCGTGTTGGGGGAACAGGTTCTGCAGGATCTGCTTGGCCTGATGATCCAACGGATCGTCGAAGCTCGGCGCAATGATGCCGCCGTTGACGATCAGAAAGTTGACGTAGGAACCGGCCAAACGCACGCTCGGGTTACGTTCCTGGCTACCGTCTACCGGGTCGACACCGGCACATTCCTCTTCGGTGGCATAGAGCGGTCCTGGAATCGGCATCTTATGCACCGTGAACGAGCGGCCCTGAGCGTCGGTGCTGCTTTGCAGCACGTCCATGGCGGCGTGGCAGCGCGAGTAGTTCGGGTCTTGTGGGTCATCGGTCCAGGCCAGCAACACTTCACCTGGACGCACATAGCAGCAGAAGTTATCCACATGGCCGTCGGTTTCGTCGTTGAACAGGCCATCGGGCAGCCAGATGATCTTGTCCACCGCCAGATTGGCGCTGAGCACCGCTTCGATGGCGGCACGATCCAGGTGCGGGTTGCGATTGCGGTTCAGCAGGCACTCTTCGGTGGTAATCAGGGTGCCCTCGCCGTCGACGTGAATCGAACCGCCCTCCAGCACAAAACCTTCGGTGCGGTAACGCGATGCACGCTCGATCTCAAGAATCTTGCCGCCCACCTGGGAATCACGGTTCCACGGCGCATACAGGCCGCCATCAAAACCACCCCAGGCGTTGAAATCCCAGTTCACGCCGCGCACTTCGCCACTGCCGTTGATCACGAACGTCGGCCCCGTGTCGCGAACCCAGGCGTCGTCGCTGGACATTTCCACCACGCGGATATTCGGCACATCCAGGCGGCTACGGGCGTTCTCGTACTGGCCGGCGGAAACCGCGACGGTCACCGGCTCAAACCGCGCGATGGCCTTGGCCACGGCCACGTGGGCCGCCTGCGCCGGCTTGCCGCCCAGACGCCAGTTATCCGGGCGCTCAGGCCAGATCATCCAGGTTTGGGTTTGTGGCGCCCATTCGGCGGGCATATGGAAGCCATCGTCGCGTGGCGTGCTGTGCAGGGTGGTCATGAAAATCAGGACTCCGAATGGGGTAAGGACCGACTTTATAACGGATAAATATCGGCTTTAATAGCGATCAAAGATCACAGCTAGTAAATATGATGGGCGATACCCGATAACAATCGATTTACTACAGTTGCTCATCGAGCACCTTGGACAACATATCGACGAAGAAATCCACACTGCGCCGGGTCGTGACCATCGGCGGCTTGATCTTGAGGATGTTCAGGTAGTCGCCGGTCGGCTGCATGAACACGCCCAGTTCACGCAGACGATCACATAACCGCGCCGTTTCCTGCGTCGCAGGCTCCAGGGTTTGCCGGTCACGTACCAGCTCGAGGCCTAGATAGAAGCCGGAACCGTGTACCGCACCGACTAACGGATGATGTTCAATCAACGCTTGCAGGCGTGCCTTGAAATATCCGCCCACCGCCCTGGCGTTTTCCCACAGCCCTTCTTCCTCCATCACGTCCAGCACCGCCATACCGATACGGCAACTGACCGGGCTACCGCCCGATGACGAGAAGAAATAGCCCTCGGCTTCCAGGGCTTCGGCAATGTCTCGGCGGGTGATCACAGCTCCCAACGGCTGGCCGTTGCCCATACCCTTGGCCATGGTAATGATGTCCGGCACGACGCCCTGTTCTTCAAAACCCCAGAAAAAATGCCCCATGCGGCCATAACCTACCTGCACCTCATCGGCGATACACACACCGCCTTGGGCGCGGACCAGCCCATAGACCTGCCGCAGATAGCCTGGCGGCAACGAAATGCCCCCGGCATTGCCGTACACCGCTTCGCAGATGAATCCCGCGAGTTGACGTTGGCCAGCGGCGATTTTCGCCAGGTTATGTTCCACGCTTCGTACATAGTCAGGCGCACTGTCCGGCCCGCGAAACTCACCGCGATAGGTATTCGGCGCCATCACCGGATGCACCCAGTCGGGGCGGCTGCTCAACGCCTGGGGGTTATCGGCAATCGAGGTAGACACCGCATCCGCCGCCACCGACCAGCCGTGATAGGCCTCCAGCACGCTAAGCATGTCGCGCCCGCCGCTGTAGGCCCAGGCCAGGCGGATCGCCAGGTCATTGGCTTCGGTGCCGCTGTTGACCAGGAACACCCGGTCCATGCCCTCCGGCGCCAGCGCCAGCAGGCGTTCGGAAAACTCCGCAATCGCCGCGTAGTGAAACCGCGAGTTGGTGTTGAGCAGCGACCATTGCCGCGCCGCCACCGCCGCCATGCGTGGATGGCCGTGGCCCAGCACCGCCACGTTGTTGAGCATGTCCAGGTAGGAGCGGCCGTGCATGTCGATCAGGTGATTGCGCCAGCCCCGCTCGATACGGGGCGGGTCGACGTAATAATGCTTCTGCGAGCGGGCGAAGCTGGCGTCGCGCCGCGCCAGCAGGGCCTCGGGGTCCAGCTCCGGTTCGGCGTCGCAGGCCAGCCCGAGCAGCACAGCGGGCGACGGGCACAACGCCTGCCACGCCGACGCCCGGGTCGGGACGCAGAACAGCGGTGGCTCAAGGTCGCCACGGCACAGCTGCACGACCAACGGCCCGTGGACTTCACCGAGCGTTTGCCCCTTCACAACCCCTGCACCGGGGCTGAGCAGCGTTTTCACACCCCATAGGCGCAGGCTCAGCGACTCTGCGTACAAGCACAGCAAGCCGTCCGCCCCTTCGCGCAGGGTTCCCGCAAAAGGCGCTTCGAGCACTGTGCCATGGGGCAGGCGCAACTCGACGTGAAGGGCAAACGTGTCCGGCTCGCCCGCGCTGTCTGGGCGGGTACGCGACAACCGATATTGCCCATATCGGCTGGCCGCCAGCCCATGCACCGCCGCAGCTTCGTCCAGCAGGCGCCGATCGATGCCAGGTGTCTCCCAGTTGCCCGCCTCGAAATGCGGGCTGAGTACCCCCAGGTCGATCAGCGCGAACTCACGCCCGTCCAGGCCCGGCAGCAACGGCGCAAACTCCTGGCCGGCCAAGACTGGCAGCGTCTCGCCGACGCAACTCAGGATCGCCGCCTCCATCAACTCGAACGGCACCGCTGTCGCGACGTTAAAAATTTCCCACTCGTGCTCGGCATTTTTCAACAGATAGGCGTTATCAGGGTCCAGGCGTTGCTGCTGCTCGCTGCTGAGCACCAACACCGCCGCGCGGGCGACGATCAACGGCCACAGCGCTTGCAACTCTTCGCGCTGCAACGGCGTCACCGCGTGAAAGGCCTGGATCGCCGGCAGGATGGCAAACGGGTCGCCATCGGCGTGGTGCAACAGCGCTGCGCACGTCACCGACAGATCAGCGATGCGCCAGGTGTGCACCAGGTCACCGAAGTCGATCACCCCCTGGACTTGCCAGCGTCGCTGCGCGTCGCGTTGCCAGACCACGTTGTCATCGGTGATGTCCATATGCACGGCCTGCCAGGGCAAGTGTGCAGCCAAAGGCGTGACGTGCGCCTTGATCTGCACAGCGACCTGCTCCAGTGCGGTGCGATGAGCGAGGTCGGGCAAGGTGGCCAGCAGATGAGAGATCAGCTCGTGCGCGTGGCGTGGGTCCCACTGCAGGGTGCGGTCCAGTCCGGGGTGGGTGAACGTGGCCAGCGCCAGGCTCATTCGTCCGCACAGGTCGCCGAACCCTGCGATCACATCGCGGCTCAGGTGAGGCAAATGGGTCAGGGGTTGGCCTTCAATATAATCCAACAGGCGCAGGTGCAGGGTTTGCCCGTCGACGCTGACGGTCAGCAGTTCATCGCCGTTGAGGGCCTTGATGACCTTGGGCACGCGCAGCTGTGCGTGGCGCTGAAGCTGGTTGAGGGCTGCGTGTTGGGCCAGTAATTCATTTGCGGCGTAGTCACCCCGGCAGATTTTAAGAACGAAGCGGCCACGGCTGCTTTCGACCTTGTAGTTGAGGTCTTGCTGGCTACCCAATGAACTTAATCTGCCAGTGAGGCCGTAGTGCTGCTCAAGCAACCTTGCCGCGTGGGCAGGCCCTACTTGCGGGCAGGGTAAGCTGGCGCGGTGAATCAAGGTAGCGAGCAACATTGGACAACCTCAGCGTCTTGTCAGATGCCTATATCGCCATTGTTGGGTGGGTTAGGCAACCCCCCAACATACACCGCGCTTGCGCCACCCCTGCTCCACAACTCAAGCTATGCTTCATTCGCTTAATGTCCGTCTAAGGAAAGGGCCTCCGATATGCGTATTCTCATCACCGGCGGCGCCGGCTTCATCGGCTCTGCCTTGATCCGGTACTTGATTCAACACACCGAGCACGAAGTGCTCAACCTGGACAAACTCACCTATGCCGGCAACCTGGAGTCGCTGACCAGCGTCGCGTCCAATAGCCGCTATGAGTTCGTTCAGGCCGATATCGTCGACCAGGAGACGGTAAGCGCCGTACTGGCACGCTTCGAGCCACAGGCGATCATGCACCTGGCCGCCGAGTCCCATGTCGACCGTTCCATAGATGGCCCGTCGGACTTCATCCAGACCAATATCGTTGGCACCTACAGCCTGCTGGAAGCCGCACGTACCTATTGGCAAAAGCTCGACGAGCCCGCAAGGCGCGCGTTTCGCTTCCACCACATTTCCACTGACGAGGTGTACGGCGACCTGCACGGCGTGGACGACCTGTTTACCGAGTCGACGCCTTATGCCCCCAGCTCTCCCTATTCAGCCAGCAAAGCGGCGTCCGACCACCTGGTTCGTGCCTGGCAGCGTACGTACGGCCTGCCGGTACTGCTGACCAATTGCTCGAACAACTATGGACCCTTCCACTTCCCGGAAAAATTGATCCCCCTGGTGATCCTCAACGCCCTCGGGGGCAAGCCACTGCCGGTGTACGGCGATGGGCTGCAGGTACGCGACTGGCTGTTTGTTGAAGACCACGCCCGTGCGCTGCTGACGGTAGTGACCGCAGGCGTGGTCGGCGAGACCTACAACATCGGTGGACACAATGAGCAAAAGAACATCGAAGTGGTACGCAGCATCTGCAGCCTGCTTGAAGAGCTGGCGCCAAAGCACCCGGTCGGTGTAGAGAAGTTCAGCGACCTGATTACCTTCGTCAAAGACCGCCCAGGCCATGATCAACGTTATGCGATCGACGCCAGCAAGATCGAGCGCGAACTGGGCTGGGTGCCTGAAGAGACTTTCGAGACGGGTCTACGCAAAACCGTGCAGTGGTATCTCGATAATCTGGAATGGTGCCGCAGGGTCCAGGATGGCAGTTATCAAGGTGAACGACTCGGCAATACTGACGTAAAGGATCTGATCGCATGATGAAGGGCATTGTATTGGCCGGAGGTTCCGGCACCCGTTTGCACCCCATCACCCTGGGTGTGTCCAAACAGCTGTTGCCGGTGTATGACAAGCCGATGATCTACTACCCGATCTCCGTGCTGATGCTGGCCGGAATCAAGGACATTCTGGTGATCTCCACGCCGGTAGACCTGCCGCAGTATCGCAACCTACTGGGAGATGGCAGCCAGTTTGGCGTGCACTTCAGCTATGCAGAACAACCCACACCGGATGGCCTGGCCCAGGCATTTCTAATTGGTGAAGACTTTATCGGTGATGACCCCGTCTGCCTTATCCTGGGAGACAACATTTTTCACGGCCAACATTTTGGCGACCAGCTACGCACCGCGGCAGAACGCACCAGCGGCGCTACAGTTTTCGGTTATTGGGTCAAAGATCCTGAGCGTTTCGGCGTGATCGACTTCGATAAGGAGGGTCGCGCCCTGTCCATCGAAGAAAAACCTGCCAAACCCAAGTCGCCGTACGCCGTGACCGGCCTGTACTTCTACGACAACGACGTGATCAAGATCGCCAAGGCCGTCCAGCCTTCGCCACGCGGCGAGCTGGAGATCACTGACGTCAACAACGCTTACCTCAAGCGCGGTGACCTGCACGTCGAGCGTTTCGGTCGCGGTTTCGCCTGGCTCGACACGGGCACCCATGACAGCTTGCTGGAAGCATCGACCTACGTGCAGACCATCGAGCATCGCCAGGGGCTTAAAGTAGCCTGCCTGGAAGAAATCGCGTACGAGAACGGCTGGATCGATCGTGACTACCTCCTGGAGCGCGCCAAATATTTCGGCAAAACCGGTTACGGTCAATACCTCTACTCGCTCGCCGGAGAAACCAAGTGAAGGTTGTTGAAACTTCGTTACCCGGGGTACTGATTCTCGAGCCCAAAGTATTCGGTGATGAACGCGGCTTTTTCTACGAAAGCTTCAATGCGCGCGCTTTTGAAGCCGCCACCGGACTCAAGCGTGACTTCGTGCAAGACAACCACTCACGTTCACAGAAAGGCGTGCTGCGCGGGCTGCATTATCAGCTTGAACACACTCAAGGCAAACTGGTGCGCGTGACTCACGGCGAAGTGCTGGATGTTGCCGTCGATATCCGTCGCAGCTCACCGCACTTCGGCCAGTGGGTGGGTGTCCGATTATCGGCGCAGAATCATCGCCAACTGTGGGTGCCGGAAGGTTTTGCCCATGGGTTTGTGGTGCTGAGCGACTACGCCGAGTTTCTGTACAAAACCACCGACTACTATCAACCCAGCGCCGAACGCAGCATTCTCTGGAATGACCCGACGCTGGCTATCGACTGGGAGCTGTCCGAGCCGCCGCAACTGTCCGCCAAGGACCAGGTCGGTAAATTACTGACGGAAGCCGACCTTTTCCCATGAAAATACTGATCACCGGCCAACACGGCCAAGTCTCCCAGGAGCTGCAACAGCGGCTTCAGGGCCTGGGTGAACTCATCGTCCTGGGTCGTGACCAACTGGACCTGGCCAACGCACCGCTCATCCGTGAGCAGGTGCGCGCCCACCGCCCCGACCTGATCATCAACGCCGCAGCCCACACCGCGGTCGATCTGGCCGAAAGCGAGCCGGACGCAGCCTTCGCCATCAACGCCGTCGCCCCCGGCATCCTCGCCGAGGAAGCCAAGGCCCTTGGCATCCCGCTGATTCACTACTCCACCGACTACGTGTTCGACGGCAGCAAACCGGCCCCGTACACCGAAAATGACACACCCAACCCACTGGGTGTCTACGGTCAAAGCAAACTGGCGGGTGAGCAGGCGATTGCGGCGGTAGGCGGCCAATACCTGATTCTGCGCACCAGCTGGGTGTATTCGAGCCACGGCAAGAACTTCCTGCTGACCATGCAGCGTCTGCTGCAGGAAAAACCGCAGATGCGCATCGTTGGCGACCAGATCGGCGCGCCAACCTGGGCCGGGACCATCGCCAACAGTACCCGTGCGCTGATCGAACGCTGGCAGGCCGGTGACGCCGGGGATTGGGGTGTTTATCACCTTACCGCCCAGGGTGAAACGTCGTGGTTCGGTTTTGCACAGGCCATCGGCGAAGCCCTTCGCGACGCAGGCAAACCCTGCGCCGAACTGGAAGCGATCCCATCCAGTGCTTATCCAACCCCTGCCAAGCGCCCGCTGAACTCGCGCCTGGACTGCAGCCGCCTGCAACTGCAATGGCACGTCAGCCAGCCGCAATGGCAAGACGCATTGCACGAGTGTCTTGCAGAGCAGCACTAGGCATAATGCGCCTGTACCCACAGGCGCACGATACCCATGACTCCACCCCTTCCGCGAAGACCCCGCTGGCGCAGCCTCGCCCTGCTGGCGCTGTGCCTGGCGCCGCTGTTGTGGCCGCTGGAGCACCTGGCCGAGCGTTACTACCGCAGCGAGCTGGCGGGTCAAAACCGTCAGACCCTCGACCTGTATGTCGCCAACCTGTTGGGCACCCTGCACCGCTATGAAGTGCTGCCGCAGATCCTCGGTGACCTGCCGGCGCTGCGCACCGCGCTGGATGCGCCCCACATCAGCACCAACCTGGTCAACGCCAACCTGCTGCTCAAGGACGTCGCCGCCCAGGCCGGGGTGGAGGTGATGTACTTGATGGACACCACCGGCAAGACCCTCGCCGCGTCCAACTGGGATAAACAGGACAGCTTTGTCGGGCGCAATTTTTCCTTTCGTCCCTATTTCAGCGAAGCCATGGCCGGGCGCCTGGGGCGCTTCTTCGGGCTGGGTACCACGTCGGCCAAGCGTGGCTATTTCTTCGCCGCCGCCGTACGCGATGATGAAAAAATCATCGGCGTGCTGGTGGTCAAGGTGGACCTGGACCACACCGAGAGCTTGTGGGGCAACACCCCTGAACAACTTCTGGTCACCGACCACAACGGCGTGGTGATCCTCACCTCGCGCCCGCAATGGCGCTTTCGCGCGACTCGGCCGCTGACCGCCGAAGAGCGCCAAGCCATTATTGCTATCCAGCCTTACCCGACCCGCGACCCTCAGCCACTGAACCTGAGCAGCAGCGCCTGGCTGCGCCAATCCACCGCCATCGCCGAGACGGGCTGGAATGTAGAAATCCTCGCGCCCCAATCGCTGATCAACCGTCCGGTGCGTACCGTGGTGGCCGTCGGCGGCGCGACGTTACTGGTGCTGATGCTGCTGCTCGGCTTGATGATGCAGCGCCGTCGACATTACCTGGAGCGCATCGCCTTCGAAGCCAAGGCGCGCCGCGAGCTGGAAATGCGCGTGGCGGAGCGGACCAGCGACCTGGAAGGCCTGAACCGGCGCCTGAAACAGGAAGTGCTGGAGCGCGAACATGCCCAGCAGGAACTGGTACGCGCCCAGGACGACCTAGTCCAGGCCGGTAAACTCTCGGCGCTGGGCACCATGTCGGCCAGTATCAGCCACGAGCTGAACCAGCCCCTGGCAGCGATTCGCAGCTATGCGGAGAACGCTGAGATCCTGCTCGACCATGAACGCACCGCCGATGCCCGCGGCAACCTCAAGTTGATCAGCGAACTGACCGGACGCATGGCGTCGATCATCGCTCACTTGCGCGCCTTCGCCCGCCGCGACCGCCACGCGCCGGAAAGCGTGGCGCTGCAACCGGCGCTGGACGATGCCCTGGCCTTGCTGGCCAAGCGGCGACGCTCGATGGAAGTGGAGTTGATCCGCGATTTACCCGAGGCGACCTTATGGGTACAAGCCGGTGAAACCCGCCTGCGCCAGGTGCTGGGCAACCTGCTGGCCAACGCCCTCGACGCCCTCACCGAAAAAGGCCCGCCACGCAAACTCTGGCTGAGTGCCCAAACCACCGAGCAGGGCGTCAACCTGTACATTCGCGATAACGGCCCGGGCTTCTGCATGGAAGCGTTGGGCCGCGCCAGCGAGCCGTTCTACACCACCAAGACGCGCACCCAGGGCCTTGGGCTGGGCCTGGCCATCTGCGACACCCTGATGCGCGCCTTCGGCGGCGAACTGCTGTTCGCCAACCACAAGGAAGGCGGCGCGCTGTTAACCTTGAAATTGCGTGCCGGCTCGCCGGGCGTCAGTGTGCAACCGTCCGAGGACCGCAGTGTATGAGTATCGATAACCAGATCCAGGTGGTGCTGATCGACGACGATCCCCACCTGCGTCAGGCACTGTGCCAGACCCTGGACCTGGCCGGGCTGAAAGTGCTGCCCCTGGGCGAAGCCAGCGGCCTCACCGCGCGCTTGTCACGGGACTGGCCGGGTGTGGTGGTCAGCGATATCCGCATGCCCGGCATGGACGGCCTGGAGCTGCTTGCCGAACTGCACGGTCAGGACCCGGACCTGCCCGTGCTGCTGATCACCGGCCATGGCGACGTGCCGCTGGCGGTACAGGCCATGCGTGCCGGCGCCTATGACTTCCTCGAAAAACCCTTCGCCAGCGACGCCTTGCTCGACAGCGTGCGCCGCGCCCTGGCCTTGCGCCGGCTGGTGCTGGACAACCGCAGCCTGCGCCTGGCCCTCAGCGATCGGCAACAACTGAGCACACGCCTGGTGGGGCATTCGCCACAAATGCTGCGCCTGCGAGAGCAGATCGGAGCACTGGCGGCAACCAAGGCTGATGTGCTGATCCTTGGCGAAACCGGAGCCGGCAAGGAAGTGGTCGCCCGCGCTTTGCACGACCTGTCGAGCCGCCGCAGCGGCCCGTTCGTGGCGATCAACGCCGGGGCGCTGGCCGAATCGGTGGTGGAAAGCGAACTGTTCGGCCATGAGCCGGGCGCGTTTACCGGCGCGCAGAAGCGCCGTATCGGCAAGTTCGAGTTCGCCAATGGCGGCACGCTGTTCCTCGATGAAATCGAAAGCATGAGCCTGGATGTACAGGTCAAATTGTTGCGCCTGCTGCAGGAGCGCGTCGTGGAACGCCTGGGCGGCAATCAGCTGATTGCACTGGATATCCGCATCATCGCCGCCACCAAGGAAGACCTGCGCCAGTCTGCCGACCAGGGGCGCTTTCGCGCCGACTTGTATTACCGTCTCAATGTCGCGCCGCTGCGCATACCCCCCCTGCGCGAGCGCGGTGAAGATGCGTTGATGCTGTTCCAGCACTTCGCCGACGAAGCCAGCAGCCGCCACGGGCTGCCCCTGCATGAGCTGCAACCGGGCCAGCGCGCGCTGCTGCTGCGCCACAGCTGGCCGGGCAACGTGCGCGAACTGCAGAACGCCGCCGAACGCTTTGCCCTGGGCCTGGAGCTGGCACTGGACAGTACGCCGGACAATCCATCCGCCGGCACACTGACCTCCACGCCTGGCGGCTTGAGCGAGCAAGTCGAGCAATTTGAAAAAAGCCTGATCGCCGCCGAACTGACCCGCCCCCACAGCTCCCTGCGCAGCCTCGCCGAAGCCCTGGGCGTGCCACGCAAAACCCTGCACGACAAACTACGCAAGCACGGTCTGAACTTCGCCGACAGCGCCAGCCAAAGCGCAGACGACGAATGACCGTGCCCACGAGCCAAGAGACCGCCATGAGCCGCGACAGCCGTTATCTGGAATCCGTCCTCCACCACGACATCCCCCTCACCCGGGAAATGGGCCTCAAGGTGCTCGATTGGCAAGACGGCCAACTGCAACTGCATCTACCCTTGCACGCCAATATCAACCACAAGAGCACCATGTTTGGCGGCAGCCTCTACTGCGGCGCCGTACTGGCCGGTTGGGGCTGGTTGCACCTGAGCCTGCGCGAAGAGGGCATTGAAGACGGGCATATCGTGATCCAGGAAGGCCAGATCAGCTATCCGTTGCCCGTGACGCAGGATGCGACGGTGCATTGCAGGGCGCCAGAGGAGAAGGTGTGGAAACGCTTTGTGGCAACCTACAAACGCTATGGCCGGGCGCGATTGTCGCTGGAGACGTGGATTGTGAATGAGGGCAGTGACGAAAGGGCGGTAGCCTTCACCGGCCAATACGTCCTGCACCGCTAAAAGCCAATACACAAAACAAATGTGGGAGGGGGCTTGCTCCCGATTGCGGTGTAACAGTCAGAAGCTGGTTGCCTGACACACTGCTATCGGGAGCAAGCCCCCTCCCACATTTTGTTTTGCTGTGGTCTTAAGACCTGGCCAGGCTCAACAAGCGCTCACGCCATGCCGCCTTGGCCGGCAACGCCAGGAAGAACGGGTTCAGCAACGATTCCCGCGCCGGGTAGCTGAACGGCTTGCCGTTGAGCTCCAGCACTTCGCCCCCAGCCCCTTCCAGCACGCCTTGCGCGGCTGCGGTGTCCCACTGTGAAGTCGGCGCCAGGCGCGGATAGCAATCGGCACTGCCTTCGGCCAACAGGCAGAACTTCAAGGAACTGCCGATATTCGCCAGTTTCAGCTCGCCCAAACCCTGGCTCAGCCCTTCCAGCAAACGTTCCTGTTCCGGGCTGGTATGACGGCGGCTGGCAACCACGGTAAACGCTTCGCCCGCGGCTGGAGTCTGGCGTACCTGGATCTGCCTGGGCGCGGCATTCACATCCGAACGCCAGGCCCCCAGGCCCGCACCGCCGAAATAGCAACGTCCGCTGGTGGGCATCGAAACCACACCAAACACCACTCGGCCCTGTTCGATCAAGGCAATATTGACGGTGAATTCTTCACTGCCCGCAATGAATTCCTTGGTGCCATCCAACGGGTCCACCAGCCACCAACGCTGCCAACCGGCGCGCACGCTCTGGTCGATATCGGCGTCTTCTTCAGACAGCACCGGAATGCTTGGGTCCAGTGTCGTGAGGCCAGCGAGAATCAGATGATGCGCGGCCAGATCGGCGGCCGTCACCGGTGAATCATCCGCTTTGGAGGTCACCGCTACATCGGCACGCCAGTACGGCAGGATGGCTTCGCCTGCCTGGCGAGCCAATTCGATGACAGGCGCGATAAAAGGGTGGCCCAGAAACAGTTCGCTCATAGGGTGAACACTCCACGCTGGGTCAGCAGGTCCCGCACCAGATACAGCGCGGCCAGCGCCCGGCCCTCACTGAACTGCTCGTTTTGCGCCAGCGCCGACAGCTCACGCAGGTTGACCCGATCCACGCGCATGGGCTCAGGCTCATCGCCTTCCAGGCGCTCTTCGTAAAGATCGGTGGCCAGCACCACCTGGATTTTCTGGCTCATATAGCCAGGAGACAGCGAAAGCTCAGTGATGTGCTCCAACTGACGAGCGCCATAGCCGGCTTCCTCCTTGAGTTCGCGGTCAGCCGCGGCCAGCACATCCTCGCCGGGCTCGATCAGCCCTTTGGGCAAGGACAGTTCATACTCGTCGGTGCCACCGCAGTACTCCTCCACCAGCAACGCATGGTCTTCGTCGATCATCGCGACAATCATCACCGCGCCGTAACCGGCACCACGGCCCACCAGGCGCTCGTAGGTGCGTTCAACGCCATTGGAAAAGCGCAATTGCACTTCCTCCACGCGGAACAAACGGCTACTGGCGACTATTTCGCGGGCGAGGACGGTGGGTTTCTGGCGCATAAACGGCTCCTTGGCGTGATCGGGTTACTATACCGTGGCTTTTCCGATTGTCTGTGTCGGATATCTTTACTTACATGAGAACGCCCCATGCCCTCTTTGCCCTGGCACGCCATCGACACCGTCCTGCTGGACATGGACGGCACCTTGCTCGACTTGCACTACGACAACCACTTCTGGATGGAGCACTTGCCCCAGCGCTACGCCGAACTGCACGGCGTGAGCCTGGCCATGGCGCAAATGGAACTGCAGCCCCTGTTCGAACGTAACGCCGGACAGTTGCAATGGTATTGCCTGGATTTCTGGAGCGCCGAACTGAAGATCCCGGTGCGCGAACTCAAGCTGGAAACCGCCCACCTGATCGCCCTGCGCCCGGACGCGGATACTTTTCTGGCCGCGATCAAACAGGCCGGCAAGCGTGTGATCCTGATCACCAACGCTCATCGCGATTCGTTGTCATTGAAACTGGAGCGCATCGAGTTGGCGCCGTACTTCGAGCAGCTGATCAGCTCCCACGATTACGGTTTCCCCAAGGAAAACCGGCAATTCTGGGAAGCGCTGCAAGCGGATATCCACTTCGACCCGGCCCGTAGCCTGTTTATCGACGACACCTTGCCGATCCTGCGCAGTGCCCGGGATTTTGGCGTGGGGCATTTGCTTGCAGTGAAAGAGCCGGACAGCCAGAAAGGCCCGAAAGACACTGCTGAATTCGCGGCGGTCGGGGATTACCGAGCGCTTATTGCCGGACTCTGATCAATTGTGGGAGGGGCTTGCTCCCGATAGTGGTGTGTCAGCCAGGTGTCAGTGACTGGGCCAGCGCTATCGGGGGCAAGCCCCCTCCCACATTTTGTTCTGCGGATTACTCAGGAATACGCAGGGTCTGGCCTGGGTAGATCTTGTCCGGGTGCGACAACAGCGGCTTGTTAGCCTCGAAAATCTTGTTGTAGTGGTTGGCATTACCGTACACAGCCAGGGAAATCGCGCTGAGGGTATCGCCCTTTTTCACCACGACGAAACGCGCAGCGGCAACGGCCGGGCCGGTTACGGTGATCTGGTCATCCACGCTCGCCACGCCAGCAATGTTGCCCAGCGCGAGCAGGATCTTCTCTTTCTCTTCCTGAGTGGCCACTTCACCGGTCACAGTGACCTTGTCGCCATCCACCGTGGTCTGCACGTTCGGATTACCCAGGCCCACCTTGCTGACATGCTCCTTCAACTGCTCACTGGCGTTCGCATTCCCCGGCGTCAACAGATCGACGATCTTTTCGCCGGCTTCTTTGATAAAGCTGTAAATACTCATGGTGCGCTCTCCTTGGGTTTAAGTTCCTGATGCCCAAGACTAGACCAATCCCAAAGATTTGGGTTCCGGCACCTGCGGGCGAAAACCGCCACCGCATTCGAACCTTTGATCGATGCCATCTATCAATACATCAATACTGGCAATTAGACGCGACCCTTTGTCGCGCCTAGTCTGAACACTGACCAATCCGCCGGTGGTAACTGCCTCATGAACGCCAAGCGCCCAACCTGCGCGGCGCCCGCCCTCGAAACGCCCGCGCCCGCCGCCAGCCAGAGCTATCAATACAGCAACCTCGAGCACACCGACGTCGGCACTACCGCGCTGGCAGAAGAGGTGGCGTTGGCGATTGCCTATAACGACATCAGCCAGGCGGTCATGCTGGTGACGCCAACCGACCTGGAAGATTTTATTGTCGGTTTCAGCCTGGGCAGCGGCATCATCACCGACGTCAGCGACATCTATGACCTGAAAATCAGCGGTTCGGGCTCGGCCCAACATGCCCAGGTACAGATCTCCAGCCGAGCGTTCTGGCATCTCAAGCAGCAGCGCCGCCAATTGGCGGGCACCAGCGGCTGCGGCCTGTGCGGTGTCGAAGCCGTAGAACAGGCGTTACCCGACCTTCAGGTACTGCCCGGCGCACCCTTGCCACCCGCCGAATGGCTTGATGGCCTGCGCCAGCGCATCAGTGCATTCCAGCCCCTGGGCCAACACAGCGGCGCGGTGCATGCGGCGGTATTCATGAACGGCCAGGGCGAACTGCTGATGGGCCGCGAAGACATCGGCCGGCATAACGCCCTGGATAAATTGATCGGCGCATTGATCCGCCAAAAGATTCCGACCGACGGCGGCGTGGCCATTGTCACCAGCCGCTGCAGCCTCGAACTGATCCAGAAAGTCCTGCGTGCAGGCATCCAGACCCTGGTCAGCCTGTCGTCGCCTACCGGCCTTGCCCTGCAGTGGGCGCGCCGGCATAACCTCAATCTCATCCACCTGCCGCAGAAAAGCGCGCCGCGGGTCTACAGCCCTGCGATGGAGTACCAGCCATGAGCCTTCACCACCAAGCCGACCAAACCCCAACCCCACGTTACAAGCCGTATAAAGGCCCGGCAGGCGGCTGGGGTGCATTGATCAGCGTGGCGCAAGCCTGGCTGACCAGCGACAACGCGCTGAAAAACCTGCGCATGATGCTCAAGACCAACCAGAACGGCGGCTTTGACTGCCCGGGCTGCGCCTGGGGCGACTCGCCGGAAAGCGGCATGGTCAAGTTCTGCGAAAACGGCGCCAAGGCCGTCAACTGGGAAGCCACCAAGCGCCGCGTCGACGCCGCATTTTTCGCCAAGCACAGCGTCACCGCGCTGCTGGAACAGAGCGATTACTGGCTGGAGTATCAGGGCCGCCTCACCGAGCCTATGCGCTACAACGCCGAGACCGACCGCTACCAGCCTGTCAGTTGGGAAGCCGCGTTCGACCTGGTCGGCAAGCATCTCAATGCCCTGCCCAGCCCGGACATGGCCGAGTTCTACACCTCCGGCCGCGCCAGCAACGAAGCCGCCTACCTGTATCAGCTGTTTGTGCGCGCCTACGGCACCAACAACTTCCCCGACTGCTCGAACATGTGCCACGAAGCCAGCGGCGTGGCCCTGGCGCAGAGTGTGGGCGTGGGCAAAGGCACCGTGACCTTTGATGACTTCGAACATGCCGACGCGATTTTCGTCTGGGGCCAGAACCCCGGCACCAACCACCCGCGCATGCTCGAGCCACTGCGCGAAGCGGTGAAGCGCGGCGCTCAGGTGGTGTGTATCAACCCCCTGAAAGAGCGCGGCCTGGAACGCTTCCAGCACCCGCAACATCCGCTGGAAATGCTCACCAACGGCGACAAGCCAACCAACACTGCGTACTTTCGCCCGGCACTGGGCGGCGACATGGCCATCCTGCGCGGCATGGCCAAGTTCCTGCTGCTCTGGGAACGTCAAGCCCTGGCCGAGGGTAAGGAAGCCGTGTTCGATCACGCTTTCCTCAACGAGCACACCGTTAACGTACTGGACTATCTGGGCCAGATCGACGACACCTCGTGGGACGAAATCGTCGAGCAGTCCGGCCTGACGCTGGTGGAGATCGAGCAAGCCGCGCGCATGTATGCCAAAGGCAAGAACGTGATCATGTGCTGGGCGATGGGCATCACCCAACACCGTCACTCGGTGCCGACCATCCAGGAAATCGCCAACCTGATGCTGCTGCGCGGCAATATCGGCCGCCCAGGTGCCGGCCTGTGCCCGGTGCGCGGCCACAGCAACGTGCAGGGCGACCGCACCATGGGCATCAACGAACGCCCACCGGTGGCGTTCCTCGACTCATTGGAGCGCCGCTTCCAATTCCAGGTGCCGCGTACTAACGGGCACAACGTGGTCGAAGCCATCCACGCCATGCTCGAAGGCCGCTCCAAGGTATTTATCGGCCTGGGCGGCAACTTCGCCCAAGCCACGCCGGACAGTACCCGCACCTTCGAAGCGTTGCGTAACTGCGACCTGACCGTGCAGATCAGCACCAAGCTCAACCGCAGCCACCTGATGCACGGTAAAGATGCACTGATCCTGCCGTGCCTGGGGCGCACCGACATCGATATCCAGGCCGAAGGCCCGCAAGCGGTAACGGTGGAAGACTCCTTCAGCATGGTCCACGGCTCCAACGGCCAACTGCAACCGCTGTCGTCGCTGATGAAATCCGAGCCTGCGATCCTTGCGGGCATTGCCGCGGCGACCCTGGGCAGCAAACCCGTGGACTGGAACTGGTTGATCGCCGACTACGGACGCATCCGCGACCTGATTGCCGACACCATTCCTGGCTTCAAGGACTTCAACGAGAAGATCAAACACCCCGGCGGCTTCTATCTAGGCAACTCCGCCGGTGCGCGCCGCTGGAACACCCCATCGGGCCGCGCCAACTTCCGTGCGAACGTGCTGCCCAAAGACCTGATCCATGAACGCACACACGCCACAGGCCGTGTGCCGGACCTGATCATGCAGTCGATGCGTTCCCACGATCAGTACAACACCACGATCTACGGCCTGGACGACCGCTATCGCGGAGTCAAAGGGCAACGGGACGTGCTGTTCGTCAATGAAGCCGACATCATCCGCCTGGGCTTCAAGCCGGGGCAGAAGGCGGACATTGTGTCGCTGTGGGAAGACGGGCGTGAGCGGCGCGTCAAAGGCTTCACTCTGCTGGCGTTCGATATTCCGGCTGGGCAGGCGGCGGCCTACTATCCGGAAGTGAACCCCCTGGTGCCCCTGGAAAGCACTGGCGACGGTAGCCATACGCCGACGTCGAAGTTCGTCGCGATTCGTTTGGAAGCGGCGAGTGACAATGGGTTGATCATGGCGCGCTCGGCCTGACTTATGTCTGTTTGAACGGCCGCGGCTCCCACATTTGAAAGGCATTTAAAATGTGGGAGCGGGCTTGCCCGCGAAGAGGCCCGCATTACCGCTACACATTTTACAGGCACAAAAAAAGGCCGCTTTTTTACAAAAGCGGCCGTTCCGAAGTAGCTAAAGACTCGTAAAAACAGCTTAAGTTCCCTATACAAAACAGCAACTTAGCAAATTGTATACAACCCCTGCCGCCGGTCGGATTTCGATTGTCAGCGCCTCGATACAACCTCAGGATCGCGCCGTCATCCCCTTGAGGTTTCCCTGAATGAAGTTCTCCTCGATTCTCTTGTTGTCCCTAGGCCTGGTCAGTGGCGCAGCCATGGCCGGTGGCACCACCGAAGCCGGTGTGGGCGGCGCATTGGGCGGGGTTCTAGGCTCGGTTGTCGGCCAGCAGTTGGGCGGCAACACCGGTTCGACCATCGGCGCAGCGCTGGGTGGCGCGGGCGGCAGTGCGGTCGGCGCCGACAAGCGCAGCCGTGGCGAAGCCGCCATTGGCGGCGCACTGGGCGCAGCCGGCGGCAACGTCGTAGGCCGCAGTGTCGGCGGCAGCACTGGCGCACTGATCGGCTCAGCGGCCGGCGGTGGTGCAGGTGGCGCACTGGGCAACTACATGGGCAACAAGAGCGATGACGATGACCGTCGTTATCGTGGGCGTGACCGTGATGACCGTCGCTACTACCGCGATGGTCACCCAGGCCGCGGTCATGCCTATGGGCATCGCAAGAACAAGCATCGTTACCGTGACTGATATACGCGAGCTGGCGAATACAGCAATGTGCTAGCCAGGCTGGTCATAATGCCAGTCAGTTAAGAACGAACACTGTACCTGTGGCGAGGGAGCTTGCTCCCGTAGGGCCGCGACGCGGCCCCAAACGATGGGACTGCTGAGCAGTCCTACGGGAGCAAGCTCCCTCGCCACAGGTTACTTGGCTGCTGCTTCTCAAGTGCGAGTCAAATCACCAACCGCTGCAACGCTTCGCGAAGCTGCCCCGGAATCGGCACCGGCTGGTTCGACCCTCTGTCCACAAACACATGCACAAAGCGCCCCGCCGCACAGGCCTCCTCCTCCCCGGCCTTGAACACTGCCAGCTCATACTGCACCGAACTGTTGCCCAACTTGCCCACCCGCAAGCCGATTTCGATACGCTCGGGAAAGGCAATCGATGCGAAGTAATCGCAGGCCGAACTCACCACAAACCCGACCACGGCACCGTCATGAATATCCAACCCGCCCTGTTCGATCAGGTAGGTATTCACCGCCGTGTCGAAAAAGCTGTAATAGGTGACGTTATTCACATGGCCGTACACATCATTGTCGTGCCAGCGCGTAATGATCGTCTGGAAGTGAGCATAATCGGCACGTTGTGGCACTGAGTCAGGCATGGGTACCTCGCGTAAAAGAATTTACAAACTGTTCAAATGGGTTTCGGCCCACTCACGAACCTCGGCGTAGGGGTAATCCTCCAGCGCAGCGAAACCGGGAATGCCCCGCGCTTTGAGCTTGGTGAACAACGGCACGCTGATACCACCCAGAAAGCGCGTCAGCCGTTCAGCCCCCGGCAAATGGCCGGTGTGCTCATGATGCCTGTGGATAAAATCACCGCACAGTCCCATGAAGTTTTTATCCACAAGCGGCGGCAAACTCGGCGGCGCGGGTAGATGCGCAACGTGCCCGTGACACACCGAGCAATGCCCGCAACGCACGGGCGCATTTTCATCGCCGAAATAGAGTGCCAGGCGCTGCCCCAGGCATTGCTCGGTGGCGAACAGGTCAAGCATGGCGTGAATCCGCGCCACTTCCGTCATCTCGTGCTGCTTGAAGCCTGTGTATAACTCGGCGCTCAACACCTGAGGGTCGAAATCGGTGTTCAGCAAGCTGTAGACCTCGGTCATCTGCTTGCTTTCCAATTCGATCAGGCCCTGCTCCTGGAAGTAATCCAACGCCTTTACCACACGATTGCGCTCGGCGTTGTGCTGCAGGTAGAGCGCATCAAAATCCACGGTTGCCCAGGTTTTTGCGCGCTTGCATACCTGAATGATCGCCGCGACAAACTGTTGCCGCTCGCCTGAAAATCGTGCCAGCAAGCCATCGGGTTCGATCAGGTACTTGAAGCGGTACTCGGCATAAAACGCGTAGCGCGGCGCAATCACGCCCTTGAGCTCCAGTTGCACCAGCAGCGTCTTGAGCGGCAACTCACGGATGTTGCTGTGGTCCGACAGCGACCTCAGGAGGAACTCCCACTGCCCCTCGCCTCGTGCCGCCTGCAACTCTTCCAGCACGCGGCGAATGCCCTCCTGCTCTGGCGTATCGCCGTATACGAAGTTCTCCAGCACGTTGAGACTGTCACGATTAGCCAGTACCAGGCAGTCGGAAGGCTGCCCGTCACGACCGGCGCGGCCGATTTCCTGGCTGTAGTTTTCGATGGATTTGGGCAGGTCGAAGTGCACCACGTTACGGATATCACTTTTGTCGATGCCCATGCCGAACGCGATGGTGGCGACAATGCAATTGGAGCGCCCGCCCATGAAACGTTGCTGAATGCCCTCGCGTTTGTCGTGGGGCAAGCCGGCGTGATACGCCTCGGCCTGGATGCCGTTACGGTTCAGGTGCTCGGCGATCTGTTCGGCGGTTTTTTGCAGGGTGACGTAGACGATACTCGGCTGGTTGGCGCGCTCGTTCATCCACTGCACCAGACGACGGCGTTTATCCGCGCCGCTTACCGGCTCCACCAGCAAGTTGAGGTTGGGACGGTAGAAACCCGTGGTAATCACATCCTGCGGCGCAATGGCGAACTTGGCCTGCATATCGGCGATCACTTTGGGGGTGGCCGTCGCCGTCAGCAGCAGCGCTTGTGGGATATTGAACTGGCGCTGGTAATCGGGCAGCTTCAAATAATCCGGACGGAAGTTGTGGCCCCATTCGGAAATGCAGTGCGCCTCATCCACCACCAGCAGCGAGATCTGCACACTTTGCAGGAAGTTGCGAAACCGCTCGTTTTTCAAACGTTCCACGGAAATCATCAGGATTTTCAGCTCGCCTGAACGCGCGCGCGCCATCACGTCGTTGGCGTCCTCGCGGCTCTGCGCCGAATCGATGCTGCCCGCGCAGATGCCGTGGCGCTGCAGAAAACCCAACTGGTCCTGCATCAGCGCCAACAGCGGCGACACCACCAGCGTCAGGTGTGGCAGCAGTACGGCGGACAGTTGATAGCACAGAGACTTGCCCGACCCGGTGGGGAAAATAGCGGCCGCCGAACGTCCGGCCAACACGGCGCTGACCGTCTCTTCCTGGCCCAAACGAAACTGTGGATAACCAAAGACCTGCTGGAGGGTGTCGTGCATAGGCTGTCACTCCGTTGACCGCTGAAAGAATCAAAAACATAGATCAGCGATCGAAAATAGGTCAGGGATAAACGCTACAAACTGATACAGAGAAAACCAGCAAGCCCGCGCAAAAACGCAGACAGTAGCACGCTTGATCACCTGCCCCGACAAGGAGTCGAGAATGCCAGTATTCCACCCCACCAAGCCGCTGCTCTCACTGCACCACCTCATTTTGCTCACACTGCCCATGTTGCTGCTGGGCTGCATGTCCACTCCCACCCCAATGCCTGCCGAACCGGACACTCGTCGCTTTGAATCCCCCGAATACTTTGCGCAAAAAGCCCTGCCTATCGTCAAGGCATCCTCCCTCTATGCACGGGGCGGCACCGGCCAGGGTGTGCGGGTTGCACTGATCGACTCAGGCCTCAACCTTGAGTTGCCCGAGTTCTACGGGCGCATCTATGACCCGGGCTATGACTTCGTGCGACACCAGCCTGGCGTCATCGATGTCAAAGGCCACGGCACCCAGATGGCCGGTATTCTCGCCGCAAACAAGAATGACCAGGGGATCCATGGCATTGCTTTCAACGCCCAGCTGATACCCATGCGCTTCGGTGATGACAGGGAGCCGTTCTATTTTGACAGTGAAATAGCCCAGGCCTGGGACCTTGCCTACACCAAGGGCGCACGTATTTTCAGCAACTCATGGGCGAATCCCATCGAAGCCAACACCAACGAGGTCCCTGTCTATGAGCGCCTTATGGGTGAGTCGCTGTCTATGGCGAAAAAACTGGTGGCCGAAGGCGCCGTGTTTGTTTTCTCAACGGGCAACGAGGTCAAGCGTGAGCCGCTGGCCGAGCCTGGCCTGCCTGCATTGGTGCCCGAACTTGAGAAGGGCTGGATAGCCGTCATGGCACTCAAGAACGACGGCACGGCCATCAATCTCAAATCCAACTATTGCGGTCTGGCGGCGCGCTGGTGCATCGCGGTGCCAGGGGGCGACGGTAGTGCGGGGCTACTGACCACCAGCAAGGACAGCAGCTACGGACCAACCGCTGGCACCTCGCCAGCCGCCGCCTTGGTCAGTGGCGCCCTGGCGGCCTTGCAAAGCCGCTTTCCGGAAATGACGCCGCAACAAATCCGAGAGCGCCTGCTCAGTACAGCGAATCGAACAGGCATCTACGCCAACAGCGAAGCCTATGGCCGCGGGTTGATGGACCTGGAAGCGGCCTCTCGCCTGTAGCCGTCACCCAAACAAACAACGCGCCACTGGGGCGCGTTGTCGGAGGAAAGCTTGCTCCTGCTGATCAGCGATCGCGCACTCGCTCAATCGCCGTGTCATACACCGGATTGGCCTTCTGTTCCTTGGCCAACTGGTAGTGACGCAACGCATCCGGGAATTGGCCCGCCGCTTCGTAGATCCGCGCAATGTTGTAGTAGGCACCCGCGCGTACGGTTGCTGCATTGGCGCCCGTTGCCAAGGCGATGGCCTTGCGATTGGCCCAGATCGACTCGGCAGTGTTGCCAGCCTTTTGATACGCCAGGCCAAGGTTGCCGTAGGCTTTACCGAAGCCGTTATCCAACTCAATCGCCTGACGGAACAGCTCAATCGCCTGGTCCAGGTTACCTGCCTGGTAGGCCGCTTCACCTTGCAGATTCAGACGCTTCGCATCAGCCTGTACGGAAGAGCTGACAACCACTGCGGTAACGGCAACGCTGTCATCCAGCAAGGGTTTGACTTCGTTGAGCACATTCGCTGCATCCACGGTCACGCCGCTGAAGGTGTTGATGTCCTGGAAGTCACCACTGCCGGTCATGCGGAACACTGTCCACAGGTTACCGCTGCGGTTTTTCGGCACGTAGTAGGTGCGCACCAGCGATTGACCCATGTACACAAACACCTTGGCTTCGCTGTTGGACAACTGACGCGAACCTGGATTGCCGCCATTGCTGTAGTCATGCACGGCGTAAACGTAGCTTTCGCCGTAGTGTTTCTTCTGAAGGGTGATGGTTTCCGGGCCGTAGCTGTCGGTGTCGTCCACATCCAGCGCGGCGTCGGTGCCGGTCTTGTTCTCGAAGTAGATATTGTTACCGGGGAAGATCATGTGGGAGTCGAGATCGTCCGGTGTCTGGCCCCAGGTCAGCACTACGCGCAAGCCGTCGAGGTTTTCCATCACCGGGCTGATCGCGTAGGTCATGCCCTTGCACGGGCACTTCACCACCAGGTTGGAGTAGCCGGGCTTCTTGATGATCAATAGATTGCTGGCGTCGTCAGCAGCCTCGCTGGTCAGCGTGACTTGCCCTTGAGCGTTGGTGCGGCCCACTACGTTCTGCGCACCGTTGCGTTGCAGCAGCACCTCGGCGTCGGCGATTTTCTGGTCCTTGACCACCGCACTCAGCACCTCGATTGGCAACTGCTCGGCCTGAACGGAAAAAGCCACCGCACACAATGACATCGCCGAAGCGACACGAAGCAAACCCATGCTTAACTCCCTTTAAGTAGCGGGCGGAATTGCCCTACAAGATTTTGCGGTGAAACATACGCTGAATTCAGCCTGCTGGCGGAGTATTTATACAAAATGTGACGTGGTTTTATCCCGCCTGCCCGCTGACGCATTGCGCTACAATCAAGCCTTGCTACCCAGGAGGACGCTGCGATGAGCGAACTGACGTTTGAGCAAAAACAGGATCACTACCACAAGATCCGCCGTTCCAACTACCTGGCCAGCCTGCGCCTGGAAGGGTTCGAAACCCAACCGGCCGACGTCGACAAGCCCCTGCCGACCCGCGAAGCCGTGCTTGCCAAGTACCGCAACACTCCACGCTGATGCTCGACAAATACGGGGTGGGCCAGGACCCGTACTGCTACCCCGGTAGCAGCGTCCTGCGCAACCGCCTCGATTTGCTCGACGAACACCGCCTGCACCAAGCCGAGCGGGAATTATCCGAAATCGCCGTAAGCAGCCTCCCGCTCTTCCCCCCGCCTTACGATCTCGACCGCCTGCAACACATCCACCGCACACTGTTCGGTGACATCTATGACTGGGCCGGCGAGTTGCGCAGCGTCAACATCCAGAAAGGCGACACCCTGTTCTGCACCCCGGAACGTATCCCGCCAGAAGCCGCGAAAATCGTCCGGCAGATGGCCGAGGCAAACTGGTTTGTGGGCGTCAGCCAAGCCGAGCTGGTGACGCAGATTGCCCAAGCCTATGGCGACCTCAACGTTATCCACCCCTTCCGCGAGGGCAACGGCCGGGCGCAGCGAATTTTGTTCGAACAGATCATCGTGAATGCGGGGTTTTCGGTGAACTGGTGGCTGGTCAAACACGCGGCGTGGATACCGGCGAATATTGATGCAGTGGCGTGTGATTATCGGGGGTTGGAGGCGATTTTTCAGCGGTGTATCAGTAGGCCTGTAGGGCAGTGATCGTTCTTCAAGCGCTGCGTGGGTCCTCTTCATACCTGACACACCGTCACCGCGGGCAAACCCGGCTCCCACATTTTTGCCAGTTCAGCCTTCCAAATAAGCATCAAGCCGTAAAACTGTAAGAAGCCGCCGGACGGCGCGTCGTCCATTTCTGAAACGGCCTAAAACACTCGTCTGGCCCTCTACAAATCCACGTTTTCCTGGCTGAGACTGGCCCCCCCCTTCAACTGCCCCGACGAAAAAACGTGAACATCGAAAGGACTCAATATATCGGCCACTATGGCATCACTTTCACAGTGATTCGTCTCACCGTGATGCCAAACAATCGACAAGAGCTAGCCAAACTTTGCTTGCTGGAAGCGAAAGCATCAGCGATAGAGGTCCGCTTGCGACTTCAGAAGTTGTACGAAAAGATGCTCGCCCGAGATCTACCCTGCGTCATGACGGTTGCCGTCTCAAAGCCATTGACCAGGAAGCAGGCAGATAGCTTGAACAATCGAAACAACCTCATCAAAGAAATCATTTCTGGCGCAGTTGCAACCCCTGTCGGGATCATATCCAGCAAAGCAGAATCGATCATCGAGAATGCTGTCAGCGATTTGATTTCTCGCACGCTTCGCAACTTTCATAGCGCAGACATCATCATTGGCCTGGATGCTCAGGTCAGTGGTGGCATAGGCCCGCAGCGCTCAAGCGTCTCAATGCATGTGTACTCAGATGAATCTTGATCAATGGCTTTACCTACAAACAGCACTGTTATTAGCTCTCCATCTATTGCTTTATTACAAAATCATTGACTGCACGTTAAGAAGGCGTTTCGCCATTGCCTTTATCGTAACGGGACTGGCTCTGTTGCTCTGGCTGCCCTACGTCGCCGTCATCCTGAACATTCAACTCCTTCCCCTGGCCGTGTTATTGATAGGCTTGGCACTCTTCATCACCCGAAACAAATACCGCCTAAAACGCAACAGCCCCCCTCACCCACTTCTACGTGCGCCCACCATGAACCTCGCCCCCAACTTCCCCAAAGACCCCGTCATGCAGCAACTCCTGCAATTACTGCACGAAGAAATCGGCCTGCCGAAACACAAAACCGTCCATCTGCAAACCTCACTCAATTTCGACCTGGGCTGTGATGGCAGCGAGGCCAAGCAACTGATGGAAGCACTGGAACAGGAGTTCGCCCTCGACCTGGGCGACTACGACACTTATCGTTACTTCAACCCACCGGTCTTCGACGTGTTCCTCAAGCGCCGGGCCAAGGGGCATGGCGACAAAGTCCCGCTGACCATTGGTATGCTCTACCTGGCGATCAAGACCCACAGCTGGGACACGCAAACGCTGGAAAACCTGAGCTGAAATGAGAGCGCTGAGGTTCAAATGTGGGAGGGGGCTTGCCCCCGATAGCAGTGTGTCAGCCAGCAAATTTTTGACTGTTAAACCGCAATCGGGGGCAAGCCCCCTCCCACATTAGCTTTGCGCAAATCTGGCGAGCGGTATACATAACAAGGACCTTACATGGACGTAATGATGGGCCTGCTGGCCGCCTTGCTCTGGGGTGGCACAGACTTTCTCGTAGGCCTCAACGCCCGCGCGGTTGGTGTTAAACGCGCGGTGTATTTCGGCCAAGCCCTCGGCTTTTTGATCATGACCCTGCTGCTGGTCATATTCCCGGCCTTCCTCTTCAAATCCGTTGATGCTCCCTTTGGCGTCTGGCTTCTAGGCATCACCGCCGCTTTGCTGACCGTTTCCGGCGCCCTTGCGCTGTCCAAGGCCTTCGCCTTGGGCAAAGCGGCCATCGTTGCGCCGCTGGCACGTCCTATGGCGTAGTAACCACCCTGCTGTCCTGGGCCAGCGGTGAGCACATCAGCCTGGCTCAACTTGGCTGCATCGCCCTGTGCGTGATCGGCGTAATTCTTTCCAGTATCCATAAAGAAAACGGGGTACCTCACAGCAACCCCCGCCTGTCCATCGCCTACGCCCTGCTCGCAGCAACACTCTATGGCGCGAGTTTCTGGCTGCAAGGCCGCTACACACTGCCCGCGCTGGGGCCTGTCACCATGCTGTGGCTGGGTTACCTGGTGGGTTTGTGCGTGTTGGTGGTGATGGTGCTGAAGATCAAGGACGGCTTGAAAATTCCGCCGCTGAAAAACTGCGCAACGTTGACCGGTGCGAGCCTGATGAACCTCGGCGGGTTCTCGGCGTTTTCGTGGGGTGCCATGGCCGGCTCGGTGTCGGTTGTGACCGTGATCAGTACACTATCAGGCGGTATCGCGGCGATCCTGGGATGTGTGTTCTTCAAGGAGCGGTTGTCGGCAGTACAGGTTCTAGGGGTGATATTAGTCCTGGTCGGTGCCGTGGTATTGCACATGACCAACTGACCACCCGCGCACAAAAAAGCCGCCCACTAGGGGCGGCTTTTTCACAACCAGCGACTCTTACAACTTGGGACCCGCAGCCTTGATTGCATCGCTCACTTCAAATTTCTTGAAGTTCTCGATGAACAGCCCGGCCAACGCCTTTGCCGCTTCATCGTAGGCAGCCTTGTCAGCCCAAGTATTACGTGGATTCAACAGGCCGGTCTCAACGCCCGGTACGGCCAATGGCACGTCGAGGTTGATGGTGTCCAGGTGTTCGGTTTCGGCACCGATCAACGCGCCGCTCTGGATCGCTGCAATCACGCCGCGAGTGGTCGGGATGTTGAAGCGTTTGCCGACGCCGTAGCCGCCGCCGGTCCAGCCGGTGTTGACCAGGTAGACCTTGGAGCCGAAGCCGCGGATGCGCTTGATCAATAGCTCAGCGTATTCACCAGCCGGGCGCGGGAAGAACGGTGCGCCGAAGCAGGTGGAGAAGGTCGACTTGATGCCGCTGCCCGAACCCATTTCGGTCGAGCCCACCAGTGCGGTGTAGCCGGACAGGAAGTGGTAGGCCGCTTGTTCTTCGCTGAGGATCGACACGGGCGGCAGTACACCGGTGAGGTCGCAGGTCAGGAAGATCACCGCGTTGGGCTCGCCGCCCAGGTTCTTCTCGGAACGCTTGGCAACGTGCTCCAGTGGGTAGGCGGCGCGGCTGTTCTGGGTCAGGCTGACATCGGCGTAGTCGGCATGCTTGGCCTCGTCGATAACGACGTTTTCCAGCACGGCACCGTGCTTGATGGCTTTCCAGATAACCGGCTCGTTCTTCTCGGACAGGTCGATGCACTTGGCATAGCAACCGCCTTCGATGTTGAACACCACGCCCTCGCCCCAACCGTGCTCGTCGTCACCGATCAGGTAACGGCTTTCGTCGGCGGACAGCGTGGTCTTGCCGGTGCCGGACAGGCCGAAGAACAGGGTCACATCGCCTGCTTCACCGATGTTGGCGGCGCAGTGCATCGGCAACACGTCGGCGGCCGGCAGCAGGAAGTTCTGCACCGAGAACATGGCTTTCTTCATTTCACCGGCGTAACGCATGCCGGCGATCAGCACTTTTTTCTGGGCGAAGTTGAGGATCACGCAACCGTCGGAGTTGGTGCCGTCACGTTCTGGCACGCACTCGAAGTTGGCCACGTTAAGCACTTGCCACTCTTCACGACCGGCCGGGTTGTACTGGGCCGGGTTGATGAACAGGCAACGACCGAACAGGTTCTGCCAGGCAGTCTGGGTGGTCATTTTCACGGCCAGGTAGTGGTCTTCGGCAGCCCCTACGTGAACGTGGGAAACGAAGTGCTCCTGCGCATTGTTGAAGGCCTCGACACGAGCCCAGAGGGCGTCGAACTTGTCGGCCGGGAACTTGCGGTTGATCGGGCCCCAGGCGATTGCGTCCTGGGTACTCGGCTCTTCAACGATGAAACGATCGACCGGCGAACGACCGGTGCGGTGACCGGTTTCTACGACCAGCGCGCCAGTATCGGCAAGCACGCCTTCACCGCGCTGCAGGGCTTCTTTGACCAGATCGTCAACACTCAGATCGGTGTATACGGCGTTATTGGCTTGCGTCATGAGGTTCCCCGTCGGCCTATGGCCGAGTGCTCCAAACGTTTTGTAGTAGAAAGTTGCGCACTACTACCGCGAAAAAAGTGGGCCGGATTATGCCAGAAAAGCCCAAAAAGAGTAGGGCCCTCCCGTCAGAACAGCGCTATCTCGGCGTTTGTCAGGTGATTTACCTGTGCTTAAACGTTTTAGTGACGGGTGTCGGAAGGGGTGTCGATGCCTGCGCCGGCGAACAATTGGGCTACATCTGCCGCATCGAACAGGTAGCGCTGGTTGCAGAATTGGCAGTCGATCTCGATATGGCCGCCGTGTTCCACCACCAGATCCTGCGCATCTTCCAGGCCCAGGCTGACCAGAGCGTTGCCGGAACGCTCGCGCGAGCAGCTGCAGTGGAAGTGCAAGTGCTGAGGTTCGAACAGGCGCACGGCCTCTTCGTGGTAGAGGCGATGCAAAATGGTTTCGTTGTCCAGGCCCAGCAGTTCTTCGGCTTTTACCGTATTGGCCAGGGCGATGATGTGCTGCCAGCTTTCGGCGCGATCGTCTTCGTCCTTGATGCGGTCGGCGGGCAGCTGTTGCACCAGCAGGCCACGGGCGCGCTTGCCGTCGGCGTTGAGCCAGAACTTGGTGCCGACTTGCTGGGACATCACGAAATAGTTGGTGAAGCAATCGGACAGGGTATCGCCGTCCAGATCAACGATGCCCTGGTAACGCTGGCCGACGGTAGGGTCGATGGTGAGCGCCAGCACACCGTTGGGCATCAGGTCGGCCAGCGCCGCGTCGGGAGCAATCAGGTCGGCATCGTAACGGGCCAGGCCGCGGATTTCGCGCTCGCTGGAACACTCGATCATCAGCATCGGGATCGGGCCTTCGGAACGCGCCTGCAGGATCAGCAAGCCATCGAATTTCATCGTGCCCACCAGCAGCGCCGCCGCCGCCATCAGCTCACCGAGCAGTTGCGCGACCGGCTCCGGATAGGCGTGCTTGGCGAGGACTTCGGCGTAGCTAAGCTCCAACGAAACCAGTTCGCCGCGGGCGTCGCTCTCGTCAAAGATAAAACGTTGGGTGAAGTCGGTATCCGGTAGATCAGTCATAGGTCTGGGTATCTGAAGTGATGACAAAATGATTACAACGTTTATAAAATTAAACGCTTTAGCACCATATTGGTGCGATTTCTCCACAAACAAGGAGCTAATAGAGCGATGAGGGACAGTTTATGAACAATCCGGGTTTGTTCCAAGCGAACTGGAACCTCCGGCGATGGGCTCTTTGCAATCTACTCGCTATCGGGCTGCTGTGTTTTTGGTTGTGGCCCACGGGCCAGATGCTGTGTGTGATTTTCGACGAGTGGCTGTTTCATCTGCTCAATGATCCGCTGGCGAGCAGCTCCGCCTGGTTGCACGTATGGGCGGTAGCAAGCCTGCGGCCGTTCGATGCGGTCGTCGGGGTGATTCTGTTGGCGCTACTGATACGCGGCGACTGGGTGTTCAAGGCCGCGCAGGTGCGCCAGGCGTTCTTTGGCTTCCTCGGCATTCTTTTGTTGCTGCTGTTTATCCGCATGCTGTTTTCCAAGCTCGCGGCGCAGATGGGTTGGCAGCACAGCAGCCCGTCCATGGTGATTGGCGGCGCGGTTCAGATGAGCGATTTTTTCCCTGGGCTGGAGAAAACCTGGGAATTGAAAGACCGTTCGAGCCAGAGCTTCCCGGGTGATCATGCTTCCGTATTGCTGATCTGGGCGATGTTCATGACCGTCTTTGCCAGGCACATCGGCCAGGTGCTGGTGATCTGGGGCCTGGCGCTGCTGTTCATGATGCCGCGACTGGTAGCAGGCGCGCATTGGGGCCAGGACGATTACATCGGCGGGGTCTTGCTGGCGCTGTTGGCGTTGGGCTGGGGTTACTACACCCCGTTTGCGGCGAAGGTGTCGGGGTTCCTGCTGCGGGTAACAGCGCCGGTGTTCGGATTGCTCGGCAGATTGCCGGTGATCGGGCGACTGAGTGTGATGCGCACAACCCCTTAACACCGCAGGATAAATGTGGGAGGAGGCTTGCTCCCTCCCACTTTTTTTGATCTTCTTCGGGTTGGCGATTCGTATCATCAATCGTCGTTGCCACTGCCGCGAAACTTGAACAGATCACGCCGTTGCTTCTTGCTCGGCTTGCCATCGGTGGTCAAACCCGAAGCCCCCGCCTTGCGCATCGCCGCCGCGTTCTCGCGCTTGGCAATGCTGGCCTCGGTCTCCGCGTACAATGCCTGCGCTTCAGGCGCGCCACGGCGCACGGCAGACAGCGCCTGAACCACGATGGTTTTTTCATCGAACCCTGTACGAATCTGAAACTCGTCGCCGACTCGTGGCTCCTTCCCCGGCTTGCAGCGCTCGCCGCGATGGTGCACCTTGCCGCTCTCGATGGCGGCCTTGGCCAAGGCACGGGTTTTGTAGAACCGCGCGGCCCACAACCACTTGTCCAAGCGAACCTTTTCTTCCTCTTCGTGTTTTTGAGCCACTTGAATTCCTCGCTCTGAAAAATGTCGCAACCTTACCGTTGATGCCCTTCGACGCATAAACCCCAAGGCTCACCTAAGATACGCCAGGTACCACCCTGTTTTCGCGAGGATACGCTGTGACCGACTTTCCCATTTCTCTCACCTCGCCCAACCAGCGGTGCGTGGGTTGCCAGCAAAGCGAGCCTCTGGGGTTCGATTTTGCTTTCGCCTACCAGCCTATCGTAGACCTGCGCGACCAATCGATATTCGCCAATGAAGCCTTGGTGCGCGGGACTCAGGGTGAAGGCGCGCTGTCGGTGCTGGCCAACGTCAACGCAACCAATCGCTACCGCTTCGACCAGCGTTGCCGCACCCAGGCAATTGCCGGCGCTGCTGCCCTGGGCATGCAGACTCACCTGTCGATCAACTTCATGCCCAATGCCGTATACCGCCCGGAACTGTGTATCCGCAGCACCCTGGAAGCGGCCCGCGCGCACAATTTTCCGCTGGACCGCCTGATTTTCGAGACACTGGAAAGCGAGCATGTAGATAACTATCGCCATTTGACGAATATTCTGCGTGAATACCGCGACTTCGGCTTCAAGACCGCCATCGACGATTTCGGCGCGGGCTATTCGGGGCTGAATCTGCTGGCCGATTTCCAACCTGACCTGATCAAACTCGACATGGCGCTGATTCGCGATGTCGACCAGGACCGTGTCCGTCAGGTGATCGTCCGGGGGATTGTCACAATCTGTGAGCAGTTGGGGGTTACTGTCATCGCCGAAGGCATCGAAAGTGCCGGCGAGCGGGACTTCCTTTCCGACTGCGGAATATTTCTGATGCAGGGTTACTGGTTCGCCAAGCCTGCATTCAATGCCCTGGCAAAGGTTTCCCCCCACGCCTGGGCAAATTGACCGGTACCCATATTGAAGACATTTGACCATTTGACCGTTGTGGGTCTGCGTGAATGGGTGGCGCTTCCCGACCTGGGAGTAGCCGGCCTGCGCGCCAAGATCGACACCGGTGCCAGTACCTCAAGCCTGCACGCCACCGACATCGAGCCGTTCGAGCGTGATGGCGAGAAGTGGGTGCGGTTTACCGCGCACCTGGGCAGCGTGGTGCAACTGCGCCACCGCCGCTGCGAAGCGCCCCTGGTGACGATGAAAACCATCAAGAGCTCCAACGGCCACGCGCAGGTGCGCTACGTGATCAGCACCACCCTGGCGCTGGGCGATCGGGTGTGGCGGGTGGAATTCACCCTCGCTTGCCGCAAGGCCATGCGTTATCGGCTGCTGCTGGGTTCCAAGGCGCTAATTGACGGCCAGTTGGTGGTCAGCCCAGGCGTCAAGTATGTTCAAGACAAGCCGGTGTTCCCGGTCTCCACTATTTCTGCCCCAGGTGCTGCATGAAGATTGCTGTGCTGTCGCGAAACCCGCGTCTGTATTCCACCCGCCGCCTGGTCGAGGCCGGCACCGAACGTGGCCATGAAATGGTGGTGATCGACACGTTGCGGGCCTATATGAACATTGCCAGCCACAAGCCGCAGATCCACTACCGTGGCAAGCCGCTGGAAGGTTTTGATGCGGTGATCCCGCGCATCGGCGCCTCGGTGACGTTCTACGGCTGCGCGGTACTGCGCCAGTTCGAAATGATGGGAGTCTTCCCACTGAATGAATCCGTGGCCATCGCACGTTCGCGGGACAAGCTGCGCTCCCTGCAACTGCTGTCGCGCCGGGGTATTGGCCTGCCAGTCACCGGCTTTGCCCACTCCCCGGATGACATCCCCGACCTGATCGAAATGGTCAATGGCGCCCCGCTGGTGATCAAGGTGCTGGAAGGCACTCAGGGGATTGGCGTGGTGCTGTGCGAAACCGCGACGGCAGCGGAGTCGGTGATCGAGGCGTTCATGGGCCTCAAGCAGAACATCATGGTGCAGGAATACATCAAGGAAGCGGGCGGCGCGGATATCCGCTGCTTCGTGGTCGGCGACAAGGTGATTGCGGCCATGAAGCGCCAGGCCAAGCCGGGTGAGTTCCGCTCCAACCTGCACCGTGGCGGCAGCGCCAGCCTGATCAAGATCACCCCGGAAGAGCGCATGACCGCGCTGCGTGCAGCCAAGGTCATGGGGTTGGCCGTGGCCGGCGTGGATATTCTGCGCTCCAACCACGGGCCGCTGGTGATGGAAGTTAACTCGTCACCAGGCCTGGAAGGGATCGAGACCACCACCGGCAAGGATGTGGCGGGGATCATCATTCAGCATCTGGAAAAGAATGGCGGGCCGAATATGACCCGGACCAAGGGTAAGGGTTAGAGAAGCAGCTTCAAGCCGCAAGCTGCAAGAAAGGGCAAAAGCGGCCTGCCTTTCTCTTGCAGCTTCAAGCTTGAAACTTGCCGCTGCTTCTACACCGCATCCCTAGGCAGCATCAACCCAAGCGGCAAGCGCACCCGTGCTTCCAGCCCGCCCTCTTCACGGTTGCGCAATTCGACGTTGCCGCCATGCATCGACGCAATCCGCCGCACGATCGCCAGCCCCAAACCGGTACCTTTACCACCCCTGGCGCGGTCGCCACGGGTGAACGGGTTGAAAATGGCTTCCAGTTCAGCCGGGTCGATACCGGTACCGCGGTCCATCACGCTCAGCACCACATAGGGCGCAGCGCTGTCGCCGGACACGTAGGCCGCCACTTCCACATCCGAACCGGCATGATGCAAGGCATTGCCGATCAGGTTGTTGAGCAGGCGCTTCATCGACACCCTGCGTAAAGCAAACGGCTGGATCGGTTCCAGGCGCATGCGCACCTGCTCGCCGCTCTGGTTGTAGGGCGCGACCACTTCACGCACCAGATCAGTCAGATCGACCTCCTCCACAACCTCATCACGCCCGTCACGGATGAACGCCAGGAACTGGTCCAGGATTGCGTCCATATCCTCGATGTCCCGCACCATGTCATCGGTGAGGTCGGTATGGTCGCCCATCAACTCCAGGGACAAGCGCAAGCGCGTCAGCGGCGTGCGCAGGTCATGGGACACACCCGCCAACATCAGCTCGCGCTCGCGCCCGGCCTGCTCGACATCCTCCGCCATCTGGTTGAATGCGCCATACACCTCGGTCATCTCGCTGGGCGTATCGCTGACCGGCAGGCGCACGCTGCGCCCCTGACCCAATTGGCGGGCTGCGAACACCAGACGCTTGAGCGGTTGGTTGAGCTGGCGCACGAAAATCCATGCGGACGCGGTTGAAAGCAGCCCGATCGCAAGGAACCAGCCCAATACGTTCCAGATTTTCTGACCGCGCAACGGGTGCGGATACAGCGGCACCTTGATCCACGCATCGCCCAGACTCGGCGCCCTCACCCACAGCGCAGGCGAAACATGCATGCGCAGCCGCACTTCGGTGTCCTCGCCCAGCTCCGCCTGCATCTGGCGCTGGTAGATTTCACTGTAGGGCCAATGCTGTTCGCCCTCAGGCACGCCGGCGCCGTCAACCCGAATCAGCGTAGAGGCCTTGGCTACCTTTTCACGGTTCTCGGGGTCTACGGCCCAGTAGGCACGCAACGTCAAGGCGACACCATGGCTGTACTGCCGATCCACCAGCACGTCCTCGTTCATCAGCAGATAAACCAGTGTGAGGGCTTTCGAAAACAGAACGACGATCAGCACCAGCCAAAGGGTGCGGGAGAAGAAACTTTGCGGGAACCACAGCGGGGTTTTCATAGGAGACAGCTAGACACCTTGCAGAAACGAGCGGCGCTCGCAGAATTGCAGACGCCGGGCACCCCGTCGACCCCCAAGGAATCAAACGCCGGATGCCCGCCCCTGCAAATCATCGGTCACTTGGTTGCGGTGCCATCCGGCACAAACACATAACCCACACCCCACACCGTCTGGATATATCGCGGCTTGGAAGGGTCTGGCTCGATCATCCGGCGCAGTCGGGAGATCTGCACATCGATGGAGCGCTCCAGGGCGTCCCATTCTCGGCCACGGGCCAGGTTCATCAGCTTGTCGCGGGTCAGTGGCTGGCGAGCGTTCATCACCAGAGCCTTGAGCACCGCGAATTCGCCGGTGGTGAGCATGTGCACTTCGTCGCCACGCTTGAGCTCGCGGGTGGCCAGGGACAACTCGTAGTCGCCAAAGGTCACGCTTTCGTCTTCGCTGCCTGGCGCACCCGGTACCGAGGGGGCCTGACGGCGCAACACGGCCTTGACCCGCGCCATCAACTCGTCAGGGTTGAACGGCTTGGCCAGGTAGTCATCAGCGCCCAGTTCGAGGCCCTTGATACGACTCAGCTCGTCACCCTTGGCGGTGAGCATGATGATCGGGATCTGGTTGTTCGCGCCGCGCAGACGCTTGCAGGCGGTCAGGCCGTCTTCGCCGGGCAGCATCAGGTCGAGCACAACCAGATTGAACACTTCGCGACCCAACAGGCGGTCCATCTGCTCGGTGTTCGGCACCGCGCGCGCCCGGTAGCCTTTGGAGTTGAAGAAACGCTCCAGCAGGCTGCTCAGCCCCGGATCGTCGTCAACGATGAGAATTTTTTCGCCTTCAGCAGTTTGTGCAGTGCTGCTCATTAGATGCTCCTCTTATCTCGGCGCGCATTATGGCCTAGCTGCCGTTATACGCACCGTGTGCATTGTTAGCAGATTTTTCGTCTACCGCCATCCAAGCCACGCCCCGGAACCACCGGCGTAGTAGCCCCCAAGGGCAGAACGCTGGTTATAATGCCGCGCCTTTGTGCCGGGCAACGTCAGATCGTTACCGTTTACTGCCAGGTTTTTTTCACCCGCTTGTCGTGTTTTTTCGATTTCGAGGGTCAATAGGCTGCCTCTTGACCCAGGCAGCGGCGCCAGTCGGGCCGCTCAACCAGCCTCGCAAGGCCTTGTTTTCCGGGTGTGCGAGCTGCTTTTTCAGAATTTCAGGTGGTTTTATGGACAGCATCAACAGCCGCATCGCCGAGGAACTCGGTGTACGCCCACAACAGGTCGAAGCGGCCGTCGCGCTACTGGATGAAGGCTCCACGGTGCCTTTCATCGCCCGTTACCGAAAAGAGGTGACCGGCAGCCTTGACGACATCCAGCTGCGACACCTGGAAGAGCGCCTGCGCTACCTGCGAGAACTCGACGAGCGGCGTATCAGCATCCTCGCCAGCATTGAGGAACAGGGCAAGCTGACCCCACAGCTGGAACGCGACATCAAGCTCGCCGATACCAAGACCCGCCTCGAAGACCTTTACCTGCCGTATAAACAGAAACGTCGCACAAAGGGTCAGATCGCCCTGGAAGCCGGCCTGGGTGACTTGGCCGACGGTTTGTTCAATGACCCGTCGCTGACCCCGGAAACCGAAGCCGCGCGCTTTGTCGACGCGCAAAAAGGCGTCGCCGATGTCAAGGCCGCCCTTGAAGGCGCCAAGTACATCCTGATGGAGCGCTTCGCGGAAAACGCCAGCCTGCTGGAAAAACTGCGCACCTACCTCAAACAGGAAGCCATTCTCAGTGCCCGCGTGATCGCCGGCAAAGAGGAAGAAGGCGCCAAGTTCCGCGATTACTTCGAACACGACGAACCGCTCAAAAGCATGCCGTCCCACCGCGCCCTGGCGATTTTCCGCGGCCGGAACGAGGGCATTCTCAGCTCCGCGCTGAAAGTCGGTGACGAGCTGCCCGGCACCATGCACCCGTGCGAAGGCATGATCGGTCAACAATTCGGCATCCAGAATCAGAATCGTCCTGCGGACAAGTGGCTCGGTGAAGTCGTGCGCTGGACCTGGAAGGTCAAGCTCTACACCCACCTGGAAACCGACCTGCTCGGCGAGCTGCGTGATGGTGCCGAAACCGAGGCGATCAACGTGTTCGCCCACAACCTGCATGACCTGCTGCTGGCCGCACCGGCCGGCCCACGGGCGACCCTGGGCCTGGACCCGGGCCTGCGCACCGGTTGCAAGGTCGCGGTGGTCGACGCCACCGGCAAGCTGCTGGACCACGCCACCGTCTACCCGCACGTACCGCACAACAAGTGGGACCAGACCCTCGCAATCCTGGCTGCGCTGTGCGCCAAGCACGCGGTGGACCTGATCGCCATCGGCAACGGTACCGCCAGCCGCGAAACCGACAAGCTGGCCGCCGAGCTGATCAAAAAATACCCAGCCATGAAGATGACCAAGGTCATGGTTTCTGAAGCGGGTGCTTCGGTGTACTCGGCTTCGGAACTCGCGTCCAAGGAATTCCCGGACCTCGACGTGTCGATCCGCGGCGCCGTATCCATTGCCCGTCGCCTGCAGGACCCGTTGGCCGAGCTGGTGAAAATCGACCCCAAATCCATCGGCGTCGGCCAATACCAGCATGACGTGTCGCAGCTCAAGCTGGCGCGTGGCCTGGACGCGGTGGTGGAAGACTGCGTGAACGCCGTGGGTGTGGACGTGAACACCGCCTCCGTGGCGCTGCTCGCGCGTATCTCCGGCCTCAACGCTACCCTCGCGCAGAATATCGTCACCCACCGCGACGAGAACGGCGCGTTCAAAACCCGCGCCGCGCTGAAAAAAGTCGCGCGCCTGGGTGAGAAAACCTTCGAGCAAGCCGCCGGTTTCCTACGCGTAATGAACGGCGACAACCCGCTGGATGCCTCTGCGGTTCACCCGGAAGCCTATCCGCTGGTGCAGCGCATTGCCGCCGAAACCGACCGCGACATCCGCTCGCTGATCGGCGACGCCGCGTTCCTCAAGCGCCTGGACCCGAAGAAATACACCGACGAAACCTTCGGCGTACCGACCATCACCGACATCCTGCAGGAACTGGAAAAACCCGGCCGCGACCCACGCCCCGAGTTCAAGACCGCCGAGTTCCAGGACGGTGTCGAAGACCTCAAGGACCTGCAACCGGGCATGATCCTCGAAGGCGTGGTGACCAACGTGACCAACTTCGGCGCGTTCGTGGATATCGGCGTGCATCAGGACGGTTTGGTGCACATCTCCGCGCTTTCGGAGAAGTTCATCAAGGACCCTCGCGAAGCGGTGAAGGCCGGTGACGTGGTCAAGGTCAAGGTGATGGAAGTCGACATCCCGCGCAAACGCGTTGGCCTGTCGATGCGCATGAGCGACACCCCCGGCGAGAAAGTCGACGGTGCCCGTGGCGCCCGCCCTGGCTCGGCACCGCGCTCGTCGCAGAACACCGCGCCGCGCAAGGAAACCGCAACAGCCGCCCCGAGCAACAACGCCATGGCCTCGCTGTTTGCCAACGCCAAGCAGTTGAAGAAGCGCTGATGGATATCCCGGCCGGTTTGACCCAGAGCGCGTTCAGCGAGCTGATCGGCTGCCGCCTGCAACGCCTGGACGAGGGCGTTGCGGAGGTGGCCCTGAGCCTGGCGCCGCAGTTGCGCAATCGCGGCGGCAAACTGCATGGCGGCGCGATCTTCAGCCTGGTGGACATCACCATGGGGCTGGCATGCTCCAGCGTCCACGGGTTCGACCAGCAGAGCGCGACCATCGAGTGCAAGATCAACTATATCCGCGCCGTTGAAGACGGTGACGTGTTGTGCACCAGCCGGGTGATTCATGCCGGCAGGCGCACATTGGTGGTCGAAGCCGACGTGTACCAAGGCGAAAGACTTGTCGCAAAAGCACAGGGCACGTTCGCTGTCCTATAGCTCCCTGCCCCTGATTTGAGTTAATTTCGGCGCTGCGACAACAGCGTCGGAATTTTATCGCTTCGCTGTAGCCCAATTCATGGAGTGAAGTAGGCATATTCAGAGCGGGTCAAATCGACTCAGAACCAGGCGATCACGCCAGTTTCAACTTCACCCTTGTAGACCGTCTTGCCCACCCCCATATTGGGGCGACTGACGCGTGAAGGAATCCAACTTGAGCGAACTTCTCAACCGCCGCCTGGCCCTGCTCGGCAAGCGCGAACACCTCTCCCTGCTAGAGCACTGCCTGCATGGCATCGAGCGTGAATGCCTGCGCGTCACCAGCGAAGGTCGCCTGGCCCAGACGCCGCATCCCGAAGCCCTGGGCGCCGCGTTGACCCACGAGCAGATCACCACCGACTACTCGGAATCGCTGCTGGAGTTCATCACTCCCGCGCTGCCCAACCCGGCCGATACCCTGAGCAGCCTGGACAAGATCCATCGTTTTGCCTACAGCAAGCTGGGCAGCGAATACCTGTGGAGCCCCTCGATGCCGTGCCCGTTGCCGGCCGAGGAAGACATTCCGATTGCCTACTACGGCACGTCCAATATCGGGCAGCTCAAGTACGTTTACCGCAAGGGCCTGGCCCTGCGCTACGGCAAGACCATGCAATGCATCGCCGGCATCCACTACAACTTTTCGCTGCCCGAACAGCTGTGGCCGTTGCTCAAGGCAGCCGAAAGGTTTGTCGGCACCGACCGCGACTACCAATCCACCGCCTATATCGCGCTGATTCGTAACTTCCGTCGCTACAGCTGGCTGTTGATGTACCTGTTCGGTGCCTCACCGGCGCTGGATGCGGGTTTCCTGCGCGGTCGCTCGCACCAGCTGGAAGTGCTCGACGCCGAAACGCTGTACTTGCCATACGCCACCAGCCTGCGCATGAGCGACCTGGGTTACCAGAGCAACGCCCAGGCCGGCCTTACGCCGTGCTACAACGACCTGGCCAGCTACACCGACAGCCTGCGCGAAGCGGTGGCAACGCCCTACGCGCCGTATGTCGAAATCGGCACGCACAAGGACGGTGAGTGGGTGCAGCTCAACACCAATATCCTGCAGATCGAAAACGAGTACTACTCCAATATCCGGCCCAAGCGCGTGACCTATACCGGCGAGCGGCCGATCCAGGCGCTGATGGCCCGTGGCATCCAGTACATTGAAGTGCGCTGCCTGGACATCAACCCGTTTCTGCCGATGGGCATCGACCTTTCAGAGTCGCGCTTTCTCGACGCGTTCCTGCTGTATTGCGCGCTGAACGACAGCCCGCTGTTCGCCAACAACGAATGCGGCAATGCCACCTCCAACTTCCTCAGCGTGGTAAAGGAGGGCCGCCGGCCGGGCCTGCAATTGCAGCGCGAAGGCCAGGCAGTGGACCTGAAAGAGTGGGCCGGAGAACTGCTGGAAAAAATCGCACCACTGGCCGCCCTGCTCGATGAGAGCCATGGCATCACTGAACACAGCCAGGCCCTGGACGCTCAACTGGCCAAGGTCAACGACCCGTCCCTGACGCCGTCGGCTCAGGTGCTGGCCACGATGGCCGAGCGCAAGGAAAGCTTTGCACAGTTCTCGCTGCACCAGAGCGAGCTGCACGCTGAGTACTTTCGCAAGGAACCGCTTCCCGTTGAGGAACAGGCGCATTTTGAAGAACTGGCGCGTACATCGCTGGCTCAACAGGCTGAGCTTGAGCAGAACGAAGTGGGCGATTTCGACGTGTTCGTCGGCTCGTACCAGGCGAGCATTCTGGCGATCAGCAACTAAGGTCGAACTCGGTCCATTGTGGGAGGGGGCTTGCCCCCGATAGCAGAGTGTCAGTCGACCCATCGGTGACTGATCCACCGCTATCGGGAGCAAGCCCCCTTGTGTCTTGAGCCAGGATTAGACTGAGGGTGAGAGCGGTGAGTAGCAAGCTGAATGCCCCGAGTGCTTAAAGCACGTGTGGGAGCCCACGCTGCTACTCACCTCTCCGCTCTGGACATGAGCCCGAACAGTTGAACGAGCCCACCTCGAACAGTTACAAGCGTGGGCCAAGCCAGAGCGCTCTCACATTAAGTGTAAGAGGATTTGGCTATGTTTTCCTATCCAGCAGGTATTGATGTTTCCAAGGACAGCCTTGAGGCTCGAGTTAATCAGGTTGACGTTGGGGTAAATTGCGCTAACGCCGAAGAAGATTTCCCTGGGTTGATTGGGTGGCTATTGCTTCACCAGGTTGGTCGCGTGGTATTGGAGGCTACTGGCGGTTATGAGCGCAAAGTCATGAAGGCGCTTCAGGCTGCGGGCCTTGATGTCATCTGCATCAATCCGCACCGAGCCAAGAGTTTTTCCAGGGCGATGGGCAAACAAGCCAAAACCGACCCGATAGACGCAAAGTCTCTTGCGCACTATGCAGCTGTTCTAGACTCGCCAAGCGCCCGAGTTACAAGCCCGGAGCACGATAAGCTGCGCGCGTTGGTCCAGCAGCGGGAGCATTTTGTTCAGCAAAGAGATGACGACAGACGACGCCTGAAAACAGCTTCCTGCGATGCGGTAAAGCCTGCATTACAGAACCATATCGACTATTTGACCGTGGCAGTGGAGGCGATAGATCAACTGATTCGTCAAAGTGCGAACGAGTTAGATAGCGAAAAGGTGGCTCGACTGTGTTCAGTCAAAGGAATCGGGCTGGTTACTGCCACCAGTCTTATGGCTTACCTGCCTGAGCTGGGAGAGATTGGAGGGCGCCCTATCGCGGCACTAGCGGGCCTCGCTCCGTACAACAACGACAGCGGAAGGCATAAAGGTGCACGCCATATTAGTGGCGGAAGGTTTTCAGCCCGTCGCTCACTTTACATGGCCTGTTGGGTGGTTATCCGTGACCAGCCAGAATTCGGGACTCGATATAAGGCGCTACGTGATAAAGGGAAATGCGCCAAAGTCGCGTTGATCGCCTGTATGCGCGTTTTGTTGGTACGTCTGAACGCGATGCTGCGTGACCGCACTGAATGGAAAGAGCGCACCGATTAGCTCGGTAGCAGCAATTTCCTTCAGCATTGCACGGCCTAAGCTGTGGGAGCTTTGCTGCCTATGAAAATGACTTCTGAATTGAATCCAATAAGACAGTTGCTCCCACATTGGCTTTCTGCACATTCGAGATTCACGGTTACTTCTGTCACTAAGCTAATTCGAAAATGTTATTTATTTTCTGATTCTTAGATCATTTATTCTCCTCACACGCCGACCACCCGGCCGCCTGACTGAGGAGCTTCCCCTTGAAACTGCTGACCCCACTGCGCTTGCTGGCGGCGTTGTCCCTGGCCGGTGCCAGCCTGTTTGCCCAGGCGGCGGACGTGACCGTCGCTTACCAGACCACCGTAGACCCGGCGAAAGTCGCCCAGGCCGACGGCGCCTATGAAAAAGCCACCCACGCCAAGATCGACTGGCGCAAATTCGACAATGGCGCCGATATCATCGCCGCCATCGCTTCGGGCGACGTGCAGATCGGTTACCTCGGTTCCAGCCCGTTGACCGCTGCGATCACTCGCAAGGTACCGGTGCAAACCTTCCTCGTCGCCACCCAGATCGGCGGCGCCGAAGCCCTGGTGGCCCGCGATGGCTCGGGGATCAACAACCCTCAGGACCTGATCGGTAAAAAGATCGCCGTGCCGTTCGTGTCCACCGGTCACTACAGCCTGCTGGCCGCGCTGAAGCACTGGAACATCGACCCTTCGAAAGTGACCATCCTCAATCTCGCGCCACCGGCCATCATCGCCGCCTGGAAGCGCGGTGATATCGACGCCACCTACGTGTGGGACCCGGCCCTCGGCGTCGCCAAGGAAAACGGCAAGGTGTTGATCACTTCCGGCGAGTTGGCCAAGTTCGGCGCGCCGACCTTCGACGCCTGGATTGTGCGCAAGGACTTCGCCGAGAAGCATCCGGAAATCGTCACCGCCTTTGCCAAGGTCACCCTGGATGCCTACGCCGCGTATCGCAAAGACCCACAAGCCTGGCTCGCCGACAAAACCAACGTCGACAAGCTGGTGAAACTCTCCGGTGCCAAGGCCAGCGACATCCCGCTGCTGCTGCAAGGCAACGTCTACCCGCTGGCCGCCGACCAGGTCACCCTGCTGGGCGCACCGACCACCAAAGCCGTCACCGATACCGCGGCGTTCCTCAAGGAACAAGGCAAGGTCGACGCCGTGCTGCCGGACTACGCCCCTTACATCAGCGCCAAATTCATCACTAACTGAGGAGTTCATCGCGATGGCCTTGCTACAACTGGAGCGCATCAGCGCACAGTACCCAGGCGCTCCGGAACCGGTACTGGCGGATATTTCACTTGAGCTTGGGCCCCAGCAATTGCTGGTGGCCCTCGGCCCGTCCGGCAGTGGCAAGACTTCGCTGTTGAACCTGATTGCCGGCTTTGTCGAGCCCTCAGCCGGGCGCATCACCCTTGATGGCGTACCGGTCAAAGGCCCCAGCGCCGAGCGTGGCGTGGTGTTCCAGGACGATGCCCTGCTGCCCTGGCAGGACGTGCTGGCCAACGTCGCCTTCGGCCTGGAACTGGCCGGCGTGCCCAAGGCGCAACGTGAAGTGCGCGCCCGGGAAATGCTCGCGCTGGTGGACCTGAGCGGTTTCGACAGCCGCCGCATCTGGCAACTCTCCGGTGGCCAGAAGCAACGCGTCGGCCTGGCGCGCGCCCTCGCCGCCGACCCTCGCGTATTGCTGATGGACGAGCCCTTCGGCGCCCTCGACGCCTTTACCCGCGAACAGATGCAGGAACTGCTGCTGCAAGTCTGGCGCCGCACGGCCAAGCCGGTGTTCCTGATCACCCACGACATCGAAGAAGCGGTGTTCCTTGCCACGGACCTGATCCTGCTGGCCCCCAACCCCGGCCAGATCGTCGAACGCCTGCACCTGGACTTTGGCCAACGCTACGCGGCCGGCGAGTCGGCACGGGCGATCAAGTCCGACCCGCGCTTTATCGAAACCCGTGAACACGTGCTGGGCAAGGTGTTCTCCCAACGGCAGGTGTACGCATGAGCAGCTACGAACTTTCCACGGCGGCGGCCAAGCCCGTCGCACCCCAGGCGGTCGCGCTACGGCGCAGCCTGAGTACGCGCTGGATCAGCGTGTTGACCCTGCTGGCCTTGCTCGCGCTGTGGTGGGCGGTGACCGCCACCGGGTTGATCGAGCCGCTGTTCCTGCCGCCACCCTCTGCTGTGCTGCAAAAAGGCTGGTTGCTGGCCACTACCGGCTATATGGATTCCACCTTGTGGCAGCACTTGGGCGCCAGCCTCAGCCGCATCGGCCTGGGCCTGGGCTTCGCGGTGCTGACGGCCGTGCCGGTGGGGATCGCCATCGGCGCCAACCGTATCGCCCGCGGCATTCTCGACCCGTTGATCGAGTTCTACCGGCCGATTCCGCCGCTGGCCTATCTGCCGCTGATCGTGATCTGGTGCGGCATCGGCGAGCTGTCCAAGGTGCTGCTGATTTACCTGGCGATCTTTGCGCCGATTGCCATCGCCACCGCGACCGGCGTGCGCACTGTGGACCCGGCCAAGTTGCGCGCCGCGCAGTCCCTCGGCGCGACCCGGGCCCAGTTGATTCGTCATGTGATCCTGCCCAGCGCCTTGCCCGACATCCTCACCGGTGTGCGCATTGGCCTGGGCGTGGGGTGGTCGACCCTGGTGGCCGCCGAACTGATCGCCGCCACCAGCGGCCTGGGCTTCATGGTGCAGTCGGCGGCGCAGTTTCTGGTCACCGACGTCGTGGTATTGGGCATCCTGGTGATCGCGCTGATCGCCTTCGCCATGGAAATGGGCCTGCGCGCCCTGCAGCGTAAATTAGTGCCGTGGCATGGCCAGGCACACTGAGTGATGAACGATAAATGAGCAGCCTGACCGTTACCCCGTTAAGCACCGCACTGGGCGCCCAGATCAGTGGCGTCGATATTACCCAAACGCTGAGCAGCGAACAGCGCGACGCCATCGAACAAGCATTGCTCGCGCACTCGGTGCTGTTCTTCCGAAACCAGCCGATCACCCCGCAGCAACAGGCTCGGTTCGCGGCGCATTTTGGTGACCTGCATATTCATCCGATCTACCCCAACGTGCCGGAACAGCCCGAAGTGCTGATCCTCGACACGGCCGTCACCGACGTACGTGACAATGCGATCTGGCACACCGACGTGACCTTCCTACCCACCCCGGCCATGGGCGCGGTGCTCAGCGCCAAGCTGCTGCCGGCCTACGGTGGCGACACCTTGTGGGCCAGTGGGATCGCAGCCTATGAAGCGCTGTCCGAGCCACTCAAGGCGTTGCTCGATGGGCTGACTGCCACCCACGACTTCGTCAAATCCTTCCCACTGGAGCGCTATGGCAACACCGCCGCCGACCTGGCGCGTTGGGAAGAAGCCCGCAAAAAGAACCCACCGCTGTCGCACCCGGTGATACGCACACACCCTGTGAGTGGGCGTAAGTCGCTGTTCGTCAGCGACGGCTTCACCACCAAGATCAATGAACTGGAACCGACCGAAAGCGAGGCGATCCTGAAGTTTCTGTTCGCCCACGCCACCCGCCCGGAATTCACCATTCGCTGGCGCTGGCAGGAAAACGATGTGGCGTTCTGGGACAACCGCGTCACCCAACACTACGCCGTGGACGACTACCGGCCGCAGCGGCGGGTGATGCACCGGGCAACCATCCTGGGCGACGTGCCGTTCTAAAAACACTTCAGTTCAAATGTGGGAGGGGGCTTGCCCCCGATAGCGGTGTGTCAGTCACTGATTAGCTGGCTGACAGATAGCTATCGGGAGCAAGCCCCCTCCCACATTTTTGACCGGGCAGCGCCAGGTTATTCAGCAGTGGATGGTTTTTCCCACAGGTTGATCCCGCCTTCCTGGGCAAACCGGTCGATTTCCGCCAGTTCTTCAGCGCTGAAGCTCAGGTTCTGCAGCGCCCCGACGTTCTCGATGATCTGCTCCGGCCGGCTCGCACCGATCAGCGCACTGGTCACCCGTGGGTCACGCAGGGTCCAGGCCAACGCCAGTTGCGCCAGGCTCTGGCCGCGACGCTGGGCGATTTCGTTCAAGGCACGCACGTGGGCAATGTTGGCTTCGGACAGGTGCTTGGCCTGCAGCGAGCCTCCGCCGGGGCGATTCACCCGAGCATCTTCCGGTATGCCGTTGAGGTATTTGTCGGTGAGCAAACCCTGGGCCAGCGGCGTGAAGGCAATCACCCCGGTGCCGAGTTCTTCGGTGGTGTCGAGCAGGTCTTTTTCCACCCAGCGGTTGAGCAGGTTGTAGGCCGGCTGGTGAATCAACAGCGGCACTTTCCACTCGTTGAGCAATGCCGCCATCTCGCGGGTTTTTACCCCGGAGTAGGACGAGATACCGATGTACAACGCCTTGCCCTGTTGCACGGCGGTGGCCAGCGCACTGGCGGTTTCTTCCAGCGGCGTGTCGGCATCGAAACGGTGGGAATAGAAAATATCCACGTAGTCGACGCCCAGGCGTTGCAGGCTCTGGTCCAGGCTCGCCAGCACGTACTTGCGCGAACCGCCACCCTGGCCATAAGGACCGGGCCACATGTCCCAGCCAGCTTTGCTCGAAATGATCAGCTCGTCGCGGTAATGCTTGAAATCTTCGCGCAGCAACCGGCCAAAGTTGATCTCGGCGCTGCCGTAAGGCGGGCCGTAGTTATTGGCCAGGTCGAAGTGGTTGATGCCTAAGTCGAACGCAGTGCGCAGCAGGGCGCGCTGGGTGGCGATCGGCGTGCTGTCGCCGAAGTTGTGCCACAACCCCAGGGACAGTGCCGGCAGCACCAATCCACTGCGGCCTACGCGGCGATAAGGAATAGATTCATAGCGGTTTTCGGCAGCAATGTACGTCATCGAATCCTCTCTGGGCTTGGGGCCAATAAGGCCTGGGAATAAGGTTATTCCCAGGCCTTTCAACCCGCTGAATCGCTTAAGTCTGCCTTTCCCTTTTACAGCAAAGACCTACCCGAGAGGAACGGTGCAGCGCACATCCAGCGGTTTTTACTCAGCGCACCAGGTGCAGGAACTGCAAGTGCCGCTCGTACTGGTCGAGGATGTCATTGATGATCTGCTCCTTGGTGTAGCCGACCAGGTCATAGTCCTGGCTGCCTTCACTCAAGTGAACTTCCGCGCGGTAATAGCGGCGGTTGTTGATCTCTTTCTTGCCGATGCCACCCAGGGCGAACGAGGGCGTGAAGTAGCCGCGCATCTGCACCTGGTAGATGAACGGACGCTCCTCGCCATGGCCGATTTCCAGGCTGACGCTGTCGTTGGACGGGTCGGGCTGGGTGACCACGTTCAGGCCCTTCTCGACAAACACCGCCGTCACTTCTTCGATGGCCGGGCGCACCGTGGTGTCGAGGAAGCGGTACACCTCATCGCGTGACGGGAAATGCACCGCCTGGCTCAAGCGCTGGCGCCAGCCGCCTCGGCCTTTGCGGGAGGCCGATATCGGCGCCAGGGAATGCAACTGCGCGATCTGCTTCTGCGATTCGAGGTAGAACGCCTTGTGCAGGCCCCACATCATCAGCAACAGGATCAGCGAGAACGGCAACGAGGTCAGCACCACGGCTGATTTCAACGAATCGATACTGCCGGCAAACAGCAAGGCGCTGGTGACCAGGGCGGTCATCGCGCCCCAGAACACGCGCAGCCATTTCGGTCCGTCTTCATCGGCGTTGCCGCCTTTGGACGACAGGGTCGACAGCACCACGGTGCCGGAATCGGCTGAGGTCACGAAGAACACAAAGCTGATGAACACCGTGACCGCAATTACGGTTTTGCTCCACGGGTAGGTTTCCAGCAGCAGGTACAGGCTCATCGACGGCTCATCAATGGCCGACTGACCCAGCGCGGCCATGCCATGGTTGAGCACCTGGTCGATGGCGCTGTTGCCGAAGATCGACATCCACGCCAGGGTGAAACCCAGCGGGATCAGCAGCACGCCAAACACAAATTCGCGGATGGTGCGGCCGCGGGAAATGCGGGCGATGAACAGGCCCACGAACGGCGACCATGCGATCCACCAGGCCCAGTAGAACACCGTCCAGCCGCCCAGCCAGTCGCTGGGTTTGTCGTAGGCGTACACATCGAAACTCTTGGTCGGCAGGGCCCCCAGGTAGTCACCGATGTTCTGGATCAGGGTGTTGAGCAAATGCTGGGTGGGCCCGGCAAACAACACAAACAGCAGCAGCGCGCAGGCCAGCAGCATGTTGATGTCGGACATCACCCGCACCCCCTTGTCCACACCGGCCACGGCGACGATGATCGCCGCGCCCATCATCAAGGTGATCAAGCCCACCTGAATCCACTGGGTATGGGCAATACCGAACAGGTAGTCCAGGCCGGAGTTGAGGTGCAGCACGCCAAAGCCCATGTCCGCGCCCAGGCCGAACACCGTGGCGATGATGCCGAAGCCGTCCACCGCGTAACCGATCGGGCCGTTGATGCGCTTGCCGATCAGCGGGTACAGCGCCGAGCGCAACGCCAGCGGCAGGTTATGCCGGTAGGCGAAGTACGCCAGCGCCATGCCGACAAACGCGAACACGCCCCAGCCGTGCAGGCCCCAGTGCAGAAACAAGATCTGCATGGCCTGGCGTGCCGCATCGGCATTCAGCGCCTGGCCCTGGGGCGGTTGCACCAGGTGGGTCAGGGGTTCGGATACGCAAAAGAAGAACAGCGTGATGCTGATCCCGGCGGCGAACAGCATGCCGGCCCAGGACAGGTAACTGAATTCGGGCTCGTCGTGGTCGGCACCGAGTTTTATCTTGCCGTAGCCCGATAGCGCGGTGACCACCACGAAGACCAGATACAGCGTCATCGCCAGCATGTAGTACCAGCCGACCGTATTGGCCGCCCAGTTTTGCGCCGCCAGCAGCCAGGCACCAGCCTGTTGCGGGATAGCGATGACCGTGAGGCCGAACAGCAAAATGGCTGTGGCGGCAAAGTAGAAGACGGGCGCATTCATGCGCACCTGACCGCTGGAAGGGGTGGACGATGCACTCATGAACCATGCACCCCTGAGGTGTGAAATGTGGCTGTAAATAACGGACTCAGCAAAGGTAAGCCTCCTGTTGTGAGCGGGCAGCGAACCACCGGTTTAACTTGAACGAACGTTCAAGTTAAACATGAATAGGCGGTTTGGGACTAATTTCGGGGCTGAGTGGTAGGGGATTCCTACACAATCTCAGGGACTGGTATGACGGGTGGAGATGACAAAACGTTCAGCAACCCGAATTTGAAATGCAGATAAATGCAGATAAATGTGGGAGGGGGCTTGCCCCCGATAGCAGTGGGTCAGCCAGCCTATGTATTGACTGGTGCACCGCTATCGGGGGCAAGCCCCCTCCCACAGGGGATTTGTGCAGGTTCTTTATTTTTGGGCACCATCGTCATGCTGCAGATTGGCTTGGGTGATATTCGCCTCGGCGGGCACGCTGCGGGTCAGCCACACGTTGCCGCCAATGGTCGAGCCCTTGCCGATGGTAATCCGCCCCAGAATGGTGGCGCCGGCGTAGATCACCACATCATCTTCAACGATAGGATGGCGCGGATGGCCTTTCTGCAACTGCCCGTCCTCATCTGCGGGGAAGCGCTTGGCGCCCAACGTCACCGCCTGGTAGATGCGCACCCGCTCACCGATGATTGCCGTCTCGCCGATCACCACACCGGTGCCGTGGTCGATAAAGAAACTCGGGCCGATCTGCGCGCCGGGGTGAATATCGATCCCCGTGGCCGAGTGAGCGATTTCCGCGCTGATTCGCGCCAGCAATGGCAGGCCGGCGCGGTACAGGTGATGGGCGAGGCGGTGGTGGATCACCGCGAGGATGCCCGGGTAGCACAGCAGTACTTCATCCACGCTGCGTGCGGCCGGGTCACCGTGGTAGGCGGCCAGTACGTCGGTGTCCAGCAGGCTGCGCAAAGCCGGCAATGCCAGGGCGAAGTCCTGGATCAGGCGAATGGCATGGGCGTTGACTTCACTGTCATCCTGGCCACTCTGACGCGCGGCGTAGCGCAGTTCCAGGCGGGCCTGGGCGAGCAAGGCGTTAAGGGCGACATCGAGGGTATGCCCGACGTAGAAGTCTTCACTTTCTTCACGCAGGTCCACCGGGCCCAGGCGCATCGGGAACAGGGCGCCGCACAACGCTTCAAGAATCTGCGCCACGGCCTCGCGGGACGGTAATTCGCGGCCACCGTGTTCGCCACTCAAGCGACCATTGCGCGTTCGCCACTGGTCGCGGGCGCTGCGCAGCTGGCTGACGATGGTCGGTAATTGCCAATGACTGGGGCGCTCGCTCAAAGGTGTTCACTCCTGAATAGGGTTGCGCAGCAACAAGTTCCAAGCGCCAAGCTGCAAGTCACCGCGCTCAACTTGCAGCTTGATGCTTACAGCTTGCCACCGAAAATTCCCCACACTTTACGACATACGTTAAAAACCGCCTTAATAACCATTAATGCCAAACATATAACCATCGCCCATAAGCGATTGGCGGTTGCCCGATGAAAAGTGCCTGCCTATAGTCGCCTCATCACTTAGCCACCGTGCGTAGCCATGATCAAACAACACCTCGACCGCTTTAACCGCCTGGACCTGCTGGGCGGCGCCACTGCCCTGGAAAAACTCGAGCGGCTGTCGGCCTGGCTGGGCAGGGATATCTACGCCAAACGCGACGACACCACCCCGCTGGCCATGGGTGGCAACAAACTGCGCAAACTTGAATACCTCGCCGCCGATGCCATTGCCCAAGGCGCTGACACCCTGATCACCGCCGGCGCCATTCAGTCCAACCACGTACGCCAGACTGCCGCGCTGGCCGCCAAGCTCGGCCTGGGGTGCGTCGCCCTGCTGGAAAACCCTACCGGCACCGAAGACCCCAACTACCTCGGCAACGGCAACCGCCTGTTGCTGGAGCTGTTCGACGCCAAGGTAGAGCGGGTAGACAACCTCGACAATGCCGATGACCAACTCAACGCCCTGGCCGACCGCCTGCGCAGCAACGGCAAGAAGCCCTACCTGGTGCCTATCGGCGGCTCCAATGCCCTCGGTGCGCTGGGCTATGTGCGTGCGGGCCTGGAGCTGGCGGCACAGATCCAAGACAGCGGCCTGGACTTCGCGGCGGTGGTACTCGCCTCAGGCAGTGCCGGCACCCACAGCGGCCTGGCATTGGCGCTGAGCGAAGCGCTGCCGGACCTGCCGGTGATTGGCGTCACCGTGTCGCGCACCGATGAAGCACAACGCCCGAAAGTCCAAGGCCTAGCCGAGCGCACGGCCGAGCTGCTTGGCGTCGATGTGCCCGAGGCATTCAAGGTGATCCTGTGGGACGAGTACTTCGGCCCACGGTATGGCGAGCCGAATGCGGGCACGTTGTCGGCGATCAAACTTTTGGCCAGCCAGGAAGGTCTGTTGCTCGACCCGGTCTACACCGGCAAGGCGATGGCGGGTTTGCTTGATGGCATCGGGCGTCAGCGGTTCGCGGACGGGCCGATCATTTTTCTGCATACCGGCGGGGCGCCCGCGCTGTTTGCTTATGACTCAGTATTTAACTGACTGAGTACTGTGAATGTGGGAGGGGGCTTGCCCTCGATAGCAGTGGGTCAGCCAGCACATGTATTGGCTGGTGCGCCGCTATCGGGGGCAAGCCCCCTCCCACACTGATTATTCGCATATTCGATAAAGAAATATAAATAACGATTTATATTATTTTCAAGTCTTAAAAACCCGCACTATCATCGCGCCGAAGGCGAAGACGCGCACCGCGCTTTAAGGCAGGATACGGCTACTGCGTCACCGGCTTCGCTCACCATAAAAAACCATAGGGGCTCTTCATGACTATTTCTGTATTGCGTCGCACATTGCTGGTCGGCACATTGGGCCTGGCCCTTGGCGCAGGCGTGCTCGGCCAGGCGGTTGCCGGCGAGCAGCTGGACACCATCAAGAAAGCCGGTGAGATCAAGATCGGCCTGGAAGGCACCTACCCACCCTTCAGCTTTGTCGATGAAAGCGGCAAGCTCAGTGGCTTCGAAGTCGAGCTGTCCGAGGCGCTGGCCAAGGAGCTGGGCGTGAAGGTCAAGCTGCAAGCCACGCCTTGGGACGGCATCCTCGCCGCCCTGGAATCCAAGCGCCTGGACGCCGTGGTCAACCAGGTGACGATCTCCGAAGAGCGCAAGAAGAAGTATGACTTCTCCAAGCCCTACACCATCTCCGGTATCCAGGCGCTGACCCTGGCCAAGAACGTCGACACCATCAAGACCGCCGACGACCTGGCCGGCAAGAAAGTCGGTGTGGGCCTGGGCACCAACTACGAACAATGGCTCAAGGACAACCAACCCAAAGCCATCATCAAGACCTACAACGACGACCCGACCAAATTCCAGGACCTGCGCATCGGCCGCATCGACGCGATCCTGATCGACCGCCTGGCCGCGCTGGAATACGCCAAGAAAGCCAAGGACACCGCCGCTGCCGGCGACGCCTTCTCCCGCCAGGAGTCCGGCATCGCCCTGCGCAAAGGCGAGCCTGAACTGCTCGACGCGGTGAACAAGGCCCTCGACAAGCTGCGCGCCGACGGCACCTTGAAGAAGCTGTCCGAGAAGTACTTCAACGCTGACGTCACTCAATAATGGAAGCAGGTTTCCAACTCGCGCTGGACTCCGCGCCCTTTCTGCTCAAGGGCGCGTACTACACGGTGATCCTCAGCCTGGGCGGGATGTTTTTCGGCCTGGTGCTGGGCTTCGGCCTGGCGCTGATGCGCTTGTCGCGCTTCATGCTGCTGCGCTGGGTCGCCCGCGTCTACGTGTCGTTCTTTCGCGGCACGCCCTTGCTGGTGCAACTGTTCCTGATCTACTACGGCTTGCCGCAAGTGGGCATCGAGCTGGACCCGATCCCGGCGGCCATGATCGGCTTTTCGCTGAACATGGCCGCCTATGCCTGTGAAATCCTGCGGGCCGCCATCGCCTCCATCGAGCGTGGCCAGTGGGAAGCCGCCGCCAGTATCGGCATGACCCGTGCGCAAACCTTGCGCCGGGCCATCCTGCCGCAGGCGATGCGCACGGCCCTGCCGCCGCTGGGCAACAGTTTTATTTCGCTGGTCAAGGACACGGCGCTGGCCGCCACCATCCAGGTGCCCGAGCTGTTTCGCCAGGCGCAACTGGTGTCTGCACGCACCTTCGAGATTTTCACCATGTATCTGTCTGCCGCGCTGATCTACTGGATCCTGGCGAGCATTCTGGCGCATCTGCAAAATCGTCTGGAAGACCGGGTCAACCGGCACGACCTGGAGTCTTGAGCATGATCGTGGTTGAAAAACTGACCAAACAATTCAACGGTCAGGTGGTGCTCAACGGCATCGACCTTGAGGTCAAGGCCGGCGAAGTCGTGGCCATCATCGGCCCCAGCGGTTCCGGCAAGACCACCTTCCTGCGCTGCCTGAATTTTCTCGAAGAACCCACCAGCGGGCGTATCAAGGTGGGCGACATCCAGATCGACGGCAGCAAGCCGCTCAACCAGCAACAGGGCCTGGTGCGACGCCTGCGTCAGCACGTCGGGTTTGTCTTCCAGAACTTCAATCTGTTCCCCCACCGCACCGCGCTGGAAAACGTCATCGAAGGCCCGATCGTGGTCAAGAAGATGCCACGCGAAGCGGCGGCCGAACTGGGCCGCAAGCTACTGGCCAGGGTCGGCCTGGCGGGCAAGGAGGCGGCTTATCCGCGGCGCTTGTCCGGCGGACAGCAGCAGCGTGTGGCGATTGCTCGGGCACTGGCCATGGAGCCTGAGGTGATTCTGTTCGATGAGCCCACGTCGGCCCTCGACCCGGAACTGGTGGGTGAAGTGCTGGCGACCATCCGCAGCCTCGCCGAAGAGAACCGCACCATGGTGATCGTCACCCACGAGATGAGCTTTGCCCGTGATGTGGCCAACCGCGTGATCTTTTTCGACAAGGGTGTGATCGTTGAACAGGGCGAAGCCAAGGCGCTGTTCGCCGACCCGAAAGAAGAGCGCACGCGGCAGTTTCTGAGCAAGTTTCTCGCGCATTGAACTGGCGTGTTGTGTCTGGAAAGTTTGCTTGCGCTGGGGTGTGAAGCGGTCCTGAAAAAACCTGGGGCCGCTGCGCAGCCAAGCTCGAGCAAGCGCCCTCGCCACAGAGAGGCGCTCCTACACGCAATCGCCATTTGCACCGGTAAAACAACCCGCTACGTCCTTCTTGAAACCCCTCTGCCAGTCAGACGCTTCTGAATATCCTCCAGCCCGCCGTTTAGCCTTTTGCCGCCATTGACGCCTGCCGCTCAACGCTCTTATCTAGCGTCCAGAGGATTGGATCCTATCCCGGCTACTCACTGAATCGTTCTTTCGGCCCCTTTGCGCACCCGCGCCCAAGGCCCGGAACGATTGCTGCTGGCTGCATCAAGGAGAACACTTATGACGCGCACTACAACCCCGGCCATGCTGACCGCACCCACCCTGCCCCAAGCCGTTCGAAACGGCATCAGCGCCCACGCGGCGGCCCAATTGCAGGTCCACATTGCGCCTTATCCCGGCATGGAGGAAGGCGACCTGATCGAGCTGTTCTGGAACAACTGCTTTGCCGCCTCTCGCCGGGTGACGGCCGGCAAGATCGGCACGCCCACCCACCTGCGGGTGCCGGAAAGTTTTGTACAGGACGGCCCGGCACGGGTGCATTACCAGATCATGCAGATTGGCCACGGCCCGGCGCGCTCGGCCACCACCCAAGTACGGGTCAAGACCAACTACCCCGGTGGCGAGCCATCGAACCTGTACAGCGACGAAAACCAGAACCTCGCCCCCGTCAGCCTGCCCGAGACCATCCGCCGCCAGGGGGTCAACAGTCGCCAGGTGCAACGCGGCATTCCGCTGACCATCGAGCCTTACGCGAACATGGCCAGTGGCGATGCCATCACCCTGCGCTGGGGTGACGTGCGCATGGACCTGCCGACCATCCAGGCCAGGGCCGTCGGCCTGGCGGTGCAGGTCTGGGTGCCCTCGACAGTGATTATCGAGGGCGGCGACGACTGCCGCCTGGAGGTGACGTACTGCATTCTCGATCGGGTCGGCAACAACTCACGCTGGGCGCCGGCCCGCACTTTGCGCATTGCCGCCTGGATTCCCCTGTGCCCCGACGCAGCCAGGGCAGCCTATCGAGCCCGGCCTTTGGGTTCGCCCTGCGAACCGGGGTGATGCGCCCTTCTATGCATATTCCTAAAAGTTAGTTTATTTAAAAAATAAACACGCTTAGGGTATATGCACCGGACCACCGGACATTCCTGATTTTTCTGTTTTTATTTCATTGAATGCGAGGTCGGTATGGTCAGAATTACCCCGGTGCATAACGCCAGGGCATTACGTGCAGCCAAGGAGCGGCGCTGATGTCTAACTTGGCTCTAACACCCCCCCAGAGTGATCTGGACGCAGCCCCCCTGTTGTTGCCGGCCACTGTGCTGCGCAACGACGCCGAGGCGCTGAGCGCGGCCCATGCGCTGGCCGACGCCGCGCGCCTGCAAGCCGCCAAGCGCGACCAGCAGCGTCAATTGCCTTGGGCACAGATCGAACAGTTCACCCGTAGCGGGTTGGGCAGTATTTCCATTCCCCGCGAATACGGCGGCCCGCAGGTTTCGTTCGTCACCCTGGCCGAAGTCTTCGCAATCATCAGCGCGGCCGACCCGGCCCTTGGGCAAATCCCGCAGAACCATTTCGGCATCCTGCACCTGCTGCAGAACACCGCCAGCGAGCGCCAGAAAAAGCAGCTGTTCCAGAGCGTGCTCGACGGCTGGCGCATCGGCAACGGCGGCCCGGAACGCGGCACCAAAAACACCCTGGAGCTCAAGGCGCGCATCACCGCCGAAGGTGACGGCTATGTGGTCAGTGGCCAGAAGTTCTACTCCACCGGCGCACTGTTTGCCCACTGGGTGGCCATCAAAGCCCTCAACGATGACGGCAAGCAGGTCATGGCGTTTGTGCGCCGTGGCAGCGAGGGGCTGCGCATCGTGGACGACTGGTCGGGCTTTGGCCAACGCACCACCGCCAGCGGCACCGTGCTGCTTGACCGGGTGTCGGTGGACGCCGAGCTGGTGGTAGAAAACTGGCGCCTGGGCGAAAGCCCGAATATCCAGGGTGCCGTATCCCAACTGATCCAGGCCGCCATCGACGCCGGCATTGCCCGTGGCGCGCTGGATGACACCATCGCCTTCGTACGTGAACGCTCGCGTCCGTGGATCGACGCCAAGGTCGAGCGGGCCAGCGACGACCTGTATGTGATCGCGGACATCGGCAAGCTGAAGATCGAGCTGCATGCCGCGCAAGCACTGCTGCGCAAAGCCGGCCAGGTACTGGACGAGGTCAGCGCCGCGCCCATCACCGCGCAGTCGGCCGCACGCGCGTCGATTGCCGTCGCCGAAGCCAAGGTACTGACGACCGAAGTGTCATTGCTGGTCAGCGAAAAACTCTTCGAGCTGGCCGGCAGCCGCGCCACCCTCGCCGAATTCAACCTTGACCGGCACTGGCGCAACGCGCGGGTGCACACGCTGCATGACCCGGTGCGCTGGAAGTATCACGCCATCGGCGCCTATCGCTTGAACGGCACGTTGCCGGCTCGCCATTCCTGGATTTGACCAACCAGAACACTTTTTCCACGAGCTTCTGGAGCCCCCATGACTCTTTCTACTCACGTCGCGGTGATCACCAGCGACGAACACGCCCTTGTTGTCGCCAGCGACCTGGCCGAAGACCTGCGCCGCGACAGCGCCCAGCGCGACCGTGAACGGCGCCTGCCGCTGCCCGAGCTGGACGCGTTCACGCGCTCCGGCCTGTGGGGCATCAGCGTGCCCAAGGCCTACGGCGGCGCGGGCGTGTCCAACGTCACCCTGGCCAAGGTCATTGCGCTGATTGCCCAGGCCGATGCCTCCCTGGGCCAGATCCCGCAGAACCATTTTTATGCCCTTGAAGTGCTGCGCGTGAACGGCAGCCCTGAACAGCAGCAGCGCCTGTACGCCGAGGTGCTGGCCGGCCAGCGCTTTGGCAACGCCCTCGCGGAGCTGGGCACCAAGACCGCCCATGACCGCGTCACCCGGCTCACCCGTGACGGTGAGGGTTTTCGCATCAATGGCCGCAAGTTCTACGCCACCGGTGCGATCTATGCCCAGCGCATCCCCACTTCCGTGGTGGATGAAAACGGCGTTCAGCAACTGGCCTTCGTGCCCCACGACAGCGCGGGCCTGACCGTGATCGACGACTGGAGCGGCTTCGGCCAACGCACCACCGGCAGCGGCTCGGTGGTGTTCGACAACGTGTGGGTGGCGGCGCAGGACGTGGTCCCGTTCCAGAGCGCCTTCGAGCGCCCGACCACCGTAGGCCCCTTGGCGCAGATTCTTCACGCCGCCATCGACACCGGTATCGCACGCGCCGCCTTCGAAGACGCGCTGCATTTTGTGCGCACCAAGACCCGCCCCTGGATCGACTCGGGCAGTGACAAGGCCACCGAAGACCCGCTGACCTTGAAGAGTTTCGGCCACCTGAGTATTCGCCTGCACGCCGCCGAAGCGTTGCTTGAGCGCTCCGGCGAATGCCTCGACCGCGCCCAGGCCGACAGTAATGCCCAGACGGTCGCGGCCGCTTCCATCGCCGTCGCCGAAGTGCGCGCCTTGAGCACCGAAATCTCCCTGGCCGCCGGCAGCACCCTGTTCGAGCTGGCCGGCAGCCAGGCGACCCTCGCCGAGCACGGCCTGGACCGCCACTGGCGCAACGCACGGGTTCACACCCTGCACGACCCGGTGCGCTGGAAGTATCACGCAGTGGGCAATTACTACCTCAACGATGAAAACCCACCGCTGCGGGGGACCATCTGATGAGCAAGAAAAAAATCCTGCTCAATGCCTTCAACATGAACTGCATCGGGCATATCAACCACGGCCTGTGGACTCATCCGCGGGACACGTCCACCCAGTACAAGACCCTCGAGTACTGGACGGACCTGGCCAAAACCCTGGAACGCGGGCTGTTCGACGGTTTGTTTATCGCCGATATCGTCGGCGTGTATGACGTGTATCAGCAGTCCATCGATGTGCCGCTCAAAGAGTCGATCCAATTGCCGGTCAACGACCCGCTGCTGCTGGTCTCGGCCATGGCGGCGGTGACCCGCAACCTCGGCTTCGGCCTCACCGCCAACCTGACCTACGAACCGCCGTACCTGTTCGCCCGGCGCATGTCCACCCTCGATCACCTGAGCCGCGGCCGGGTGGGCTGGAACATCGTCACCGGCTACCTCGACAGCGCCGCCAAGGCCATGGGCCTGGCCGAGCAAGTCGAGCATGACCGCCGTTATGACCAGGCCGATGAATACCTGCAGGTGCTGTACAAACTCTGGGAAGGCAGCTGGGAAGATGACGCAGTCATCAACGATCCCCAGGCGCGGGTGTATGCGCAGCCGGGCAAGGTGCACAAGGTCGAACACCACGGCGAGTTCTACCAGGTGGAGGGCTATCACCTCTGCGAGCCCTCGCCGCAGCGTACGCCGGTGCTGTTCCAGGCCGGCAGTTCGGAGCGCGGCCTGCAGTTCGCCGGGCGCCACGCCGAGTGCGTCTTCATCAGCGGGCAGAACAAGGTCGCCACCAGGATCCAGGTGGACAAGGTGCGCGCCAGCGCGGTCGAGGCCGGGCGTAACCCGGATGACATCAAGGTGTTCATGGGCCTGAACGTGATCGTCGGCGCGACCGAGGCACTGGCCTGGGCCAAGCACGCCGAGTACCTCAGCTACGCCAGCGCGGAAGCCGGTGTGGCGCACTTTTCGGCGTCCACGGCGATCGATTTTTCCGCGTACGAACTGGATGAACCGATCCAGTACGTGAAGAGCAACGCCATCCAGTCAGCCACTAAAAACCTGCAGAACAACGACTGGACCCGACGCAAGTTGCTCGAACAGCACGCCCTCGGTGGGCGCTACATCACCCTGGTGGGCTCGCCTGAACACGTGGCGGATGAGCTGGAGTCGTGGATCAGCGAAACCGGGCTGGACGGTTTCAACCTCACACGCATCGTGACACCGGAGAGCTACGTGGATTTCATTGATCTGGTGGTGCCGGAGTTGCAGCGACGTGGTTCCTACAAGACTGCGTATGAGGACGGGACACTCCGGGAAAAAGTATTCCAGGGCACTGCCCGCTTACCCGAACAACACACCGGCGCCGCCTATCGCCACTGAATTGCACATGTGGGAGGGGGCTTGCCCCCGATGAGGCAGTGTCAGTGAGTACAGTTGTGCCTGACCCACTGCTATCGGGGGCAAGCCCCCTCCCACATTGGATCTTCATTGTTTCTTATGACTGGAAAACACTTATGAAAAAAACACTGCTCACCCACCCAGTCAAAGCACTGGCCCTGGCCTTCAGTCTGTTCAGCTCGGCCGTAATGGCCACTGACGCGCCGTTGAAAGTCGGCACCACCGCCGCCTTCGCCATTCCCCTGGAAGCCGCTGTAGCCGAAGCCGGCAAACAGGGCCTTAAAGTCGAACTGGTGGAGTTCACCGACTGGATCGCTCCGAACGTCAGCCTCGCCGCCGGCGATATCGACGTGAACTACTTCCAGCACATTCCCTTCCTGGAAAACGCCAAGGCCGCCGCCGGGTTTGACCTGGTGCCTTACGCGCCGGGCATCATCAACAACGTCGGTCTGTATTCGAAAAAGTACAAAAGCTTCAACGACCTGCCCGAAGGCGCCAGCGTGGCCATCGCCAACGACCCGATCAACAGCGGACGTGGCCTGCAACTGCTGGCCAAGGCCGGGCTGATCACCCTCAAGCCGGGCGTGGGCTACAAGGCCACCGAAGATGACATCGTCAGCAACCCGAAAAAGATCAAGATCCTGCAGGTGGAAGCCGTGCAACTGGTGCGCGCCTATGACGACGCCGACCTGGTGCAGGGCTACCCAGCGTACATCCGCCTGTCCAAGACCTTCGATGCGGAATCGGCGCTGCTGTTCGACGGCCTCGACCACCCGGAATACGTGATCCAGTTCGTGGTCCAGCCCAAGAGCAAAACCGACCCGCGAGTGATCAAGTTCGTCGACATCTACCAGCACTCGCCGGTGGTGCGCGCCGCCCTGGATAAATCCCTCGGCAAGCTTTACCAAGTCGGCTGGGACGATAAAAAATGAGCGCCGCCCATGCCCAACTGCGCGACCTGAGCACATTGCCCAGGGACGCCGAGCAGACCGAACTGCACCCGGACTTGAACAGCGCCCATGTGCGTTTCATCAACCTGGGCAAAACCTATGACGGCACGGTGCACGCCCTGCAAGGCATCGACCTGGCGATCAAACGTGGCGAAGTGTTCGGCATCATTGGGCGCAGCGGCGCCGGCAAGTCGTCACTGATCCGCACCATCAATCGGCTGGAACAACCCAGCAGCGGGCGCGTGCTGATCGATCAGGTGGACATCGGCGGCTTCGACGAAGACCGCCTGGTAGCCCTGCGCCGGCGCATCGGCATGATCTTTCAGCACTTCAACCTGATGTCGGCCAAGACCGTGTGGCAGAACGTGGAACTGCCGCTCAAGGTCGCCGGGGTGCCCAAGCCGCAGCGTGAACAAAAGGTGCGTGAACTGCTGGAGCTGGTGGGTCTGCAGGACAAGCACACGGCCTATCCGGCGCAGCTCTCGGGCGGGCAGAAACAGCGCGTGGGCATCGCCCGTTCGCTGGTGCACGACCCCGAGATCCTGCTGTGCGACGAAGCCACTTCGGCCCTAGATCCGGAGACCACGCAGTCAATTCTCGGCCTGCTGCGCGAGATCAACCAGCGCCTGGGCCTGACCATCGTGCTGATCACCCATGAGATGGCGGTGATCCGCGAAATCTGCGACCGCGTGGTGGTGCTGGAACACGGACGTATCGTCGAGCAGGGCCCGGTGTGGCAAGTGTTTGGCAACCCGCAGCATGACGTCAGCAAAACCCTGCTGGCACCGCTGCAACATGGGCTGCCACCCGAGCTGCAAAGCCGCCTGCGCGCCACACCCGCCTCGGCCGACGCGGCATTGGTGCTGCGCTTGCAGTTCACCGGCAGCGACACAGACGAACCGGACCTGGCCGCGCTGTTCAGCGCCCTCGGCGGCCGCGTGCGTTTGCTGCAAGGCGGTGTGGAACGCATCCAGGGGCATGCCCTGGGGCAATTATTACTGGCGGTCAATGGATCGCCGCACAATGCCGAAGAGCTGCGCAACCGCGCCGGGCGCTGGGCGCAACAGGTGGAGGTACTCGGCTATGTGGTTTGATCGTTTGCTGCAGGGCGCCATCGACACCTTGTTGATGGTGGGCGTGTCGTCGTTGATCGCCTTGCTGGTGGGGATTCCGCTGGCGGTGTTTCTGGTGACCAGCGACAAAGGCGGCATCTACCAGGCACCCGCGCTTAACCGCGTGCTGGGCGCCTTCGTCAATCTGTTCCGCTCCATTCCGTTCCTGATCCTGATGGTGGCACTGATCCCGTTCACCCGCCTGATCGTGGGCACCACCTACGGCGTATGGGCGGCCGTCGTGCCGCTGACCATCGCGGCCACGCCATTCTTTGCGCGCATCGCCGAAGTGAGCCTGCGCGAGGTTGACCATGGGTTGATCGAAGCCGCACAGGCCATGGGGTGCCGCCGCTGGCACATCATCTGGCATGTGCTGTTGCCCGAAGCGCTGCCAGGGATCGTCGGCGGGTTCACCATCACCCTGGTGACCATGATCAACTCATCGGCCATGGCCGGGGCGATTGGCGCCGGTGGCTTGGGCGACATTGCGTACCGCTACGGCTACCAGCGCTTCGATACGCAAATCATGCTCACCGTGATCGTGCTGCTGGTGGTGCTGGTGGCAGTGATTCAGCTGGGCGGCGATCGGTTGGCGCGCGCGCTGAACAAGCGCTGAGTTCAGGGGCACTCGTCCAGTTGGGCGACATTGGCGTGGGGCACGAAGGTGATGGTTTTCTCCTTGGCCTGCGACGGTCGCACGATATAGCTGCCGTCCGAATCCGCCAGTATTCGCAGTTTCACGCTGCGTTGCGGGCTCTGGGCGTCGGCCAGCGCCGCAGGTACCTTGGCCTCGGCTGACCAGACCATCAGGGTGCAGGCGCGCCCTCCCGATGCGGAAGCCTGCAAAGGCATGCCACCCAACTTCGCCCCCGTGGCGGGAATCAGGCCCAGAACGATAAGCAGCGTAAAGGCCGCCAGTGAAGCGCTGGCCACCGGGTTCTTGTGGTGGTTCATGCTCACGACCAGACAGGCGCCACTGCCCTGAATCAAGAACAGCACCAGCAACTCGGCAGCCATGAAGGGCGCAAACAACACCACGCTGTCGGAGTACTCGCTGAATGCGCGGGAAACCGGCACGGTCACGATCAGGATAACCAGCATCTGGATGACACCCGCGCCGGCACTGGCCATCCAGAATTCGCCGGATATATCGCGCAGCGCGACGTGGGCGGGACGCGCCCGAATGATGATCCAAACGTAAGCCAGCACCACCAGCACGATTGCCACAATCCAGCTGGTGGTCAGCAAAGGCCCACTGTCTACGTTCGCCGACAGGTACACGGCGCACAACCAGAAGACACCCAGCACTATCACGCTGGCGCCCCAGTGCAGCAACAGACGGCGATGTTGAGCCGTTACTTGCGGCGACTGTGCGCTGAGATTGAGTTGGTCGCTAAGCCGCACACCTGCATCGTTGAGGCGCTTGAACAGGATAAACGTAGGGATGAGGATCGACGCACCCATCATGCCGATCACAAAAACCAGCATGGCGAACATCGCCGGCAACGCGGTAAATGCCGCCCCCGACAGAATGCTCAGCGGCACCTTCTCCACCTGGATGTATTGATACAAATACAGGCCCGCCACCGACAGGATACCCACCGTCAGCGGCCAGGCGCGCTCATTGAGCCATAACAGCCCATTGCTCAATTGGGTGGCATATCGCTCCACTTTGTTGGGGGTGCTATTTTCCGGTTCCATGGATGTACAAGCCTCTTGAAGTAAGGGCCGGGATGTTACCCACAATCCACCCGTGCGGTATGTCAGAAACTCACGCCACAAAACAGTGAAGCATCCTACGCCCGATAAACGTCTTTCAACTGAACCGGACGCGGCCTGAGGTATAGTCCCACCACCTCAGCCGCAGCAGTGCGCCACGCCATGAAACTCGCCCCTGACGACCTCCAGAAAATCACCTCCACCACCCTCGGCCATTACAACAAGGTGGCCGAAGACTTCCGTGAAGGCACCCGCGATCACGATGTGAGCCAGAACATCGACGCGCTGCTGCGACATATCCACGGCACGCCACCGTTTACCGTGCTGGACTTCGGGTGCGGGCCGGGCCGGGACTTGCAGACCTTCACACGCCTGGGGCATATCGCCGTGGGGCTGGACGGTTCCGAGCGGTTCGCGCAAATGGCGCGCAATGACAGTGGCTGCGAGGTGCTGCAGCAGGACTTCCTCAAGCTGGACTTGCCCGCGGAGCGCTTCAACGGGGTGTTTGCCAATGCGGTGCTGTTTCATATTCCCAAGCAGGAATTGCCCCGAGTGCTCAAGCAACTGCATGGCACGTTGAAGCCTGGGGGCGTGCTGTTCAGCTCCAACCCTCGCGGTGACAACCAGGAGGGCTGGAACGGACCGCGGTATGGGTCTTATCACGACCTGGAGGCGTGGCGAGGCTTGCTGACTGAGGCCGGCTTTGTAGAGCTGGAGCATTATTACCGGCCGGCGGGTTTGCCTCGGGAGCGGCAGCCGTGGTTGGCCAGTGTGTGGCGGCGGGTTTGAGGGGTGTATTGCCTGGGCTGATGCTATCGGGGGCAAGCCCCCTCCCACAGGGGATGCATTCCAGATGAGGGAGGGAGATGGACTCAATTTCCCTGATGACCCACCTGATACACCAGCGGCTTTTCCCCCTCCACCAGCGCCGTCACACTACGCCCGGCATAGCCTTGTTGTTCTCCCGCCGAGAAATTCGCCACCAGCCGCGTGCCATCGGCGAACGTGGTTTGCTGCACCTGTTTATCTGCGGTGAGCCAGCGAAAATCCGTCATCGCCTGGGTCGCCAGGCGCTGATGCAACGGGCGGAAAAACCGGTCCTGGCGCTGCATGACCGGCAGCCGCTGCTTGAGCGTCGCCGCACTGAGGTGATACAGCGGCGGTACGTTGTAAAGCAGTTGGGCCAGCTCGTTTTCAACCCGCACATTGCTTAGCTTCAGGCTGTCGAACAACCAGTGATGGGTGGTGATCACCGAGCCATGGAACACCGCCTGATACAGCGGCAAGCGCATCGTCGGGTCGAAATACACCGTGCGCAGCGACGCTTTCAAAGGCACCGGCTTGAAGAATACGGTCGGTTGCTCCGGCGGGTACCAGTTGCCCGCGTAGTAAGGTGACTGAGCGTCCCGAGTCATCTCGCGATCGCCCCAACCCATCACCGGGGTTTGCATGCCATGGGCAAACAGGATGCCCTGGGCGGTGATGGCGTTGCCGTCTTCAGAGCCCGTCGCCAACTTGGGCACGGTGTTGATCCAGCGCGAGGCGTCGATATTGGCGTCGGCGTTTTGCGCCTGGGTCATGCTGGCGCCGCTGCGATAATTGTCGAACAGCATGCCGGCTGCGTAGACATCCAGGAACCAGGCATTGAAGCCCGCTTTGGCTCGCACGGCCTGCACCCGCGCCTCCAGCAATGGCCGCACACAGCGCGGGTCAGTGTAATAGCCCGATTGTTGGAAGCCGACCTTGAGCGTGCCGTCCTTCAACACCACCGCGCATTCCCGGTACGCCTTGCCGCCCAGATGGGCAGTGGTCCAGTCAGGGTTTTCAGTCGCCGACAGCGCCGTTTCATAGGAGTCGTAGGGCGCCATCAAGTAACCGGCATCCACCCCGGCGCGAATGGCTTCGGGGTGCCACAGACCGCCTTCCCAGCCTTCGCTCAGCGTCACCAGCAGACGCTCCAGACCGGCGTCGCGCAAAGCCTGGATAGCCGAACCGCCCCAGGCTTCCGGGCGATCACTCAAGGCCCCGGCAAAATCCGCTGCCAGCTCGCTGCGCAACTCACCGTAGCGCGCGGCGAGGCGCGTCATGTCGGGCTCTTGCACCTGCCACGCCTGGCGGGCTTGGGTGTTGATGGCCGCATTGAGGCCGCGCAACAGCACGGTCTGCTCATAGGGATTCAAGGGGGCGGTCTTTGCGAGTAAGGTCGCGGTCTCTTTGTCCATCAGTCCCTTGAGCGCGTGCGTGCGCAGCCGTTTGATCAACCTTGGCCAGTCACGCACATCCTCCAGCGCCAGCAAGCCGTTGCCCCACAGATAAGCGTGACTGGCACCGAGCAATTTTTCCGCTTCGGGGGTTTGCCGCAGCTTGTCCGCCAGTGGCTCGTAACGGCCCTGCCCGACCAGCCACTGGCGATAGCGCCTGGCGCCGGCCAACGGGTCGGCCTCGCCCAGGTACAGGCGCAGCGTCATCGGTGCGTGCGGCTCAAGCGAGGTGAATTCATGGGACGCTGACAACGCCAGGCCCTGGCCGTCCGCTCGCCATGCAAGTCGGTTGTTATAGGGGTTGGTCAGCAGCCAGTTGAGCGTAAAGCGGCCGTGATCCACGCCCCACAGCGGCAGGCTGAGGTCCTGGGTGGTATCGAGCGCGCCTTGTTCCAGCAGGAAATCCTTCCACACGGCGTTACCGGCAGGCACGTAATGCCCTTCGGCCAACGGCCAGATCAGCCCTTGGCCCATGGCGCTGGCCGGCTGACGCAGCACGGCCAGTTCACCTGCCTCGCGGGCCTGGATGGTCAGGGACAGTTCGCGCTGTTCCAGCCGGGCCGTGAGGCGATAGGCGCCGTTGTCCCATTGCCAGGCGGCCTGCTTAGCATCGGCTTGCAGTGCATTGACCGCATGCGCGGCCACACCGCTGGAGGCTTGTACCGCAGCTTCGCCCGCAGGAGTGACTCGCAAGGCCAACGTGGCGGGCTCAAGCTCGACGCGCCACAGCTTATTTTCCAGAACCGTGCCGGCGAAGGTCAGCGGCGATAGCAGGAGACAACACATCAGCAAGGTATGACGCACAGGGTGCATGGCGGGCGACCGTCGACAGTGGAAGCCGCAGAGTAAAACACCCGGCGGTTGGCCGGAGCGCCAAGCGTCAATTCAGGAAGTTTCCCACTGTGCAAAAGTCCTGTGGACTTTCAATTGAGGGCGGGGGCTTGCGCTAATGCCGATCCGTTAAGGCGACACCGTACCTGTGGCGAGGGAGCTTGCTCCCGCTGGACTGCGCAGCAGTCCCATGGTTCGGGGCCGCTTCGCGGCCCAGCGGGAGCAAGCTCCCTCGCCACAGGTTACTGCTTGCCCCTCCCACATGTTTAACCGCGTTCTTCCTGTTTTGGCTCGCGGATCTTGTACCAGGCCACATACAGCGCCGGCAGGAACAGCAACGTGAGCAGCGTCGCAATGATGATCCCGCCGATCATCGCGTAGGCCATCGGCCCCCAGAACACTTCCCGCGCAATCGGGATCATGCCCAGGCTGGCCGCCGCCGCGGTGAGCAGAATTGGCCTGCGTCGATGCTCGGTCGCTTCCACCACCGCGTCCCATGCTGAATAGCCCGCCACTTCATACTCGTGAATCTGCGTCACCAGAATCACCGAGTTGCGGATGATGATGCCGATCAGCGCCAGGATGCCCAGGATCGCCACAAAGCCCATGGGCGTGCCTGTGGGAATCAGCGCCAGCACCACGCCAATCAGCCCCAGCGGCGCGACACTCGCCACCAGGAACATCTTCTGCACGCTGTGCAGCTGGATCATCAGGAACGTCGCCATCAAAAACAGCATCAGCGGCACCACGCTGGCAATCGGACCCTGGGCCTTGCCGCTTTCTTCGACGGTGCCGCCGGTGGCGACCTTGTAACCCACCGGCAGGCCATCGCTGAACTTCTGGATGGTCGGTGCCAGCTGCTTGACCAGGTCGGTGGGCTGCATCTCATCGCGCACCGCGGCCTTGATGGTGATGGTCGGCTTGCGGTCGCGACGCCATACCAGCGGCTGCTCCAGCTCATAGCGCACGGTCGCGAAGGCCAGCAACGGGATCGAGGTACCGTTGGGCGTGACGATCTGCAAGTTCTGCAAGGTTTCCGGCGTACCGCGCTCGGCGTCTTCGGCGCGGCCGACCACGTTGATCAGGTAGATATCGTCGTGCACCTGGGTCACCGAGGCACCGCTGACCACGCTGTTCATCAACTGCGCCACGTCTTCGGACGACAGCCCCAGTTGCCGCGCCTTGTCCTGGGCGATATCCACGCGCAGCACTTTGCCCGGCTCGTTCCAGTCGTAGATGATTTCCCCCAGGTGGGTGTTCTGGTCGAGCAAGGTCGCCAGTTCGATGGCGTGCTTGCGCACCTGGTCGGTGTCTTTGCCGGACACGCGATACTGAATCGGCCGCCCGACCGGCGGGCCCATTTCCAGCGGCTGCACGAAGCTGCCGATGCCGACAAAATCATCGCGCAGGCGTTTCTGCAGGCGCGTGATCAACTCGCCGCGCTCCTCCAGGCCTTTGCTCACGATCACCAGCTGCGCGTAGTACGGGTTCTCCAACTGCTGGTCCAGCGGCAGGTAGAAACGGATCGCGCCCTGGCCGATGTAGGTGCTCCAGCGCGCGATGTCCGGGTCGTCCTTGATGATGGCTTCGAGGCGGTCGACGGCTTTGCGCGTTTCATTGATCGAGGCGTTCTGCGGCAGGTTCAGGTCCACCAGGATTTCCGGGCGATCCGACGACGGGAAGAACTGGTTCTGCACGAACTGCATGGAAAATACCGAGGCCACGAACAACCCCACGGTAATGCCGATGGCCCACCAGCGGTTGCGCATGGCCCAGAGCATGCCGCCATTGAAGGCACGGCCGATGCGCCCAGGCTCGGCGCTGTGCGGTTTAACATTGGCGCTGAGGATATGCACGCCGATAACCGGTGCGAACAGCACCGCCACCACCCACGACACCAGCATCGCCACGGCGATCACCGCGAACAAGGTGAAGGTGTACTCGCCCGCCGAACTGGCGTTAAGGCCAATCGGCACAAAACCGGCCACGGTCACCAGGGTACCGGTGAGCATCGGGAATGCCGTGGAGGTGTAGGCGTAGGTCGCCGCCTGCTCCTTGGTTTCGCCTTTTTCCAGGCGTGTGATCATCATTTCCACGGTGATCATCGCATCGTCCACCAGCAGGCCGAGGGCGATGATCAAGGCGCCCAACGACACCCGCTGCATGGTGATGCCGCTGTATTCCATGAACACGAACACCAGCGCCAGCACCAGCGGAATCGAGCACGCCACCACCAGCCCGGCACGCATGCCCAGGCTGATGAAGCTCACCACCAGCACGATGATCACGGCTTCGAACAACGCACTGGTAAAGCCGCCGACGGCCTCCTCCACCACTTCGGCCTGGTCCGAGACCTTGTGCACGCCGACGCCCACCGGCAGGTCGGCGGTCAGCTCGTCCATGCGCCCGTGCAGCGCCTTGCCGAACGACTGAATGTTGCCGCCCTTCTGCATCGCAATCGCCAGGCCAATCGCCGGCTTGCCGTTGAAACGGAACATCGGCCGCGCCGGGTCGACGTAGCCACGGCTGATGTCGGCAATGTCGGCCAGGCGATAGAAGCGATCATTGAGGCGCAGGTTGACGTTGGCCAGGTCCTTCTCGGAGGCGAACTGCCCCGAGGTGCGCACGGAAATCCGCTCCGGTCCGGCTTCGATCACCCCGGCGGGCGTCACCGCGTTCTGCGATTGCAGGCTTTGCACCACCTGGCGCTGGTCGATGCCCAGGGCCGCCAGTTTGCGCGTGGAGAAATTCAGGTAAATCACTTCGTCCTGCTGGCCGATCATCTCGACCTTGCCCAGCCCCGGCACCGAGCGGATTTCGGCGCGCACCTGTTCCACGTAGTCGCGCAGCTGGCGCATCGACAAGCCGTCGCCGGTAAAGGCGTACACCGAGCCGAACACATCACCGAACTCATCGTTGAACGACGGCCCCTGCAAGCCCTGGGGGAAGGTGCCGCGAATATCGTCGATCTTCTTGCGAACCTGGTACCAGATCTCCGGAATGGCCTTGGCGCTGGTGGTGTCCTTGAGGAACACGAACACCGTGGACTCGCCCGGGCGGGTGTAGCTTTTGACGTAATCGAGGGAGTCGAGCTCTTCGAGTTTTTTCTCGATGCGGTCGGTGACCTGCTTGAGCGTTTCCTCCTGGGTGGCGCCCGGCCAGCGGGTCTGGATCACCATGGTCTTGATGGTGAACGAGGGGTCTTCCTCGCGGCCCAGGTTCATGTACGAGAACACGCCCATCAGCAGCGCGACGAACATCAGGTACCAGACGAAGGACTGATGCTTGAGGGCCCAGTCGGATAAGTTGAAGCTGCCTTTCATCGCGGGCTGTCCTCGTCGATTTTGACTTTTTGCCCGGCTTTCAGGCTGTTCACACCGGCGGTGACGACGCGCTCACCGGGCTTGATACCCGCGCTCAGCAGTGCGCTTTTGGTGTCACGGCTGACGACCGTGACGTCACGCGGTTGCACCGTCTGGCTCTGGGTGTCGAGCAGCCAGATGCGGGTCTTGCCGTCGACGTCCTGCAGCGCGCTCAGGGGCAGCTCGATACGTGGCGCAATGGCGGTGCTCAAGGTCACGCTGATGGCGGTGCCCAGGCGAAACGCGGCGGGCGTCTCGGCCAGGGTCAAGCGCGCGCGACGGGTGCGCGTGGCGCTTTGGGCCTGGGGCTCGATCTCGCGCACGATGGCGGTGGTCTGCACGCTGGGGTCCAGTTGCCCGGCCACCCGGAACACCACGTCCGCGGGCAGGCGCTCGGCCAGGCCGGCAGGCAGGTCGATCACCGCTTCCTTGATGTCCGGCCGAGCCAGGGTCACCACTTGCTGGCCGGCGCTGACCACCTGGCCGGCCTCGGCATTCCACGCGGTGACGATGCCGGCGTGGTCGGTGCGCAGTTCGGCGTAGTTGAGCTGGTCCCGCGCCTGATTGACCGAGGCGCGGGCCTGGTCGAGGCTCGCCTGGGTGGTTTTCAGGTCGGTCTGGGCCACGTCGAGCTGAGCCTGGGCGCCGACGCCACGGTTGAACAACTCTTGCTGGCGGCGCGCATTGGCCTGGGCGTTGATGAACTGCGCCTGCACGCGGGCCAGGTCGCTCTGGGCGGCGCGCAACTGGTTCTGCTGGTCGGTGGGGTCGAGCACGGCGAGCAAGGCGCCCTTCTCCACCTCGGCGCCCACGTCCACAGTGCGGCGAGCGATACGGCCAGGTACGCGGAAACCCAGGTTACTTTCGTAGCGCGCCTGAATAGTGCCGGCAAAGCGACCGAGGTTTTCCTGGTCTTCGGCCTTCACTTCCATGGACAGCACCGGGCGCACCGGTTCGGGCGGTGCTTCTTCCTTGGAGCAGGCCACCAGCAACAGGCTGGCGGCGAGGATAACCGTCAGTTGCTTCATGGCTGCGCTCCTTGCTGGGCGATTTCGACGAGCATGCCGGGGTGCAGCAACTGCCCACCGGCCACCACGACTTTTTCGCCGCCTTTAAGGCCGTCGCCGATAATCACTTTGCCGGTGAGGTAGCGTGCCACCGTGACCTTGTGCAGTTGCGCCTTGCCCTCGCCGTCCACCAGCCACACGGCGGGTTCGCTGAGGTCTTTGGTCAGGGCTGACCACGGCAACTCGATACTGGCCTTGGCCGGGCCATTGGCGGTGGCGCTCACCACCGAGCCCAGTTCCATGCCTTTGGGCAGGCTTTGCAGGGCAATCTTCACCTGCACAGTGCCGGTGTTGGCGGCCACGGCCGGGGTGACTTCACGCACCTTGCCCTGGGCCTTGATGGTCGGGTTATCCAGCAGACTGACGGTGATCGGCGCATCCGGCGGCGGTTCCACCAGCAGCGACTCGTAAACGTTGAACACCGCGTCGCGTTCGCCATCGCGGGCCAGGCTGAAGATCGGCACGGTGGCTTGTACCACCTGGCCGACTTCCGCCTGGCGCGCCGTGATAATGCCCGGCGCATCGGCGATCAAGGCGGTGTAGCCGAGTTGTTCACCGGCGTTGGCCAACTGGGCCTGGGCGGCGGCCAAGGCGCTCTGGCTGCTGCGCAGCGCGGCCTGGGCGGCGTCGTATTCGCTGCGGCTGGTGTAGCCCTTGGGCAAGAGTTTTTCCTGGCGCACGAAGGCGGCAGCCGTTTGCTTGACCCGCGCCTGCTCGGCCACGACCTGGGCCTGGGCCGAGTCGACGTTGGTTTGCAGGTCCTTGGGGTCAAGCTTGGCCAGCACTTGTTTGGCCGTCACTCGATCACCGACGTCGACCATGCGCTGGATGATCTTGCCCCCCACACGAAAGGACAAATCGGTTTGCACCCGCGCCTGGATATCCCCGGTGAGCGTGACCGCCGCGGCAAAATCCGCCGGCTGCACGGTTTGCACGAAAACTCGGGAATGGGCCTTGGGTTCGGCCTTTTCCTCGCCACAGCCGCCAAGCAGCGTCAGTAAGCCAAGGCCGAACAGAAATGTGGAAATGCGACCGCCCATGCAGGCTCCTTTTGCGTGATGCTGACGTGCCAGTGTGTATGCGACTGTGAGCTTAGTTGAGGGTTCCTTATCTGCCTGCAGGATCCCATATTTCAAGGGTTCCCACACCGACTCGATTGCCATGCTCAAGACCCTCGCGGTGGCCAATTACCGCTCGATCAATAAACTGGTGGTGCCCCTGGACCGACTGAACCTGGTCACCGGCCCCAATGGCAGCGGCAAGTCCAACCTGTACCGCGCCCTGCGCCTGCTGGCCGAAACCGCCCAGGGTGGGGTGATCAATGCACTGGCCCGCGAAGGCGGATTGGACTCGACCTTCTGGGCCGGGCCGCAAACCATCAGCCGGCGCATGCACAGCGGTGAAGTACCCATCGAATCCAGCGTGCGCCAGGGCGTCAAGCGCCTGCGCCTGGGGTTCGCCGCCGAAGACTTCAGCTACGCGATCTCCCTGGGTTTGCCGGAACCCAGCGAATCGTTTTTCAGCCTCGACCCAGAGGTCAAGAAGGAGTGCATCTGGGCCGGGCACGTCTACCGCCCCGCCAGCTTGCTGGTACAACGTTCCGGGCCGATGGTGCGCGCTCGCGAAGGCCGGTCGTGGGATGTGCTGGCCCAGCACACGCCGAATTATCACAGCCTGTTCGACCAGGTCGGCAATCTGCGTGGCTCGCCGGAAGTCCTGCTGCTGCGCGAGAGCATTCGTGGCTGGCGCTTTTATGATCACTTTCGCAGCGACGTGGACGCCCCCGTGCGCCAGCCCCAGTTGGGCACGCGCACGCCGGTACTGCATCACGACGGACGTGACCTGGCGGCGGCGCTGCAGACCATTCGCGAGATCGGCGACCCGGATGCCTTGAACCGCGCCGTCAGCGACGCGTTCCCTGGGGCGCGCTTGAATATCCAGCCGTTGCAAGGCGCGCGCTTTGCCATCGAGTTCTATCAGGAAGGCTTGCTGCGGCCTTTGTCGGCGGCGGAGTTGTCGGACGGCACCTTGCGCTACCTGCTGCTGATCGCCGCGCTGCTGACGCCACGACCGCCGACCATGATGGTGCTGAACGAACCTGAAACCAGCCTGCATCCGGACCTGTTGCCCGCCTTGGCGCGCTTGATTATCGAAACGTCGAAGCACTGCCAGGTGTGGGTGGTGTCCCATGCCAGCCGCCTGATAGCAGCGTTGCAGCAGGATGAGGGGTGCAATTCGATTGTGCTGGAGAAGGTGCTGGGGGAAACGCGGATGGTGGACCAGGGGATGCTGGATGCGCCGGCGTGGCATTGGCCGCAATAGTCGGTGACTGTACTGGCCTCATCGGGGGCAAGCCCCCCCCCACACTGGATTGGGTTCACAAGTCGTCCTGATATGTGAATGCATTCAAATGTGGGAGGGGGCTTGCCCCCGATAGCTTTATCAGCCCTGCCACTTGCCCCCTTCGACAATCACGCTCTCAGGCTTGGTGTCATCGCTCAGTTCTTTGCGCACATACTGGTCGTACAGTTTGAGCAGAAATTTCTCTTCGCCCAACTTGGCCAGTTCCGCGTTCACCCAGTCGCGCAGTTCGATGTTGCCCTTCTTCACCGCCGGGGCAATCGGTGCTTCATCGCCGAGTTTCTGCTCGAGCACGCGGTAGCCGGGGTTCTGCTTGGCCCAGCTGAACAGCACCAGGTTGTCCTGGGCGTAGGCATCGCCACGGCCGGCCGACAATGCTTGCAGCGACTCGGAGTTTTTCTCGAACTTGAGCAGCTTCCAGTCCGGGTGGTTCTTGGTCAGCCAGATGTCGGCGGTGGTGCCGGTGGTGACGATGGTGGTGCGGGTTGCCAGGTCATCCAGGCTCTTGACCGGGCTGTTGTTGGGCACCAGCGCCTGTACCGCGACTTTCAGGTTGGGGTTGGTGAAGTCCACCGCTTCCTTGCGCTCAGGGGTCACGGTCATGTTGGCCAGGATCAGGTCGACCTTGTCACTTTGCAGGAACGGAATGCGGCTGGCCGGCTCCACGGCAACGAACTCGACTTTGTTCTCATCGCCCAGCAGGTCCTTGGCGAATTGGCGGCCGATGTCGGTATCGAAGCCGACGTAGCGGCCCGCCTCGTTGACGAAGCCGAACGGCGGCTTGTCGGTGAACACGCCAACGATCAGCTTGTCGCGTGCCTTGATCTTGTCCAGCGCGCTCACCGCGGCGGCGGCAGGTTTGGTGGGCTCTTCGGCCTTCTTGTCGCAGCCGGCCAGTAACGCGACGGCCAGCAGGGGCAGCAGTAACTTTTTCATATCAGCTCCAGTTCCTTGATCTTTTTGGGCAGTGTTGAAACAAAGGAGAACTTCTCCAGGAACTGCTGCGCGCGTGCGGTTTGCGGGTTCGTAAAGAATGCCTCGGGGGTGTTGTGTTCGAGGATGCGGCCGGCCTCCATAAACACCACGCGGTCGGCGACGGCGCGGGCGAAGGCCATTTCATGGGTGACGATCAGCAGGGTCATGCCATCGCGGGCCAGGTCCTGGATGACTTCCAGCACTTCCTTGACCATCTCCGGGTCGAGGGCGGCGGTGACTTCATCGAACAGCATCACCTGCGGGTTCATGCACAACGAACGCACGATGGCGATGCGTTGCTGCTGACCGCCGGAAAGCTGGCGTGGAAAGGCGTCGCGCTTGTCGGCCAGGCCCACGCGCTCGAGCAGTTTTTGCGCCTGCTCGCGGGCTTCACGCGGGTCTCGCTTCTGCACTTTCAACGGGCCGAGCAGAATGTTGTCGAGCACGCTCATGTGCGGGAACAGGTGGTAGCTCTGGAACACCATGCCGATGTCCTGGCGCACCTGGCGCCAGTCGGTGTGCTTGTCCAGCAGCTCTTTGCCGGCCAAGCGCAAGTGCCCGCTGTGAGCCACTTCCAGGCCATTGAGGCAGCGCAGCAAGGTACTTTTTCCGCAACCGCTGGGGCCGAGGATCACCACCACTTCGCCACGTTGCACGCTCAGGTCGATGCCCTTGAGCACCTGGTGTTCGCCGAAGAATTTGTTGAAACCCTGAAACTCGATCAATGCGCTCATGCTTGGGCCCAGCGCCGTTCCAGCACCTTGGAGGCGGCCGACAACGGGTAGCAGATAAAGAAGAAAAACAGGAACAGCGCGCCGTAGATCAACACGGACTCATAGGTGCGCTCGATGATTTGCTGGCCGACCTTGATCACATCCACCACACCGATCAGCACGGCCAGCGAGCTGGTCTTGATCAGGCGCGTGTACACGTTGATGGTGGGCGGCGTCATGCGCTTGAGCGCTTGCGGCAACAGCACGTAGCCATACAACTGCGGGGCGGACAGCCCGATCGACAAGCCGGCTTCGCGCTGGCCACGCGGCAGCGAATGCAACGCGCCACGCACCACTTCGCCGACTTCACTGGCGCCCCACAACGACAACACCAGCACCGCACACCAGAAACTGGGAAGGCTCAGGCCGAAGAAAATCGGCAGGCCGAAAAACAACAGGTACAGCCAGACCAGCACCGGTATGGCGCGAAACAACTCCAGGTAGACCCGCAGCAGCGCATTGACCACCCGGTTGTTCAAGGTGCGCAAGACGCCGTACAGCACCCCGCCGACGGTGCTGAAGGCGATGCTCAAGAAGGAGATCGACAGGGTTTGCGCAGCGCCCTTGCCCAGTTGCGGCAACGACACCCACAGCAGCTCAAGACCCGAACTGGCCATGCTGGAGCCTCCTTTCCACGCGGCTGAGCAACAGCGACAACGGCAGAAACAGCAGCACGCAGATCAGCGTCAATACGGCGAGCATTTCGTAGGTCTTGTAGTAGAGCGCGATGTAGCTTTTGGTGGTGTAGAGAATCTCCGGCACCGCCACGGCGGAGACCACCGTGGTCTCCTTGAGCAGAAAGATGAAATTGGCGAACAGTGCCGGCAGGCTGAGGATACCGGCCTGGGGCAGGATCACGTGGCGCAGCAGTTGCCAGTCGGACAGGCCGATGGATTTGCCCGACTCGATCTGCGCCAGCGGCACCGCCTCCACACCCGCGCGCAGCACTTCGGTGAGGTAGGCGCCGCCGAGAAAGGTCATGGTGATAATCGCCGCCCAGAACCCGGAGATATTCAAGCCCAGGGCCGGCAGCGCGAAATACACGAAGAACAGCTGGATCAGCAGCGGTGTGTTACGCGCCAGCTCAACGTACAGCGCCACCAGACGTGACAGGTAGGGCGTGCGAAACACCAGCAGCGCCGCGTTGATCAGCGCCACCAGCAAGGAGGTGGCAATGGCGATCAGGCCCACTTGCAGGGTCACCCCGACCGCTTTGAGAAACGCCGGCAGGGTGCTGAGGATAAAAGCGAAATCGAAGGTCATGTGCAATCCAGATCGCCGCATGGGTAATGCCGCGAGCGCAGTCCGTTCCGGCGTGGATAACGTCGGGTAGCGCGAACTTTAAAGGTATAAAAAGCAAACTTTAAATACTGAAATGGCATATCGATATCACCCGAAAAACTAACTGTGAACTGTGGGAGGGGGCTTGCCCCCGATGGCGGTGTATCAGCCATTTATAGATGCCTGACCCGCTGCTATCGGGGGCAAGCCCCCTCCCACATTTTTTTGCATTTCCAAATGTCAGCGATAAAAAAAACGCCGGTGCTGTATTAGCCACCGGCGTTGAAACCTTGAAGGGGGTTTTGAGTTACATCAGAACGCTGGCACGACCGCACCGTTGTACTTCTTCTCGATGAAGGCTTTGACTTCCGGGCTGGTCAGCGCCTTGGACAGTTTCTGGATCGCGTCGCTGTCCTTGTTATCCGGGCGTGCTACCAGGAAGTTCACGTAAGGCGACTTGGCGTCTTCGATGATCAGCGCGTCTTTGGCTGGGTTCAGGCCGGCTTCCAGAGCGTAGTTGGTGTTGATCAGGTCCAGGTCAACCTGGTCCAGCACGCGGGGCAGCAGGGCCGATTCCAGCTCCTTGAATTTCAGGTGCTTGGGGTTGCTGGCGATGTCTTTTGGCGTGGCCAGGGCATTACTCGGGTCTTTCAGGGTGATCACACCGGCTTTCTGCAGCAGCAACAGGGCACGGCCGCTGTTGGAGCCTTCGTTCGGGATAGCCACGGTGGCGCCATCCTTGAGCTCGGAGATATTTTTGATCTTTTTCGAGTAACCACCGAAGGGTTCTACGTGCACACCAACGACCGTGACCAGGTTAGTGCCTTTGCCCTTGTTGAAGTTTTCCAGGTACGGCAGGGTCTGGAAGTAGTTGGCATCCAGGCGCTTCTCGGCGACCTGTACGTTTGGCTGTACATAGTCGGTGAAGACTTTGATTTCCAGGTCCACGCCTTCCTTGGCCAGGGTTGGCTTGATCAGCTCAAGGATCTCGGCGTGCGGGATCGGGGTGGCGGCCACCACCAGTTTCTCGTTGGCCTGGGCGAAGCTGGCAGTCAGGGCAGCCGCCAGTGCGGTAAACAACAGAACCTTTTTCATGCAATGTCCTTCTAACGACCGTTTTTATGTGAGGTGCCAGCGAAGTGCTATCGCGGCGTGGAGTGGACAATACCTAGATTTTTTATTCCCGAACAATATCTTTTATTCACGTTGATATTCCATTTTGCTCATACAGGAATTTACGCAGCGTCTCCTGCTCGGCGGGACTGGCGCTCGCGAAAATCCGCCGCACCTGCTCCAACGGCGAGCCGGCAACCGGCAGGTTCAGGTGCTCGGGCAGAATTTCATCGCCGCTGCTCACCAGCAACGCAAAGTGAATGACGTTTTCCAGCTCGCGGGTATTGCCCGGCCAGCTATGGTGCTCCAGCACCCGCTGCGCCGCGTCACTGATCAGCGGCACCGGCAGGTCCAGGCGCTGGCTGTAGATGCCGAGGAAGTATTCGGCCAGGGACAGGATGTCGCCAACCCGTTCGCGCAATGCCGGCAGGTCCAGTTGGCCTTCGCTCAAATAATGAAACAGGCGCTCGTGAAACTTGCCCGCCGCCACGGCCTGGGCCAGGTCGATGCTGGTGGCCGCCACCAGGCGCACGTCAACCGGGCTTGGCTGCTGGGCGCCGACGCGGGTGACTTCGTGATTTTCCAGGGCAGCGAGCAGTTTGACCTGGATCGGCAACGGCAGATCGCCGATTTCGTCCAGGTACAGGGTGCCGCCATTGGCCGAGCCAAACCACCCGGCCCGGCTGCTCGCCGCACCGCTGTGGCTGCCGGCGGCATAGCCGAACAATTCCGCATCGGCGTAGGTCGGGCTGATCGCGCCGCAGTTGACTGACACAAACAGGCCCGTGCGATCACTGCCACGGTGGATATGCCGCGCCAGCAGCTCCTTGCCGCTGCCCGTCTCGCCACGAATCAACACGGGCAATGCACGCGGTGCGAGGTTTTCCAGGTCTTCACGCAGCTTGCGCGAACGCGGGTCGACAAACACCAACGCCTTGGCGCGAATGCTCAGCGGGCTTTTTTCGGCATCGGGAAAGGTCAGCAACGGCTGGCCGTAGGTTTCATGCAGACTCATGGCAGGCTCCCGCCCCCATCCGCTCAGGGACGGGGCGTTGAAATGTTTTATGCAGTGCGCCGAGCGTGATGCTCGAGGCGATTTTGCAGGCGATAGAGGTAGGCGAAACCCTGCTCCCAGCGCTGGTGGCCGGACTTCACGTTGATATGCCCGGCCCCGGACAGAATCCCGGCTTCGGCGCCCCACAGGCGCGCCAGCTCCAATGCACGCGGCGCGCTGACGGCGCTGTCGTTGTCGGAACTGACCACCTGGCTGGGAAACGGCAACAGGTCGCCGGGAATCGGCGCGAAGTTGCGCAGGGCCGGCGCGCAGGCCGGGCGTTCGACGTCCGCCGGGGCCACCAGCAAGGCACCGCGCACCTGACGCAGGAAATGCACCGGTGCGGTGGCCGCCCAGTGCGCCACGGTGATGCAACCCAGGCTATGGGCGATCAGGATCACGGGGGTGCCGTCGGCGGCGATGGCCTCGGCCAGTGCGGCCACCCAGTCTTCGCGGCGCGGGGTGAGCCAGTCATCCTGCTCCACGCGCGCGCTGTTGGGCAGGCTGTTCTGCCAGTGACTTTGCCAATGATTTTCTGGCGATCCTTGCCAGCCCGGCACGATCAGGTAACGAATCGACTCGCTGTGCATGGGTGTGCCCTCCTGCAGCGTTTAACGTTGCTGACCAGTATAGGGACGAGGGTTATATTCGTTAAGGAATAAGAAGCTATTTATTAATAACTGAAAAGCAGCTTCAAGGGTTTAGCGGCAAGCGGCAAGTTTGGAGCAAAAAAAGGCCGCACCCTGCCAAGGAGACGGCCTGAAAAAATAGCTGTAAGCGGGACGAGCTTTTACTTGCCGCTTGCAGCTTGAAGCTCACAACCACGCGCTAGCGCGCCGTAATCACCGACAGCTTGGTAATCCCCGCACGCTCGATAGACGCCATGGCTCGCGCCACTTCGCCGTAGTTCACGCCATCGTCCGCCTGCAGTTGCACCCGCACATCGGGGTCCTTGGCCTTGGCCGCCTGCAGGTTGAATTCCAGCAGGTCCGGCTGGATTTCGTCCTTGTTGATAAACAGCTTGCCGGCACCGTCGATGCTTACCACCAACGGGTCTTTCTGCTCGACCGGGGCGACGGCCTCGGTCTTGGGCAAGTTGATGGGAATGGCGTTGGTGAGCAGCGGCGCGGTGACGATAAACACCACCAGCAGCACCAGCATCACGTCCACCAGCGGTGTGACGTTGATCTCGCTCAGCACCTCATCACTGTCTTGGGTAGAGAAGGCCATCTCAGGACGCCTCCTTCACTTTTTGCGGGCTGCCAGCGCCGGCCTTGTTCAGCGCCGGGTGCAGCAGCACACGGAAGGCGTTCTTTTGCGCCAGGCTGTAGAAGTCATGGGCAAAGTCGTCGAGGTCGGCAGCCGTCAGCTTCAGACGGCGCAGGAAATAGTTGTAGACCAGCACCGCCGGCACCGCGACGGCGATCCCGACACCCGTCGCAACCAGTGCCGCGCCGATGGGCCCGGCCACGGTTTCAAGGCTCGCCGAGCCGGCGGCGCTGATGCCCTTGAGCGCTTCCATGATGCCCCACACGGTGCCGAACAGGCCGATAAACGGCGAGGTGCTGCCGATACTGGCGACGACCGCCAGCCCGGTTTCCAGCGAGCGGCGCTCACGCACGATCTGCTGACGCAGGGCACGCTCGAGGCGGTCCTGGTGATTGATGGCCTGGCTCAGGTCAGCCGCGTGCTGGGTGTCGCCGACCTGGATCGCGGCATAGCCGGCGTGGGCCACTCGGGCGGCTGCGCCTGGCTGGGTTTCGGCCAGTTCGGCGGCGGCGTCCAGGCTTGAGGCAGCCCAGAACTGTTTATGAAACCTGCGATCCTGGGCCTTGAGCCGCCCGAACTGCACGCCCTTCAACAACGCCAAGCCCCAGGTGGCGACCGAAAAGGCCACCAGCAGCCAGATCACCGCGCTTTCGATGGATTCAAGTGGAGATGCCAAAGCCATGATGTTTTCCCTCTGTGCCGCTGAATAATTAATGAATCTTGAAATCGATCGGTACGCTGACCCAGCCGTCCTGCGCCACTTCACCCTGCTTGGCCGGTACGAAGCTCCAACGCTTCACCGCGGCCAGTGCGGCGT